>CAZCOF010000027.1:0-16617 GCA_964500095.1 uncultured Oscillospiraceae bacterium
ATCTGTACTGTTTTCCGTCTGCCCCAAAGGGGCTTAGCAAAACGCACAGACCACACAAGGCAAAAAAGGCTTTATAAAGCTATGTAATTAAATAAACAAAGTTAAAGTAGTACAAAACTTAAGGAAGGAATTCGAATGTTTCGAATTCCTTTTGTTTTTATTGCCTTGTGTTTCGAACAAACTGAACCGCTCGCTGTACCTATGTACAGCTTCGGGGCACACCCCTACGGGTTCAGTTTGTCCAATCTGTACTGTTTTCCGTCTGCCCCAAAGGGGCTTAGCAAAACGCACAGACCACATAAGACAATAAAAAAGAAGAAATCAGGCAGACGCCAGATTTCTTCTTTTTTATCTTATGAAGTTTGTTCTTAACGGCTTTTCCTTTTCAGGGAATGTAATTCCGGTGCTCTTTCCTGAGTCAATACATTTTAATAACCACGCCATATTATTACCAAGTGTTCTCATTGTCTGCATACCTTCTTCGTCTTGTTGAGCTTGCTCTGTGCCTACGCCGTGAACGCTGTTCCAGTATTGTGACGGAACGATTGGCATACCTGAGATTGGGTAGTATTTGTTTATCTGGTCAAATGCGGCTGATGCACCGCCTCTGCGACAGCAAACAACTGTAGCTGCGGGCTTTCCTGCAAAAAGGTCGCCCTTTAAATAAAACGCTCTGTCCATAAAGGCAGTCAGTGCACCTGATGCTGCAGCGTAATGTACAGGTGTTCCGAAGATAAAGCCGTCGGCATCTTTTGCTTTTTCTAAAAATTCATTTACCTTATCATTTATTACGCATCTTTTTGTTGTTTTACAGCCGGCACAGCCTAAACACCCCGAAATCGGTTTTGTGCCGAGCCAGAAAATTTCTGTTTCTATTCCGTTTTTATCAAGGGTTTTGGCAACTTCTGATAAAGCAGCATAAGTTGTACTTTTTTCGTGCGGACTTCCGTTTACTAATATAACTTTCATACTTCTCTCTCCTGTTTTAAAAATAGTGATAAACGTAGCATTTTAGCATACCGTTGTATAATTTTCGTCTTTTGTCAGCTTCTTTTCCGTAATATTTTTCGAATTGCTCGTGCGATGTCAAAATGAGCTTTTTAGCTTCTTTGAATTGGTCAAATTTTCTACCCATTGTACGATAAAGTGCCTGACAACTGCGTGCGTCCATCAGTCGCTCGCCATAAGGGGGATTACAACATATCACGCCTTTTTCGTAAAAAGGTGTAATATCAGCTACATCTTTTACTTCGAAGTGAATTTTATCTAAAACACCTGCATTTTCGGCGTTTTGCTTTGCAATTTTTATAGCTTCGGGGTCAATGTCTGATGCAAAAATCTTGGTTTCTCTATCGTGGACTTCTTTTTCCTTAGCTTCTTGGCGGATGTCACGCCACAATTCTATCGGCATTAAATTTTTCCACGTTTCTGCGACAAATCGCCTTTTTATTCCGGGTGCGCGGTTTGTGGCAAAAAGTGCCGCTTCAATCGGGATTGTTCCGCTACCGCAGAATGGGTCAATAAATGGTCTGTCGCCCTTCCAGAAACTTAAAGAAACCATAGAAAAAGCAAGAGTTTCTCTCATCGGTGCGAGTACGCTTTCAACGCGGTAGCCACGCTTATAAAGGCTTGTACCCGAAGTGTCTATGTAGATTGTGGCAACGTCTTTCATAATTGCAAATCTTACAGGGTACATTCCGCCTGTTTCTTCTAATCTTCCTGTGATGCCGTATTTTTTTGACAGCCTTTCTACTATTGCCTTTTTGACTATGGACTGGCAATCAGGAACGCTGTGCAATGCACTTTTTAGTGCATATCCCGTAACGGGAAATTGAGCATCGGGCGGCAAAAAGTTTTCCCAATTTATAGCACGCACGCCCTCAAAAAGCATATCAAAAGTGTCCGCACGAAATGATGAAAGTTTAATTAAAACACGCTCGGCGGCACGAAGATTTACGTTTAAAACGGCGATTGCTTCTTCATCGCCTACAAATGATACTGTGCCGTTGTCTACTTTTGAAATTTCATATCCCAGCTCCTTGACTTCAAAAGCAACCACCTGCTCTGTGCCCAAAAGAGTGGGGATTGTAAGATTGAGCTTTGACAAAACAACACCCCCTAATAAAATCATCATATCACGAAACGAAACTTTTTACAAGAAATTTCTGTTGACAAAAATTTTTAATATGGTAAAATTTTATTTGAGGTGAGTGATTTGTTAGAAATTTATCACTATGATGTTTCAAAAATGTTGGATGAAGAATTTGAAAAGATGTACATAAATTCCGACGAAACCAGAAAAGCAAAGGCTGACAGAATTAAACGCAACCCCGCAAAAAAACTTTCTGTTGCGGCGGGTGAGCTTGCAAGAACGATGCTTTCAGAAAAGTTTAATATAGATAAAAAACAAATTCGTTTTCGTATAGGCAAAAACGGAAAACCGTATGCCGAAAACATAAATGCAGAGTTTAGCATAAGCCATTCGGGGACTGTTGCAATATGTGCCGTGTCAGATGTGCCTGTGGGGATTGATATTGAGCGGATTCGTGATGTTGACTTAAGTGTTGCAAAAAAGCACTTTGCACCTGATGAACAGGATTATGTGTTTGAAAAAATGAGTCTTTCCAAGCAGAGATTTTTTGAAGTGTGGACACGAAAAGAAGCGTATGTCAAGATGTTGGGCAAGGGAATTTCGCACTTCCCTGAGTTTTCGACTATGGGAGATAAAAATATAGTTACTCACATAAGAAATAAATATATTGTATCTGTTTGTACTATGAAAAAAAACGACTGAATCAATCGTATTCGGTCGTTTTTTTATGCAAAAAAATCTTGCTATTGCACTCGTGTTGTGGTAAAATATATTAGAATAGTATGGTTATGACAATTTTTGGGGAGATTTAAATGGAAGATACAAAAGAAGCGGTAGTTTTACCCGAAAGGGCGTCGTATTTAGCCCAAAGCTATGACGTTGTAGTCGTAGGCGGCGGACACGCAGGTGTTGAAGCGGCGTTAGCTTCTGCCAGACTCGGGGCAAAAACTGCAGTTTTTGCACTAAATCTTGACACAGTTGCAAATATGCCCTGTAACCCCTCGATAGGCGGTACGGCAAAGGGTCACTTAGTAAGAGAAATTGATGCTTTAGGCGGCGAAATGGGAAAATCGGCAGACAAAACCTTTTTGCAGTCACGTATGTTAAATCGCGGAAAAGGCCCCGCTGTTTATTCTCTGCGTGTTCAGTCTGACAGACGGGCATATCAGGCAGTTATGAAGCACGTTATAGAAAAGTGCGAAAACCTTGATTTGAAGCAAGCAGAAGTTATTCACATAGAAATAAAAGACGGTTGTGTAAAGGGTGTTGTAACGGCAGTCGGTGCATATTATCCGACGAAGTGTGTTGTCGTTGCAAGCGGCACATATCTGAAGGGAAAAATCATCATTGGCGACCATTCCTACGGCGGCGGTCCTGACGGCTGTCAGCCTGCAAACGAGCTGTCTGCATCACTTATTCGCGCAGGGGTTAGTCTTATGCGTTTTAAGACGGGTACGCCGGCACGTGTAAATCGCTCAACAGTCGATTTTTCAAAGATGGAAGTACAAGAAGGCGACGAGAAAATTGTGCCGTTTTCTTTTGAAACAAAAGATCCGGGCAAGAATACGCAAAGTTGTCACCTTACATATACAAATGCCAAAACGCACAAAATAATTATGGACAATCTCCACCGCTCACCGCTCTACAGCGGAAAAATTGAAGGCATAGGTCCCAGATATTGTCCGTCAATTGAAGATAAAATAGTGAGATTTAAGGATAAAGAACGACATCAGTTGTTCATTGAGCCTATGGGAGCAAACACCGAAGAAATGTATGTTCAGGGTATGTCGTCAAGTCTTCCTGAAGATGTACAGCTTATGATGCTTCGCTCAATAGAAGGCTTAGAAAACGTAAAAATGATGCGTACAGCTTATGCTATTGAGTATGACTGTGCAGACCCGACGCAGATGGATG
Organism: uncultured Oscillospiraceae bacterium; assembly: GCA_964500095.1. Taxonomy (GTDB): domain Bacteria; phylum Bacillota; class Clostridia; order UBA1381; family UBA9506; genus Congzhengia. The sequence goes on from CAZCOF010000027.1 coordinate 4,007, forward strand.
CGAGCTTAGAATTTAAAGAGATTGACGGCTTATACGGTGCAGGGCAGTTTAACGGAAGCTCAGGCTATGAAGAAGCAGCCGCTCAAGGACTTATTGCGGGAATTAACGCATCAAGAAAGGTGCAGGGAAAACCTCCTGTCATTTTAGACAGAGCATCGAGCTATATCGGAACATTGATTGACGATTTGGTGACAAAAGGAACACACGAGCCGTACAGAATGATGACATCACGTTCTGAATACAGACTTATTCTCCGCCAGGACAATGCTGATTACAGATTGACTCCTTTAGGTCACGAAATAGGCTTAATCAGCGATGCAAGGTACGAAGAATTTACGAAAAAGTGGAGAAAAATAGAAGAAGAAATCGAAAGAATTGAAAAAATCGTTTTACCGCCGTCAGAAAAAGTTTTGGCGTATTTAAAAGAACACAATTCCACACCGATTTCATCGGGTGCTAAGTTTTGCGATTTGCTTCGCCGTCCTGAACTTGATTATTTAAGTCTTATGGCACTTACAGAAACTGAAGTGACACTTGATTCACAGTCGGCAGAAGAAGTTGAAATTTTGGTAAAATACAGCGGCTACATCGAAAGGCAAAATAAACAGGTAGAACAGTTTAAGAAGTTAGAAGCCAAAAAGCTTCCCAAAGACATTAATTACGACGAAATCTCAGGCTTGAGATTGGAAGCTCGGCAAAAGCTAAATAAATTAAAGCCGCTTTCAATCGGTCAGGCGAGCAGAATTTCGGGTGTAAGTCCCGCTGATATTTCTGTTCTTTTGGTGTATTTGGAGCAATCAGCAAGAAAGGAATAAATTATGATAAAGAGTATGACGGGCTACGGAAGATTTGAACACGTAGACGAAAACAGAAAAATTATTATAGATTTGCGAAGTGTAAATCACAGATACTGCGACATAACAGTGAAGGTTCCGAGAGCCTACAGTTATTTAGAAGACAAAATCAAAGAATACGTGGCATCTAACATTTCACGCGGTAAGGTTGAAGTATTTTTATATATCGAAAACTACACATCTAACGACAAGGTGGTAACGGTTGACCACGTTTTAGCAAAAAATTATTATGATGTGTTAAAAGAATTAAAAGAAACCTACGAGTTGAGAAACGATGTTGGGATTTCGGACCTTGCAAGATTTTCAGACATCTTCGTAACACGCCAGCAGGACGAAGACAAAGACAAAGCGTGGGAAATGGTGATGACTTGTTTAGCACCTGCGGTTGACGATTTTGTTGCAATGAGAGTGCGCGAAGGGGAAAGATTAAAAGAAAACCTACTTGAGCGTGCCGCTGCAATCAAAGGTCTTGTGGCACAAATTGCCGAGCGTTCGCCTGAAATGTTAAAAGAGTACGAAGCAAGACTTCGTGCCAGAATTGATGAGCTTTTAGGCGATTTTAAAGCAGATGAAGGAAGAATTTTAACAGAAGTCGGCGTGATGGCAGATAAAGTTTGCATTGATGAAGAATTGGTGCGACTTAATTCTCATTTTGAAGAGCTTGAAAAGATTCTGGCTCTGTCTGAACCCGTCGGAAGAAAGTTAGACTTTTTGGTTCAGGAAATAAACCGCGAAACCAACACAATAGGTTCTAAAGCAAACGATTTCGGTTTAGCTAAATGTGTGGTTGAAATAAAATCGGAAATAGAAAAATTAAGAGAACAAATCCAGAATATTGAATAAATTCAAGGAGAAATCGTTATGAAGTTAATAAATATCGGTTTTGGCAACGTAATTTCAGCAAAAAGACTTGTTGCTATTGTATCACCTGATTCTGCACCGATTAAAAGAATGGTGCAAGACGCCCGAGATCGCGGAATATTAATAGACGCATCGTACGGCAGACGTACCCGTGCGGTAATTATTATGGATAGCGACCATATCATATTATCGGCAGTTCAGCCGTCAACAGTTGCTCACAGACTTGATGAAAATGCAGCGGAAGATATGACAGAGCTGGGAGGCGAAGACGATGAGTAAGTCACGTGGTCTGTTGGTTGTTTTTTCAGGTCCGTCGGGTTCGGGAAAAGGTACTGTTTTAAAAGAGGCACTTAAAAAAAGTGACGACTTATGCGTTTCGGTTTCGGCTACAACACGTGCCCCCAGAGACGGTGAGACAGACGGTGTTGACTATATGTTCTATTCTAAGGAGAAGTTTTTAGAGCTTGTTTCCGAAAATGGATTTTTAGAGTGGGCGTGCTTTTGCGAAAACTACTACGGCACACCGAGAGCCGAGATAGAGCGTTTACTTGATTCGGGCAAAAATGTGGTCTTAGAGATTGAAGTTCAGGGTGCAATGAAAATAAGAGAAAAATGCCCTGATGCAGTTTTGATATTCAATCTTCCGCCGTCGATGGAAGTGTTAAAAAACCGCTTGGTCGGAAGAAACACCGATGCAGAAGATGTTATAAATAAGCGTTTGGAAACCGCAGTTTGGGAGATTTCTCAGGCTGATAAATACGACTATGTTTTAGTAAATGATGTCATAGAAGACGCGGCAGATGCGTTTTTGGCTATAATTAAAGGCGAAAAATGTAATATAGCAAGAAACAGAAACCTGTTGGCTTTATATAAATAGTAAATATTTTTTTGAAAGGATTGATATATTATGATGCTTTATCCGTCAATTGTAAGTCTTTTAGAAAAGGCGGGAAGTAAGTACAGCTTAGTTATTGCCGCTTCAAAGCGTGCAAGAAAAATTTGCGAAGAAACAGCCGAAACAGGTGTGTCCTTGGACGGTGCACGTGCAATTACAGCGGCGGCAACAGAAATAGCCGAAGGCGGTATTTTGGTTGAAAACTACGAAGGTACAGATGAAATCATTGAAAAGGTTGCTTATGTAAATTCTGAAGAGTACCTGGCTAATCAGCAGGCACAAAATGAAGCAAGAGCACATTTTGAGATTAAAGAAGATGAAGAATAAGACAAAAATCGGCATAGTATCGCTGGGCTGCCCTAAAAACAGAGTTGACACAGAAACAATGCTCGGTATTTTAGGTGATGTCGGCTATGAGATTGTAGTAAATCCCGACGAAGCTGATATTTTAATAGTAAACACCTGTGCGTTTATAGACTCGGCTAAGGAAGAGTCTATAAATACAGTTTTGGAAATGGCAGAGTATAAAAGCAAAAATTGCCGTTACCTTATTATGACAGGTTGTATGGCAGAACGTTTCCACGATGAGATTTTAGCACAGCTCCCTGAAGTTGATGCGGTGGTAGGAACAGGAGATTATCACAAAATTGCCGAAGTGATAGAAAATGTTCAAAAAGGCGAAAACCCTGTAATATGGGGGCATATTGATGATGATATTCCCGAAAATCTTCCCCGTATGATTTCAACAGGGGGAGCTACTGCCTATTTAAAAATCGCTGACGGCTGTGATAACAAATGTACATACTGCATTATACCCAAACTTCGCGGTAAATACAGAAGCAGACCTGTAGACGATGTTGTAAAAGAAGCACAAGAACTTGCAAGTGCCGGCGTGCGTGAGATTATACTGATTGCTCAGGATACAACCCGTTACGGATATGACACAGATGGGAGAGAAATGCTTTCAGAACTGCTTACCAAGCTTGCAAAAATCGAAAATCTTCATTGGATAAGGGTTCATTATATGTATCCTGAGTCAATCACGGATTCTATGATTGAAGTTTTTGCGAAAGAACCTAAAGTAGTTAAATATATGGACATTCCCATTCAGCATATAAATAACCGTGTGCTAAAACGTATGGGAAGAAAAAACACTAAAGAGGAAACAGAAGCACTGATTAAAAAGCTCAGAGCTAACATTTCCGACCTTACGATAAGAACAACAGTGATTACGGGCTTTCCGGGTGAAACAGAAGAAGAATATAATGAGCTTTTAGAATTTGTAAAATGGGCAAGATTTGAAAAGCTCGGAGCTTTTGCGTACTCTGCAGAAGACGGGACTGCTGCAGCTAAACTACCTGAGCAGTTAGACGAAGAAACGAAAGTCTTTCGTCAGGAAAAAGTGATGCAGCTGCAAAGTGAAATTTCGAAAGAAGTACAAAACGCCCGACTCGGAAAAACTGTTGAGGTCATCTGCGAAGGGTACGATGAAGAAAATATTATGTATTTCGGAAGAAGTCAGGCGGACTCTTTAGAAGTAGACGGAACGGTTTATTTTGCAGCACAAGACGAGGTCGAAATCGGTGAATTTGTCCGAGTTAAAATTTTAGATACAGACAACTATGACTGCACAGGCGTGCAGGTAGAATCAAAGGAGGATTTATAATGAACACTCCAAATAAGCTTACACTATTAAGAATTGTAATGATACCTATATTTATGGTAGCGTATATGTACTTAAAACATAATTGGTTTACTAACCTTTTATCGGCACTTATCTTTGCTCTTGCGTTTTTAACGGATTTATTAGATGGGTATTTAGCAAGAAAAAACAATCAGGTTTCAGATTTTGGAAAGATTATGGACCCGTTGGCTGACAAGGTTTTGGTTGCTGCGGCTATGATACTTTTAACACAGGCAAACATTGTAAGTGCGTGGGTTACTGTTTTGGTACTTGCTCGTGAATTTATAGTGTCAGGCGTCAGAATGGCGGCGGCAGCCGAAGGAAACGTGGTAGCTGCAAGCATCTGGGGCAAAGCAAAGACTATGTGGCAGTTTGTTGCGATAACGTTGGCGCTTTTAATAAACCGCCCGAACTTGATAGTTGATATATTTATGTGGATAAATCTTATTTTGACTGTACTGTCGGGTGCAGACTATATTATAAAAAATAAAAAATACTTATCTTTGAAATAATAAAAAATACCACCCAATTGTTAAACAATTGGGTGGTATTTTTTATTAAAAACCTTTGTTGTTTCTTATTTCACGTGGTGTACTGCCCGTGTGCTTTTTTAGTACTTTTCTAAAATATGAGCTTGAACTGAATTTTAACATATCCGAGATTTCTTCGACCTTTTTGTTTGTTGTAAGTAAAAGCTCAATACCTTTTTCGCACAGGACTTTTTGTTTATAATCGTTCGGCGTAAGTCGTGTCATTTTTTTAAAAACAGGATAAACGTATGATTCGCTTATTGCACACTTTTTTGCAATTTCAGCGTTTGACAGATGCGGATAATCTGTTATACATTTTTTAATTCTGTCGGCAATTATTTCTTCGTTATTGTCGCAGGAACACTCTAAAATCGGACTTATTTCATCCATAACTTCATAAAATTGGCACAACGCTTTCAAATCTACATTGTTTCCTTTAGTCGGGATTTTCAGAATTTTGTTTAAAGTTTCCTTGCTGCAAGGCACTGTTTGAAGTCCTGCTTTTATATTTTCGCTTGTATGAAGACTTAAATAACCAAATGACAAAAAATCTATTACATCTGTGCCGTACCAATAAGATTGGTATGATAGGTTTTTTGGAATATAAAAAACGTCGCCTTCCTTTATGTTTATTGTCCTATTTTCTGAAACGATTTTTGCCGTGCCTTCTATCATATATGCAAGATAATTCATAGGGGCGCCTTTTCTTTGGTCTGTATGATGATATTTATCGAATTTTATATTAAGAAAAATAAACTCATTAAAAAAAGCTGTTTTCATCATTGTTTTTTCGCCTCTTTGCATTATAGAATATTACCCTTTTTTTATATTATAATATATTTATTTTAAAAAGTCCATATGTAATAATACAAACAAGAGGTGATTTATTTGAAAAATAATCGTATTGTATTTACTAAAAAAGACACAGCAGAATTTTTAAATGCTGAATACGAGATTCCGTCCGCTGATCAGGTTGTTGTTAAAACTGAATTCAGTACAATAAGTCCGGGAACGGAAAGAGCAAATATCACGGGCGATCCGAATGTTTCATCAGAAAGAAAGGCGGGAACATTTTTCCCAAGAGCTTTAGGCTACAGCAGTGCAGGAGTAGTTGTAGAAATTGGCGAAAATGTGACGGATGTAAATATAGGTGACCGTGTTGTTGCCTTCTGGGGGACGCACTCAAAGTACAATATAGTCAAAAAAGATAATGTTGTTAAAATAGACGATCAGGATATATCATTTCAACAAGCGTCCATAACTTTTATTTCAGCATTTCCTTTAGCCGCAATCAGAAAAACGCGTCTTGAAATAGGTGAATCTGCAATCGTTATGGGGTTAGGACTCTTAGGCCAACTCGCAGTAAGACTACTAAAAGCTGCAGGTGCTGTGCCTGTTATTGCGGTTGACCCTGTGGAAGAACGCAGAAAAGATGCGCTCGCAGGCGGTGCCGACTTTGTATTTTCTCCCTTTGAAGAAGATTTTTCAGAAAAAGTCAAAAAGATAACAAACGGCGGAGCAAACGTTGCCATTGAAGTAACAGGTGTAGGAGCAGGACTTGACGGAGTGCTCGACTGTATGGCAAAATTCGGAAGAGTTGCACTTTTGGGTTGCACAAGAGACAAAAACTTTACCATAGATTATTACAGAAAAATACATTCGCCGGGTATTACAATTGTTGGTGCACACACAATTGCCCGCCCTGCGGTAGAGTCACATCCAGGATACTTTACTCATCACGATGATATAAAATCGGTGATGAAGTTAATTTCTTATAACCGACTTGATTTTAGCGATATGATAAAGGAAGTTCATTCGCCAAAAAACTGTGCGGAAGTTTATACAAGGCTTATAAACGATAAGGATTTTCCGATTTTAGTGCAATTTGATTGGAGAGAAATTTAAATGAGAAAAATAAAAGTTGCCCTAATCGGCACTAACATATTAAGCCACGCTATGCCAGTTTTTTTAAGTGTTTTAAAACAAAGTGACATCTTTGAATTTGTCGGATACAATTTCCCTGAAGGTGAAAAAGAAAACCCTTACAGCTACGATTATGAATTACTGTTATATAAAACAATTTTAAAATGTTGCGGGAGGAAAGACAATGAAAGCGATACTTGTAAATGATGATCAGACCTTAAGATGGGATGATGTAGCGGACCCTGTTATCAAACCGGATGAAGTTTTGGTGGAAATCCACGCTGCGGCTCTAAACCGCGCAGATTTGATGCAAAGAGAAGGCGATTATCCACCACCGCCCGGATGTCCTGAATGGATGGGACTTGAGATTTCAGGCGCAATTAAAGAAATAGGTGAAGATGCAAAAAAGAATTCAAACTGGAAAATCGGCGATAAGGTTTGTGCACTTTTAGGTGGCGGCGGATATGCTGAATTTGTGGCTGTAAAATATGATATGCTTATGCCTGTTCCCAAAAACTGTTCTATGATAGAAGCAGCGGCAATCCCGGAAGCTTTTGCGACTGCATATTTGAATTTATTTATAGAGGGTAAAATAAAGCCCGGTAATACATTGCTTATGAACGCAGGTGCATCAGGTCTTGCGAGCGTTATAATTCCTATGGCAAAGGCCTTTGGTGTTCGTGTAATTACAACTGTTCTAACTGATGAAGTTGCTGATACGATAAAACATTTAAATGCTGACAGGGTTGTTGTTACAACAAAGGAAGATATCTCTTTGGTTTTGAAAGAAGAACTTGAAAAAGGTACGTCTGTTGATGTTGCGATTGACTGTCTTGGTGGTGAAATTATGGGCAAATGTATACATTGCCTGACGCATGGTGCAAGATGGATTGTAATTGCAGCACTTGCAGGGCAAAAAACAGAAATTGACTTAAAAAACATTTACGTAAGAAATGTAAGAATTGTCGGAAGTACGCTTCGCTCAAAATCTCCTGAAGTTAAAGCTCAAATTCTTGCATCTTTAGTAAAAGATGTGTTCCCTAAAATCGAAACTGGCGAGGTTAAACCCACCATACACGCGGTTCTGCCTATAACCGAAGCAGAGGCTGCACATGATATTCTGTATAAAGGGCAAAATTCAGGCAAGGTTGTTTTAAAAGTAAAATAATATAAGCACAAAAAAGAAATCCGTCCAAAGACGGATTTCTTTTTTGTCATTTTTGAAATAAAATATTAAATTTATTTCAAAAATTATATTGACACGCTTTATTATATGTAGTATAATCTACAATGAAAAAAGCGAGAAAGGATGCGGTTATTATGGGTTTGACCCTTACAGAAAAAATTTTGAAAAATCATCTTGTAGATGGAAAATTTGAAAAAAATACAGAAATCGGTATCAAAATTGACCAAACACTAACACAAGACGCAACAGGAACAATGGCGTATTTAGAATTTTTGGCTATGGGGATTCCGCAAGTTAAAACGGAACGCTCTGTTGCCTATATTGACCACAACACATTACAGTCGGGTTTTGAAAATGCTGACGACCATCGTTTCATCGGCTCTGTTGCTAAAAAGCACGGAATATATTTTTCACGTCCCGGAAACGGAATCTGTCATCAGGTTCACTTAGAGCGTTTCGGTGCTCCCGGAAAAACCTTAATCGGTTCTGACAGTCATACTCCGACAGGCGGCGGTATCGGTATGCTTGCTATTGGTGCAGGCGGACTTGATGTTGCTGTTGCGATGGGTGGCGGTGCGTATTATATAACGTACCCTAAAATCGTAAAGGTGAATTTAGTCGGAAAGCTCGAAGGTTGGGCGTCAGCTAAAGACGTTATTTTAGAAGTCTTAAAAAGGCTCACCGTAAAAGGCGGCGTAGGAAAAGTTATAGAGTACTGTGGCGATGGTGTTAAAACATTGTCAGTACCTGAACGTGCAACAATCACCAATATGGGGGCAGAGCTTGGTGCTACTACATCGATTTTCCCGTCGGATGAAATTACACGAACGTTTCTTGCGGCACAGGGAAGAGAAGATGTATGGCAAGATTTGTCAGCAGATGAAGATGCTATGTATGACGAGGAATTGACCATAAACTTATCAAAAATAGAACCTTTAGTTGCCTGCCCCCATTCTCCTGATAATATAAAATCAATTAAAGAAATCGGTGAAATGAAGATTGACCAGGTATGTATCGGCTCCTGTACAAACAGCTCATATCAGGATATGATGAAGGTAGCATACATTCTAAAGGGTAAGACAGTACACCCCGATGTATCTTTGTCTATTGCACCGGGATCTAAGCAGGTTTTAGGTATGCTTGCTGAAAACGGAGCGTTATACGATATGATAGACGCAGGGGCAAGAATTTTAGAGAGTGCGTGCGGTCCGTGTATTGGTATGGGACAATCTCCGAATTCTGGAGGTATTTCACTTCGTACCTTTAACAGAAACTTTGAAGGACGTTCGGGAACAAAAGATGGTCAAGTCTTTCTGGTTTCTCCCGAAACTGCGGCAATTTCGGCTATTACCGGCGTTTTGACAGACCCGAAAACTATAGGGGAAATGCCCGAGATATCTATTCCTGAAAAGTTTAAAATAAATGACAATATGATAGAGCCGCCGGCAAGCGTTAAAGATGCTGAAAACATCGAAGTTTTACTCGGACCAAACATTAAGCCATATCCTGCGACTACGCCTCTTTCTGATAAAATAGAATGTGCGTGTTCTTTAAAGGTTGGCGACAATATTACAACAGACCATATTATGCCCGCTGGTGCAAAGATTTTGCCGCTTCGTTCAAACATTCCGAAAATTTCAGAGCATTGCTTTACGGTTTGTGACGAAGAATTCCCCAAAAGAGCACTATCTTTAGGCTCAAGCATTATTGTGGGCGGTTCAAACTACGGTCAGGGTTCATCACGTGAACATGCGGCATTAGCACCGCTTTATTTAGGTGTCAAGATTGTAATCACAAAATCTTTTGCACGAATTCACCGCTCTAACCTTATAAATGCAGGAATTTTGCCGTTTACATTTGTAAATGAAGCGGATTATGACAAAATCCATCAGGGCGATGAGCTTTTGTGTGAAAATTTAATTGATTCAATCAATTCGGGTAAAAATATCATTGTAACAAATAAGACAACAGGTGAAGACATTGAGTGTGTCTGCGATTTATCGGACCGCGCAAAGGATATTGTAATTGCAGGCGGTTTACTTGATTATACAAAAGTTCAGCTTTCAAAGTAAGGAGAATAAAAATGGCAAAAATACAGATGAGAACACCCTTAGTCGAGATGGACGGGGACGAAATGACCAGAATTATCTGGAAAATGATAAAGGATATATTATTAATTCCTTATATAGATTTAAAGACAGAATATTATGATTTAGGCTTAGAATACCGAAACGAAACTAATGATAGAGTAACCGTTGACTCTGCCGAAGCTACAAAGAAATACGGCGTTGCGGTAAAATGTGCTACAATCACACCGAATGCAGCACGTATGACAGAATACGACCTAAAGGAAATGTGGAAGTCCCCTAATGGCACAATAAGAGCAATCTTAGACGGCACGGTTTTCAGAACTCCTATTATAGTTAAGGGTATTACGCCGTACATTCCGACGTGGACAAAGCCCATTACCATTGCACGTCACGCCTATGGCGATGTATATAAAAACACAGAAATGAAAATCGAAAAAGGCACAAAGTGCGAGCTTATCACAACCGATAAAGACGGCAACGAAACAAGGGAAGAAATCTTTAATTTTGCTGACACCGACGGCGTTATTCAGGGGATGCACAACACAGATAAATCAATTGAAAGCTTTGCAAAAAGCTGTTTTAACTACGCACTCAGCACAAAGCAGGATGTGTGGTTTGCAACAAAAGACACAATTTCTAAAAAATACGACCACAGATTTAAAGATATTTTTTCTGAAATTTTTGAAAAGGAATATAAGGAAAAATTTATTGACGCAGGAATTGAGTATTTTTATACATTAATCGACGATGCTGTTGCAAGAGTTATTCGCTCTGAGGGCGGCTACATCTGGGCTTGTAAAAACTACGACGGCGATGTTATGAGTGATATGGTAGCAACCGCCTACGGAAGTTTAGCTATGATGACATCTGTCTTGGTATCACCCGATGGAGTTTATGAATACGAGGCAGCCCACGGCACAGTTCAGCGTCATTATTATAAGTATTTAAAGGGCGAGATGACGTCTACAAACAGTGTTGCAACTCTGTTTGCGTGGACAGGAGCGTTAAATAAGCGCGGTGAGCTTGATAACACACCCGAGCTTTGTGAATTTGCTAAAAAGCTAGAGCGTGCCACAATAAAGACAATTGAAGACGGTGTAATGACGGGAGATTTGTATTTGTTGTCTGAGCTTGAGAGCAAGAAAAAAGTAGGCACAGAAGAATTTTTGACAGAAGTAAACGAAAGATTAAAAGCTATGCTTTAATAACCGAAAAACAGTTTGTTGCATATAATGCAATGAACTGTTTTCATTTTGAGGTGCAAGTTATGCGTCTGGGTGCGAAAAGGATTTTGTCTGCATCGAAAAAATCGAAAAAAATAGCGGGCTTGATTTTGTCTTTTTGTCTGTTTTTTGCTATAGGATTCATTTCGCTGTGTTACATTTTTTGTGTTTTGCGTCCGTCTGTTGTGAGTATGGCAAGAGCACAGGCAAAGCAAATCGGTGTCTTAACGCTAAATCGCGTGGTAGCAGAAAAATTGAGCGGTGATAATATAGATATTAATAGTCTTGTAGATTATACATACGACGAAAGTGGAAAAATTTCGTCTCTTTCCAGCAATGTGGCACGTGCTGCCGAATTAAAATCTGAGCTTGCGATTGAAGCGACAGAGGCAATAGGAAAAATTAAAAAAAGTGAGGTAGGACTCACCTTTGGTACGTTATCAGGTATTGACATTTTATATGGTATGGGACCCGTTATTCCGCTTGAGATAAAACCTTACGGATACGCAGATGCAGATATAAAAACAAGATTTCACGAAGAGGGAATAAACCAGACCGCATTTGAGATAGTAGCAGAAGTTTCTGCCAATGTTTCCGTTTTGATGCCGACAATTAAAACAAGTGAAAAGATTACAACTACAGTACCGATTATATCCGCTGTGATTGTCGGAGATGTTCCGTCGAGTTACACAAATGTTGACCGTGATGGATATGAATATGAAGACGATGTACTGCAGTTGGCAGAATAATTAAAAAATATTTAAAAAACGTATTGACAAGGTTTGGCTAATGTGGTAAAATCAGCATAGTTAGTCAAGACTAATTTTTTATTGAACGAGAGTTAGCTTTGTCTAATCGGATGAAAAGTGTAAGAATTTTGGTGATATATATGAATTTAGCAGAAGCAGAATTAGAAAAAGAATACATTATAAAAAAAATTGAAACAGATGACGAGGAGTTAGATGCGTTTTTGTTTTCGTTGGGCTGCTATACAGGTGAGCCGATTACAGTTGTTTCAAGGCAAAATGGCGGTTGTGTAGTTTCCATCAAAGACGGCAGATATAATATTGACAATCAGCTTGCAGAAGCTATAATTATCTGTTAAAAAACAAAAATAGCGATGACTTTTACTTTTGCCATATAGTTAGCTTAAACTAACTGCGATAAATAATTTATATAAACATTGGAGGAATGAAAAAATGAGAATTGCACTAGCGGGAAATCCCAACAGCGGCAAAACAACAATGTATAACGCCTTAACCGGCAGAAACGAAAAAGTCGGTAACTGGGCGGGTGTAACTGTTGAGAAAAAAGAACACCCGATTAAAAAAGGTCTTTACAGCAAGGATGAAAGCCTGATAGCTG
>CAZCOF010000028.1:0-16324 GCA_964500095.1 uncultured Oscillospiraceae bacterium
GCAAATACGGATCAACCTTGTTTTGTAAATCGCCCGGCAAAAACCCTAACTTTTCGCCTGCTTCAACGGCAGGGCGGGTAATAATTATTCGTGAAACTTCTTTTTTTCTGAATGCTGTTACGGCTTTTGCAACAGCTAAATAAGTCTTACCCGTACCTGCAGGACCTATACCGAAAACAATGGAATTTTTGTTCATTTCTTCGATATATTTTTTCTGTCCTAAGGTTTTAGAGCGAATCGGCTTTCCTTTAGAAGTTACGCAGACGCAATCGCTGTCGGTAGCGTCGCGTAATTTTTCTTCATCGCCTTCTGTAGCAAGTGAAATGGCATAAACTATTTTTTGCTCGCTTAAGGGTTTGTTGTTTTTAACTTCATCGCATAAAATATTTATTACACGCTCCGAGAGTGCGACGTTTCCATCGTCTCCTGAAATTTTTAACGAACCGCCGCGAGAAAAAATGCTTACACCGAGCTCTTTTTCTATTAATTTAAGGTTAGCGTCAAAGTCGCCGAACAGGTGACCGACGTTGACATTTGAAACATCAATTAAAATATCAGGCATATAAATTTCCGTAGCCTTTCTGCCCACAAATAGTAATAGAGTATGAACGACTCTTATCGTGGGCAGATAAGGCGTATAATGGAAATTTTGCACATCGCCGTTTCGTGACTTTTGTCACGAATTCTCGGCGGTGCAATAAATTCCACCAGAGATTTGCGTGATTTTTCACGCAAATCTCCTAATTTGTTTTATTTAAAAGTGCAGCTTTTACTGTGTTTTTCATAAGCATTGCAATAGTCATAGGACCAACGCCGCCCGGAACGGGAGTGATAGCCGAAGCCTTTTTAGAACAACTGTCAAACTCTACATCACCGACTAATTTTCCGTCAGGGAGTCTGTTCATACCAACGTCAATTACAACGGCACCTTCCTTTATCATATCGCCGGTTATTAGTTCAGGTACGCCGACTGCTGCAACGACGATGTCGGCTTGACTTACTTCAGCCTTTAAATCAGCGGTCTTTGAGTGACAAATTGTCACTGTGCCGTGCTGATGCAGGAGTAACATTGACATAGGCTTTCCTACGATGTTGCTTCTTCCGACAACTACGCATTTTTTGCCCTTGACATCGATGCCGGATAAGCTAATAAGCTCCATAACACCCGCAGGTGTGCAAGGTAAAAAGTCAAAGTTTCCAACCATTATTTTACCCACGTTTACGGGGTGGAATGCATCAACGTCTTTTTCGGGAGAAATTGCGTTAATCACCGCTTCTTCATCTAAACCATCAGGGAGCGGCAGCTGACACAAAATTCCGCTTACAGAATTGTCGTTGTTTAGCTTGTCTATTAAAGCCAAAAGCTCATCTTGTGTGGTGATTGCGGGAAGTGCGTACTCTAATGACTCTATACCGCAGTATTCACAAGCTAACTTTTTGTTCTTTACGTAAATTTTAGACGCGGGGTCATCTCCTACGATTATTACCGCGAGAGCCGGATTTATGTTTTGAGCCTTTAGGTTTTCTACTTCTTTCTTTAGTTCGTCCTTTATTTTTGCTGACAGCATCTTGCCGTCTAGTATTTTTGCTGACATTTTTGCTTCCTCCTGAGTGTTTTGGTCTTATCAAAGCTTCGGGACTCGTGTCTATTAAATCTTCACGACCTAATTCCTTTAATGCTTTTATTACCAAATGATAATTTGATGGATTTTTATATTGTAAGAGTGCACGTTGCATTGCTTTTTCTTCGGGAGTTTTTGCAACGTACACGGATTTTAACGTTTTTGGGTCAAGCCCTGTGTAAAACATACACGTTGATGTAGTTCCCGGAGTGGGGTAGAAGTCCTGCACCTGCTGTGGGTTTAGCTTGTGTTTTTTTAAATAAAGTGCTAACTCCAAAGCATCAGACAGAGTGCTTCCCGGATGACTCGACATAAGGTAGGGAACTAGATACTGCTCTTTTTTTGCATCTTTAGTTATATTATAAAACTTTTCGCAAAACTTATCATAAACTCTGCGTTCTGGCTTTCCCATATAACGCAAGACGTTTTGTGAAATATGCTCAGGGGCAACTTTAAGCTGACCGCTTACGTGATGTGTGACTAATTCTTTAAAAAAGTTATCATTTTTGTCGCATAAAAGATAGTCAAACCTGATACCTGAGCGGACAAAAACTTTTTTCACTCCGTCTTTTTTGCGAAGTTGTCTTAACAAATCAAGATACTCGCTGTGGTCTGTGTCTAAGTTTTTGCACGGAGTGGGGAATAAGCATTGTCTTTCCTTACACGTTCCGCATTTTAACTGCTTTTCGCACGATGGGTGCTTAAAGTTTGCAGTAGGTCCGCCGACATCGTGGATGTAGCCTTTAAAGTCAGGCATTTTTATCAGCTCGTCAGCTTCTTTTAAAACAGAAGCGTTGCTTCTTGATTGTACAATTCTGCCCTGATGAAAGGTAAGGGCACAGAAGTTACACGCACCAAAGCAACCCCTAACAGACGTTAAGCTAAACTGCACTTCTTCTATTGCAGGGATTTTTCCCATAGATTCATACATCGGGTGATATGTTTTAGCATAAGGCAGTTCATACACCGCATCAAGCTCCTTTTGAGACAGGGGAGCTGACGGCGGCAACTGCACCAAGTATCTGTCGCCGTGTTTTTGAACTACTGTTTTTCCACGAATGGGGTCTTGCTCTTCGTGTTGTATTTTGTGAGCTTTGGCATAGCTCACTTTATCGTTCTTAACTTCGTCAAATGACGGAATCTCTATATATTTTTTGACTTTGTCTAAATCCTTTGTCATATAACAAGTGCCGCGAACGTGACGGATATCAGAAACATCTGTGCCGTTATCTAATGCTCTTGCGATTTCAATGATTGAGTGTTCGCCCATACCGTACATCAAAATATCAGCACCCGAATCGTCTAAAATTGAACGACGTACAGCATCCTGCCAGTAGTCGTAGTGAGCAAATCTTCTTAGACTTGCTTCAATTCCGCCTATTAAAATCGGGATTTTCCCGAAAGTCCTGCGAGCTAAATTGGAATAGACGATGGTTGCTCTGTCAGGGCGCAAGCCCATCCTTCCTGCGGGTGAGTAGGCGTCTTGAGTCCTTTTCTTTTTAGAAACGGTATAATGATTTACCATTGAATCCATATTACCGGCAGAAACTAAAACTCCAAGTCGGGGTTTTCCCATAGTTGTTATTGATTTTTGAGTGGAAACATCGGGTTGAGCGATGATGCCGACACGATACCCTTCGGCTGTTAAAACACGCGAAATTATGGCATGAGCAAAGCTTGGGTGGTCAACGTAAGCATCTCCCGTAATGAACAGAAAATCAAGCTCGTCCCAACCGAGATAATCCATATCTTCTTTTGAAACGGGTAAAAATCCCTTGTCAGAATATATCATAATAAAATTCCTTACTGCAAGGACATCTCTAAAAATTCCTCTTTTGTAATTAAAACCTCACGCGGTCTGCTGCCGTCAGGGGGGCTGACAATTCCGCGTTCTTCCATCTGGTCAACTATACGTGCAGCACGAGAAAAACCAACCTTTAATCGACGCTGCAGGTGTGATGCTGAAATTTTTCCCGTATCTACTGCAATTTCAATAGCAGCCGCCAAAAGCTCATCTGCATCGTTGGGGTCTGCAAATTCATCAGACACATTAACAGGCTTTCCTGCATCAATCTTTTCTATAATGTCCTCATCGTATCGGGCACTGCTTTCACCTTTTATAAATTCAACCACACGCTCAACTTCTTTATCGTCAATATATGCACATTGAATACGAATCGGCTTTGTTGCACCGACGGGTTTAAACAGCATATCACCGCGGCCGAGCAGTTTATCGGCACCTGAAGAGTCAAGTATAGTACGGCTGTCGATGTGTGAAGATACAGCAAAAGCAATTCTTGACGGAATGTTAGCTTTAATCAAACCTGTGATAACATCAACAGACGGTCTTTGTGTAGCGATAACCAAGTGCATACCTGCAGCACGTGCCATCTGGGCAAGTCGGCAGATAGACTCTTCAACTTCGTTTGGTGCAACCATCATAAGGTCAGCTAACTCGTCTATAATAATTACGATATGCGGCATTGTTTCTTCGCTGCCAGAGGCTTTAATCATATCATTGTAGCCTTTGATGTCACGTACGTTATTTTCAGCAAAAGCCTGATAACGTCTTAACATTTCCTGAACAGCCCAATAAAGAGCACCTGATGCTCGTCTTGGCTCTGTTACAACAGGGATTAAAAGGTGCGGAATGCCGTTATATACGCCAAGTTCTACAACTTTCGGGTCAATCATTAAAAGCTTTACATCATTCGGGTCTGATTTATAAATAAGGCTTGTAATAAGTGCGTTGATACATACACTCTTACCTGAACCCGTAGAGCCTGCAATCAAAACGTGCGGCATACGTGCAAGATCGTATACTATATTCTTACCAGAAATGTCTTTACCCATAGCAAATGTCAGGGGAGCTTTAGAATCTGCAAATTCATTTGATGCCAAAACTTCTTTGATATTAACGATGTTTACCTGCTGATTGGGAATTTCTATACCAATAGCTTCTTTTCCGGGAACAGGCTCGATTCGTACACTCGGAACGGCAAGACGAAGAGCCAAGTCGTCGATAAGCCCTGAAATCTTGCTCACCTTTACGCCTTCGCCGAGCATAATCTCATAGCGTGTAACTGTAGGACCTTTGCTGCAGCCCATAGGCTTTGCGTCGATATTAAAGCTTTTTAATATTGCAATAAGCTTTTGAGCTGTTTCGCGAAGTTCAAAGCGCAAATCTTCCGCATTGTCGGAAGATTTCGGGTCGTTAAGCAAAGAAATTGACGGGAAGGTATATGGTATACGCTCAAATGCAGACTCCATTTCGTCAGAAACATCTTCCATACCCGTGAGCTTTTCGGGAGAGTCGACATACTTAGGCTCACTAAAAGGTTCACCATTATCAATATCTTCTGTTTCGCCTGTTACAGCTTCGTAAGAGCTTTTTACGTTTGATTTTTTAGCATCATCCGCGTCAAATAGCGGAGTTTTAGGAATCGCCTTATCAATAATGGTGTCTAAATCAGACAAATCATCCCAAGGCAAATCGTCTGCAGTTTCTTCTGTTGAAACATTTCTTGCGGTTTTTCGTTTGCGGGTTTTCTTTGCTACACCGATTTCCTCGTCAGAAAAGTTTGCAAACTCAACTTCACCGTTGTCATTAACAACAAGCTGCTGTTTGATTTTTTGTTTTTCTTTTGGCGGGATTTTAAATCTTTTTCCCGTAACTTTCATATAGAATTTAATTATTCCGCGTAAAATAAGCTTAACGGGTGACCAGTTAAATAAAGTCATAGTAACAACAATAATTGAAGTAAGTGAAACAATAACCGTTGCGGCTTGTCCTATTAACGCTCTAAAAACATCTGCAATAAATCCGCCAAAAAAACCGCCGCCGTGACCTGCAGCACCGTTTATAAAATAGTTTTTTATGGTTTGTAATTCGAGTGGATTCTGCTTTTCTGTAAAAGTATGAGAAAATACGGATAAAATCGCTAAGCCTACGGTAATGTATAAATATTTTGATTTGTACTCTTCGTAGTTTTTTGCACATTTATGTATTCCGTTTACAATCAATAAAACAGGGAGCAAATAAACGGGCCAGCCGAAAATACTTGTTGCAATATCGCGGATAAAAGAGCCGAAAAACCCTTCCGGAAAATAGATAAAAACAGCAAGCAAAAGACCGCCCACCATAGTAAACAGCGGAGCAAAGCCTTCGTTTTTATTTATAAATGTATCTTTACTATTTTTTGTAGTTTTTGGTTTTAATGCCTTGTCATTGTTTGATTTTTTAAGCGGTTTTTTGTTATTCTTTAATCCCATAAAACAACATACTCTCCTTATGTATATAACAATATACACTATATAATATCACATTTTTTTTAAAAATGCTATACTTTTGGGCAAAAAAATGCAAAAAAAGAAATCCTAAATTCTTAGGATTTCTTTTTTGATGCTTTAAAACTATTCTAAAACATAAATTCTGCAATTTCTTCTTCCAAAGCTGTAGCATTGCTCAACTGTGCTGTAGCACAAGTCAACGCGGTTTCCTTTAATTGCACCGCCTGTGTCACCTGCAACGCAGAAGCCGTAAATCCACGACTGACCGCCGTCTGTTGACTCAATGTAGAGCTTTGAGTTTAAGGGAATCAAGCTTGGGTCAACTGCAACCACACCATAAACCGGAGCTCTTCCTGTAGCAGTCTGACCTGCCCAGATACCGTTTGATTGCACACCGCCTTCATAAGCTGAAGCTCTTCCTTCGATTATTTTAGAAAACTTGAATTCGCCATAAGGTGTTATTGCGGTGTTTCCGCTGATTACAGTCTTTGAGTTTTGCTGTGCCATAGCGGGAAATGCTGAATAGGGGATACCGTCTTCGGTTTCGCCTTGAATTACTGTCATAGATTCAGGTGTTATAAGCTTAGTTCCGACTTCTACAACCTGCATTGTAGGCTCGCATCGTGTTTCTGCAATCAAAATAGCAGTAACGCCCGCACCTTCCTTGCTTATGAGCTTATAGGTTCTGGTTGCTTTTCCGTTTATGCCTTCCTGCAATACTTTTTCATAACCCATATATTCGTTGGGATTATCAACTGTTTTAGTTGCATACGGTATTTCTTCCGTCACTTCGGAAAGTTCGATATAAACTCTTTTTACACTTACTGTCATACCATCTTTTACTGCTTCGTTGACATCGGGAATAACCTCGTCGTATTTTCCTACTAAAAAACCATCGGCAAGTAATGCCTCGCCTACAGTATTTTCATTTGTGTAGAATTCAAATACTTTGCCGGATGTTTCGAGTTTTAAAAGCTTTGAACGCTTTAAAACGATTTCATCACCGTCAGCTGTTGCTTCGTGCAAATCGCGTGAAACCTGATCGTTCTCACCCAAGGCAATACCGGCAAGAGCAATGGCTTCGCCTACTGTTGTGCTTTTTGTTACTACCTCATAGTGCCGGTCAGCATCAATGATGGTCAATGTTTTAAATCCGTCGTCAAGCTTTCTGTCGGTAAAGCCGTAAAAGAGCATTGACATACAAAAAACAGTAACTAAAGCAACGAGTCGCATAAAAAAGCCGTTAGAAAAGAGCTTTTTTGCCATACTCGCAAGATCTGTTTTATTACTCATTAATTACCTCCAAAAAAACATTGTAAACTGTTACAAAAATGTTAAATGTTTTAAAAAGCATTGCCTATTATAAAATATTTTTGCTATTTTGTCAAACATTTATACTGTTTTAAGCAGAAAACATTAAAAATATTTTTGCCATAAATTGGAAAACACATTAAAAAAGCCTTTACCTAAGCGAAAAAAACTAAAAATGGGAAAAAAAGGAAAAAATTCGATTTTTTTTGTTTTTGGCTGTGATTTTTTACAGTATATGTAAAAAAATTACAGAATATGGTAAAGAATTTGCTCAAAATTCTTTAAAAACTCTTAAATTGCAGTTCTAAAAAGCACTTGAATCTCATAAAAATAGCTGTAAGAACGGGGTGTATAAATATGGACAAAGCTTTATCTGAGATTGTATCAAAACTGCCGAAGAAGATAGCACAGATGTTTAGCTCGGTTTCGGGTGAAAATTTACAGG
This sequence comes from uncultured Oscillospiraceae bacterium, assembly GCA_964500095.1. Taxonomy (GTDB): domain Bacteria; phylum Bacillota; class Clostridia; order UBA1381; family UBA9506; genus Congzhengia. The sequence continues at coordinate 7,669 of CAZCOF010000028.1, forward strand.
AAATACGTTTTAGAGTAAGCCAACCTGCAATGCTTTATTATTCAAACAGAAAATCATATCTGGGAAAGAATGGTGAGTGTAGTCAAGGCGACGCTTTTGTTTTTGAAATTTTAGATATTGAAGAAGTTGTAGCAAATTTCTGCCAACATTCGGTTTACGCATATTCAGAAAATATAAAGGATGGATTTATAACCTTACCCGGCGGACACAGGGTAGGCATCGGGGGACGAGCTGTGGTTAATAAAGATGGAATTTCTAATCTGGCGGAATTTTCATCTGTAAATATACGCATAGCAAGAGAATACAAAGGCAGTGCTAAGGAAATAATCGCTATGTTAAAGGAAGAAAAAAGAATTTACAATACAATTATAATTGCTCCGCCGGGTGCGGGAAAAACTACAGTTTTGCGTGACATTGCACGCAGTATGTCGCAAAATCATAAGGTGGCAGTTATAGATGAGAGATTTGAAATTGCAGCACAAAGGCTCGGAGTTTCGCAGTTTGATATAGGACCGGAAACTGATGTGTTATCAGGCTTTTCAAAGTCAAACGGGATAACACACGCTCTAAGGTCTTTATCACCCGATGTTATTATTTGCGATGAAATAGGCAGCAGCGAAGATGTTATATCTTTAGAAAATATATTAAAAGGCGGATGCAAAATCATAACCACAATGCACGGCTACAGTATAGAAGAAGCGAAAGAAAAAAAGTGCGAGCTTATGTCGCTTTTTGAAGTGGCGGTGCAGCTGCACAAAGAAAACGGCAAACCGGAGGTATCAAGATGTATAAAGCTTTGGGAATAGTTTTAGTAATTTTATCTTCAGCGATTTTTTCATATATGACAGTAGAGAAAAAAAGACAACAGCTTACTAATTTAAAAGAGTTAAGAAAAGCCTTTGTCTTTATAAAAAACGAATTAAGCTTTTCGATGCCTGAAATATCGGTTTTGTGCAGGAAGGTATCTGAAAAAACAGAAGGGGAAACATCACACCTGTTTAATGAAGTAGCGAAGATGATTAAAAATGATAACAACATCGATTTTTCAACTGCTTGGAAAAGCAGTACACGAGAAAAAAATCTTTTTTCACCTGATGCAACAGAAGAAATTTTAAGCTTTGTCAAAAATTTCGGCAAAAAGACGTTGGATATTGAATTAGAAAATATTAAAAGATTCGAAAAAGTATTACAGCAGTTCACACAGGAAGAAAACGAAAAATTTATAAAGGAAAAAAAGCTTATATATACGTTAGGAGCAGCAATAGGTGCGGTTGTAATGATATTAGGAATTTAAAGGAGAAGATTATGGGAATAGACCTTATTTTTAAAATCGCGGCGATTGGGATACTGGTTAGCGTACTAAACCAAGTCTTAATTCGTGCAGGCAGAGAAGAGCAGGCGATGCTGACGACACTTGCGGGACTGGTCGTTGTACTTTTGATGGTAATTCAACAGGTGGATTATTTGTTTGAAACGGTAAAAAACATTTTTGATTTATAGGTGATGTATGATAGGGATAAGGATAATGGCACTGGCGATAGTTGGAACGTTACTTTCGTTGGTGTTAAAGGAACAAAAGCCGTATTTTGGAATAACTACTGCACTTTTGTGTGCGATGGCTGTTTTTTTTATGGGGCTGCCGTATTTAGAAAAAGTGGTTTCTTACGTGCGGGTTTTATATTCATCGTTTAGCGGTTCTGACTCCTATATGAGCACACTTTTAAAAATAACAGGCATCGCATCGGTATCGGTTATAACGAGCGGATTATGTTCTGATGCTGGAATGTCTGCGTTATCTAACGTTGTGAATTTTTGCGGCAAAATAATTTGTCTGTGTCTGACGTTGCCGATTATAGGCGATTTTTTCTATAAACTTTTAAGTGTACTTCCGTAGGATAAAAAGGAGAAAAACAAATGAAGAAAATACTTTTTGTACTGACTTTCTTCCTATTAATATATACACCATATATTGTGGAGGCAAATAATGAGTATAACATCATAGAAGAAATTGAGTCGCCAAAAGGCTTTGATATGGAAAAGACAGTCGAAGATGTAAAGACAGGAAAACTCCCTGTTACCTTTTTGGGAATTTTAGAAAATATACTGTCGCTTTTCATCGGGGGAATACAAAAAAATCTGCCAAATATCGTCAAGATGACGCTGATTGCAATACTTTCAGGACTTGTGGTAAATTTAAGCGGTGACAAAAGCGATTTAGGAACTTATGCCGCTGTGGCAATAGTGGCAAGCATATCTGTTAAAACATTTTCTTATGCTGTCAGCGTAGTCACAGAAACAATTGACGGATTGTTTTTGTTTATAAGCTCGCTTATGACACCGCTTGTCAGCGTTTCGTCTATGGGGACAGCAGCAAAAGGGGCAGCTTCCGGTGTGATATTTGTTGCAATGCAAATTTTTATACATATATGTAAATCTGTTTTGCTTCCGCTTGTTTGTGTTATCACAGTTTTTTCCGTAAGTGACAAGGTGGGAAATACGCCGTACCTTCAGGGAATTACCAATATATTAAAGTCTTTTTTAAATTGGGGAACGGGCTTTATGATTATGATTTACAGTGTTGTAATCGGTCTTCAGTCACAAGCGGCGGCGGGGCTTGATAACCTGGCGGGCAAAAGTATAAAATACGCGGTTGGAAGCTTCGTTCCCGTTGTGGGGGGTGCGTTGTCTGATTCGTTGGAAACTGTAATTGCAAGTGCTAAAACTATGGCGGGTGCTTTGGGTATATCAGGTGTTTTGGGAGTTATTTATATATGCGTTGTGCCGTTAGTTAATATATGCACATTGTCTTTAAGTTTTAAGCTCGCTAGTGCTATAGCGTCAGTCACGTCAGAAAAACGTGTGTCTTCTGTAATAGATGAGTTTGCACAGAATATTGCAAGAGTTTCGGTTGTTTTGCTGTCGGTTTCGGTGATGTTTATAATAAGCCTTGCGATGATGTGTTCTTTTGGGGGAAGATGATGGGAGAGTATATAAAAACTGTAGTGTCAGCAGTACTGGCTGTCGGCATAATATCCGTGCTTTTGCCGCGTGGCGGCTTTTCTGAATACGTAAACCTTTTATCAGGAATAATAGTGATGGCCGTTATTGTTTCGCCGATTATATCTGTGCGTGATAAAAAATTCGAGCTTAGTCACATAGATGTAGAAGAATTGGAATTTAGCACCAATTCATACATAATGGAAGAGTACGAAAAAGAGCTTTCAAAAAACATAAAAGAAATGCTAAAGGCGAAAACAAATATTGATTTTTCCGTATCGGTACGTGCAGATAAAAAAGAAGATGTTATAGAAATTAAGGAAATCGAAATAGCACCGTATAGTGCCGAATACATAGCACTTATTTGTGATTACTCAGGAATTGATGAAGGGAGAATTACCCAAAAATGAAGCTCGATTTTAAAAAACTTTTTAAAACATTCAAGAATACAAAGGCACTCATTATCATATTTATAGTAGGGATAGCCCTACTAATGCTGCCGACGGGAAAAAGTGAAGAAACAAAAAAAATAACGGATTCTAATGAGTTTTTAAAATATCAGGACGAATTGGAACGAGATTTAGAAAACATTATTTCTAAGATAAAGGGTGTGGGAAGTGTAGATGTAATGGTGACGTTGGAAGATTCGGGCAATACATATTTTGCAAAAGACGAAAGCGAAAATGTTACAAAAACAGATTCAGAAACGAACAAAAGCAAGGACCTGACCCACGTTTTAAAAGGTGAAGGCTCAAGCACGGAATCTCCTTTAATAACGAAAAAAACGTACCCTTTAGTATCAGGTGTCTTAATCTGTGCAAAGGGAGCAGAAAATGTGCAAATTAAAAATAATATAATAAAAGCCGCTCAAGCACTTTTGGGCGTAAAAACTCATCGTATAGAAGTGCTTGAGCGAAAATAGAAAGAGGTAGAAAAATGAGTAGAAGAAACGAAAAAAACAAAATGTTTGTAGTGAGAAAAAGACAGATTGCAGCGGTTGCGTTAATACTTTTAATAGGCGTTGCGGGATATTTAAATCTAAGTATTAAAAACGGTGATGAAGACCCTAACATTTCAGTTATGTTTAATGAGGCAAGCAAAAAAATAGGAGAAGCAAAAATGGTAAGTTCAGATTCTTCGGATACAACGGCTACATCTGATTATTTTACCAATGCCAAAATGGACAGAGAAAAAAAGCGTGACGAATCGATTGAAATGTTATCAGAGATTTTAAATTCTGACGGAGCAGATGCAGAATCCAAGGAAAACGCACAAGAACAGATTGAGCTTTTGGCAAAATTTACAGAATGTGAAGTCACAGCAGAAAACTTAATAAAAGCAAAAGGCTACAAAGATTGTATCGTATTTATGGGCGAAAACGTTACAAGCATTGCCGTAATGACGGAAGGCTTAAATGAAATTGATGCGGCGAACATAGCTCAGATTGCGGCAGATACGGGAGCCTGCAGTGCCGAAGAAGTCAAAATTGTTGAAATAAAACCCAATTAAGAAAAAAATAGTTGTAATTTCTTCCGATTAATGGTATAATATATACAGTAAGTCTTGCATGGCAATACTTTGCGGCTCCGTCGCTGATGTACTTTGTACATCCTGTAATATTGACGGCTGCGTAAAAATGCTCTTGCAAGCAAGCATTTTTACTTATGGTATAATATGAATAACAAATATTTTGATTCGGAGGTACTTACGATGGCTGATAAGGAAATTACTTTTGAAACAGCAGATAACAGCGGTTCAATTAAAATTGCCAATGAAGTCGTTATGACGATTGCGTCACAAGCAGTCAGCGAAATCAAGGGAGCATCAGTTGCTACGACATTTGCTGAGGGCATTGTAGATATTATAGTTAAGAAAAACACCCAAAGGGGTATCCGTGTAAACACAAATGAAGAAACAGGCCTTACTGACGTTGATGTTCATATCAATGTTTTATACGGACTTAAGGTTTTGGAGATTTCTTGGGCAGTGCAGGAAGCTGTTAAGAAAAACATCACAATGATGACCGATGTTAAGCTCGGTAAGGTAAACGTATATGTTGACGGCGTTTTGATAGAAAAAGAACCAAAACCCGAAAAGGTAAAACCTGAAAAAGCAAAAGAAGAAAAATAAAACCTGCAAACAGGAATCGGTACGCCGATTCCTGTTGTGAAATTTTAGGAATGAGGAAAACTTATGAAAATAGGATTTATCGGCGGCGGAAATATGGCAGGTGCATTGGCAAACGGCGTTATAAAGTCAGGAGTTTGCAAAAAGAGCGAAGTCTGTATCTGCGATATTAACGAAGAAAGTCTTAAAAAATATGATAAAGAAATTAAAACATCAACTGATAATAAAAAGGCTTTGGAAAGTGACTACATAATTTTAGCGGTAAAGCCGTTTGTTCTTTCTAAGGTTTTAGAAGATTTATCGGCGTGTGATACAAGCGGCAAGGTGTTTATATCTATTGCTGCGGGGATTTCAGCTGATGAAATCAAGTCGATTTTAGGTGAGAGTGCAAAAGTTGTCCGTGTTATGCCGAACACTCCCGCTCAGGTATCAGAGGGAATGACAGTAATAGCACAGCCTGATGACTGCGTAACGGAAAGTGAGCTTTCGGGAGTGGTTCAGATATTTAATGCTGTAGGCAAAACTGAAATTATGCAAGAAAGTATGATAAATGTCGTAACAGGTGTTTCCGGCAGCGGTCCGGCTTATGTATTTATGTTTATTGAAGCTATGGCAGATGCCGGCGTTTCGGGCGGCATCCCAAGAGATAAAGCGTATAAGCTTGCGGCACAGACGGTGTTAGGCTCAGCTAAGATGGTGATAGAAACAGGCAAGCATCCGGGAGAACTTAAGGATATGGTTTGCTCACCTAAGGGTACTACAATAGAAGCTGTAGCAGAGCTTGAAAAACGGGGTTTTAGAGCTGCAATCATTGAAGCAATTAAAAAAAGCGTCGATAAGGCGAATAACATAAAATAAAAAGTTTGGCTTGGATATCCAAGCCAAACTTTTTATATCTGCAAAAATCAATTAGCTTCTATAATTTCTAACTCCGTTGCATAATACTCTCCGTCTTTTATTTCGTATGTGAGTCCCAACATTGTACCGCGTTTTATTTTTAAATCGTTTTCGTCTTTGTTAAAGAATTCAATAGCACGCTTTACATCATCAGAAATCAAAAATGTGTATTCTGTTTCTTCTATAATAAGAGTCAAGTCGTTTTTTCTTAAGGAAACAAGACCGCCGTGAACTTTTTGATTTCCGCCGGCTTCAAAAAACTCGCCTTCAGGCCTTGTGATATCTTCGTTTTTTTCAGCAATAGGCAGTTCGACTTCTTTATTGCCACACGCACAAAAAAGTGTCAAAGATAAAACCAAACACAATATCAATGATAAAACTTTATTTTTCATAAATTCACCTTCACTTAATTTTTTTACTTATCACTTCGCTGTAATAGCGGGCAAAAAAGCTTAAAAAATAGTCATATAAAATAAAAACAATTTCAGATATTAAAACAACCAAAAAAGTATTGGCAAGCACAATGTCCATAATTGTACCGAGCAACAGATAGTTTAATAACACGTACTTTAACACAAAGTATGAAATAATCAATAGAGCATTAAAAAACGCAATTTTGACAAGCCACTCAAGCTTTATATTCTTTATGCTTTCTATATGAAGCTTAAGAATGGGATAATAACCAATTATTCCTATATATAAAAACACCTGTCCTTTTGAAGGGATGAATAAAAGTGCCAAAAGCGACGTTGCCACATATTGAAGCCACGCAAATTTAACTCCGCACTCAGAAACGCTGACCAGCATACACATAGACGTCAGTGCCAAAAGTGCTATTTTTCCCGTAGGGATATAAGCTGAGCCAAAAAGGAATACTAAAGTTAAGCTCGTCATTATAGCAGAAAAGGAGATTTTTTTAGTCATACGATTTCCTTTCATCAGCAGCAAGAAATCAGGTCGCCGCCCATACATTCACAGCAACAATCGGCACACAAAAGGTTTGTACAGCAGTTGCAGGCTGTGTCGTTTGACATACTGTCGCCCACGTTTCTGTACTGTCGGGTCTGGCTTTCAACTGCATTTAATGTACGTCTGTATTCAAAATTGTTAGGCTCTAAGTTCACTGCCTGACGTAAAAAGTTGATACCTTGTGAGTGCCAGCCGCGTCGCAAGCATATTATACCTTTCAGATAAAACCACTCAGCACCGCGCTCGCTCATTGAATCAAGAAGTCTTTCAGCTTCATCGATTGAGCCGATGTTAATATAGTTTCGTATCTGGGCGAAATTTCCCGCACCCTGATATGATGAATTAGCACCGCTGTAAGAATTCTTTGAAGCATTGCCTGTTAAGGTTTCATAAGCTTCGTTTATTTCTTTAAATTTTTCTGATGCAAGATCTGCTAAAGGATTTCCTATATACCTGTCTGGGTGATATTGCTTTGCAAGCTTTCTGTAGGCTGTTTTTATTTCGTCTTGTGTGGCGTCTTTTGATACGCCTAAAACTTCGTATGGGTCACGCATTTTTAATTTCTCCTTTTACGATTTTGTCTAAAACTCCTGATAAACCTAAGTATATAATATTATCTAAAATGGGTTTGTTTATTTTTAAATCCAAAAGCTCGTAAGCGTTTGCTATACTGCTTAAATCAAATGTCAAAAGATTAAAAAGCTCGTCTTTATCGGGCTCATTTTGCGATAATAAAAACGGGTTGAAGGCTTTTTTCTTTTTGTCTTTTTCTATGTCTTCAAAAGCGTCAATTATATAAATAAATCTTCCAAGCATATATCCTATGTGAGCTAAAATCCGAGCATCTTTTTCATCGGTTATAAAATCGGGTACGAAAAGCAGCTTTAATAAATTTGCGAAACAATCTGATAGTTTATCTAAGTCACTGCAATTATTTTTTTCCAAAATGCTTAATTTATTTATTTGTTCACGACAATCATCAAATAGATTTTTATAATTTCTTTTAACCCTTCTTTTTGCATTAAAAAGTAAAAGATAAGTAAAAAACGCCTTAGGCGATTTTTCGTCTTGTATGTCATCTTCTAACTTCAAAAGTGCCAAAATCACCATAGCGGCGGCACTGTAGGATAAAGATTTATTCTTTTTCATAATCGGTGTTTTTTTAGTAGGATGTGCTATGCAGATTTCATTTTTGCAATCATAATTATCCTGTGTAACAGACGAAAGCAAAAGTGCTAAAAAAACAGAGTCATAATTTAAAACAAATCGGGAAAAATATCCATATTCACATTTTAGTGCTTTACAAAGACCGCAGTAGTAGGACTTATATACGTTGTATTCACGCACTCTTAGCTCGTCTTTGTTGACTTTAACATATCCAAACATTTTATCACCAAAAACAGTATATCATAAATTTGCCAAAAAAACAGCAAAATTTTTAAAACTTCAAAAATTATTTATATTTTTAAATATTGTTATAAAAATATCGATTATCTACTTGAATTTTCCAAAAAAATGTACTATAATATAAACTGTGTTTTTTCGTGCAAAAAAATATTTAATAATGTTTATAATATTTATGAGGTGAATAACGTGAAAAATCACGTTATGTCTCCGACGGAATTTATTGCACCGCCGAGCTTTCGTGCCAAAACGGCACGAAACG
>CAZCOF010000029.1:0-15175 GCA_964500095.1 uncultured Oscillospiraceae bacterium
GCTCACCTAAACTGTGCAGCACGCCTGTCGGGGAGATTTGAAAGGGAGTAGGCTCTTAATGAAAATTATCGGAATAACAGGCAAAAGCGGTGCGGGAAAAACAACCGTAACCAAATATTTAAAAAAATACGATACCGAAATCATTGATGCAGACATAATCGCTCGTGAAATTGTGAAAAGCGGTATGCCGGCATTGGCTGAAATCGAAAAAGAGTGGGAAGACGTAGTAGAAAACGGTGCCTTGAACAGACGTGCTTTGGCTAAAATTGTGTTTAATGATGCACGCCAGTTACATAAATTAAACACCATTACGCATAAATATATTGTTGAAGAAATAAAACAAAGAATAAAAAAATCAAATGCTGAAATTTTCATAATAGATGCGATTGCACTTTTTGAAAGCGGACTTAGTGATTTGTGCGATGTAACAGTTTGTGTAACAGCCAACAAAGACGCAAGATTAAAACGCATAATGGCTCGTGATAATCTCACGCGTGTTGAAGCAGAAGACAGAATAAATGCTCAAAAAAGTGATGAGTTTTATGAAAATAGAGCTGATTTTGTTATTTATAATAATGAAACCGAAAGCAACTTAGAAGAAGTTGCGGACAGGATAATAAAAGGGAGTAAATCTTGAAAAAAATTCAAAGTGTGTTGGTATGCTTAATCGTTTTAATATCGCTTGTAGTAGGCACCTTGCGATTTTTGTGCTTTTTGTATCCCAATGATTATGAGCTGACAGTTAAAAAATATGCAAAAATTTACGACGTACCTGAGAAAATCGTGTTTTCTGTTATAAAAACGGAGAGTAATTACGATAAAGATGCACGTTCGTCAAAAGGTGCTGTAGGACTTATGCAGATTATGGGTTCAACGGGTGAATGGGCAGCAGAAAAACTTGGAATTGAGAAATTTTCACCCGAGCGGTTGTATGAGCCTGATGTAAATATTGAAATAGGCTGTTTTTACCTTTCATATTTACTTGATTTATATTCGCACGATACAAAGTGTGTACTTGCTGCTTATAATGCAGGACCTTCTAACGTAGACAAGTGGCTTTTGGATAAAGCGTGCAGCAAAGATGGAAAAACCTTAGAAAAAATCCCGTACCCCGAAACTGAAAATTACGTGAAAAAGGTTATGGGGAGCATAAAAATTTACGACTTTTTATATTAGGAGAAAAATATGAAAAAGCTTTTAATCTTAGACGCAAACAGCATAGTAAATCGCGGATTTTATGCCGTTCGCCCGCTTACAAACAAAGACGGACTTAACACTAATGCAATTTTTGGTTTTTTAAATATTTTCTTTAAATATAAAGAAGAAATAAAGCCTGACTACATTGCGGCGGCTTTTGACTTATCTGCTCCGACTTTTCGCCATAAGATGTATGATGGATATAAAGCCACAAGACACAAAATGCCCGATGAACTTCGTGAGCAAATACCCGTTTTAAAAGATGTTTTGTCGGCTATGAATATACCTATCTTAGAAAAAGAAGGCTATGAAGCTGATGATATTATAGGAACTGTGAGCAGAATTTGTGAAGGTGAAAAAGTAGAGTGTTGCGTTTTGACAGGTGACAGAGATGATTTGCAGTTGGCATCGCCCTTAACCCATATTCACCTTATCATAACACGTATGGGCAACACCGAAACAACGGTGTACGATGATAAAGCAGTTTTTGAAAAATACGGCGTTACGCCCGCTGAATTTATAGATTTAAAGGCTATTATGGGTGATTCATCTGATAACATTCCCGGAGTTAAAGGAATTGGCGAAAAGGGTGCCACAGCACTTATTTCTGCCTTTCATTCAATAGACGGCGTGTATGAAAACATAGACGATGAAAAAATCACAAAGTCAGTACGCCAGAAATTATTAGACAATCGCGATGATGCGTATATGAGCAAAAAGCTTGCTACAATTGAAAGACACGTTCCTATTGATTTTGACATTGAGACTACTCAAGTTTTGCCGTATAACAATGAAAAGCTTTATGAAATTTTGTCGATGTTAGAGTTTAAGTCATTTATCAAAAAAATGGCTTTAGAAGGTGTATCGGTAAAGGAAAAAAGGACAAGCTTTGATGCCTCTTATGAAACCTTGTCGGGTGATGAATTAAAAGAGTTTTTATGCGGCGGTAAAGTAAGCTTTTACTATGAGAAAAATGTGCAAAAATTTGCCTTTGCAAAAGATGAAAAAAAGGCATATATTGCAGACTTTTATGAAAATAAGGCTATAATCAAAGAATTTTTAGAAAGTGATAAAGGAGCCGCAACGCACGGATTAAAAGAGTTTATAAAAGAAATGTATAATCACGACATAGCAGTCAAAAACGTGAATTTTGATACCGAAATCGGTGCGTATTTAATAGAGCCGTCGAAAAAAAGCTATGATTTAGACGGACTTTGTGCCGATTATCTTAATGTGTTCTTAGATGAAAGTGCAAATGACGGTGCCCAGATTTCATTAGACAGTATGCTGACAGGCGAAAGCGACGATAAAATCGGTGCCTATGCCGTTGCGGTTTTAAATTTAAAAGAATACGAAGAAAAAGAAATGAAAAAGCGTGAAAGCTTCGAGCTTTTTGAAACTATCGAGATGCCGCTGGTCTACGTTTTAGCATCTATGGAACACACAGGAATTTTTGTAGATTTAGAAAAACTTTCGGAATTCGGCGAACGTTTAAAGAAGGAGCAAAAAGAGCTAACCGATGAAATATATGCTCACGCAGGTCACGAATTTAACATAAATTCACCAAAGCAGTTGGCAACAGTGCTTTTTGAAGAACTTGACCTAAAGGCTGTAAAAAAGACAAAGAGCGGGTATTCTACAAACGCAGAAGTTTTAGAAAAGTTAAAGCGGGAACACCCAATCGTTGAAAAAATATTAGAATACAGAAAAATAACAAAGCTAAACTCCACCTATGTAGAAGGCTTAATCCCTGCAATTGATAAACGTGACGGAAAAATCCATTCAAGCTTTAACCAGACCGTAACGGTAACAGGAAGAATAAGCTCAACAGAGCCTAATTTACAAAATATTCCCGTTCGCACAGAACTGGGACGAGAAATGCGAAAAATGTTTATTGCAAAATCGGAAGATTTTGTGCTTATTGATGCCGATTATTCACAGATTGAATTAAGAGTTTTAGCACACATAGCACAGGATGAAAATATGATTGCGGCATTTAACTCTGATTTTGACATCCACTCTGCAACTGCAGCAAAAATATTTAATGTAGGCAAAAACGATGTAACTAACGAAATGCGAAGTGCGGCAAAGGCGATAAACTTCGGTTTGGTTTACGGAATGGGAGAGTATTCGTTGTCGCAAGATTTAAAAATCAGCGTAAAACGTGCAAAAGAATACATTAACGATTATTTGGGAAGCTATCCAAACGTTCAAAAATATATGAAAGAAACAGTAGAATTTGCCAAAGAAAACGGTTTTGTCACAACAATGTTTGGTCGTCGTCGTGACATTCCCGAAATTAAGGCAACGAATTATCAGACACGTGCCTTTGGTGAGCGTGTCGCACTAAACACTCCCGTACAAGGGAGTGCAGCAGACATAATAAAGCTTGCTATGATAAACGTGTATAAAAGATTAAACAAAGAAAATCTCACGTCAAAATTGATTTTACAGGTACACGACGAACTCATCATTGAAGCACCAAAGGGTGAAGTTGATGTAGTATGTTCGTTGTTAAAAGAGGAAATGGAAAATGCGGCAAACCTTTTAGTCCCCTTAAAGGCAGATATGAAGGTAGGACGCAGCTGGTACGACACTAAGTAGAAAGGCGCATTAAAATGTCATTTACAATCGATGTAAAAAATGAATTGTGTAATGAGTTTCCCGCATCGCGCTGCTGTATAAGAGCACATCTTGCAGGTATTGCTCTTTTTTGCGGTGCGGCGGTTTTTGAGAGCGGAAAAAATCTTTTTCGTATGAGAACAGAGAGTGAAATCGTAGCCCAAAGAATAGTGGCGTTATGTGCAGAACTTTTTGACTATGAACCCGAAATAATAAAGACGGGAAAAATTTACACTATAGATATAAAAGAAAATTTAGAAAGGTTTTTAACTGAGCTTGGAATAATGCAAAACGGAGTGACACGTTTTTTGGTAAACCCGTTTATAGTACACGACGAATGCTGTAAGGCATCGTTCGTTTCAGGTGCCTTTTTGGGCGGCGGATATGTAAAAACACCCAAAAACGGCTATCATTTTGAAATTAAAACCCACTATCGTGACTTGAGCCGTGATTTGACTGAAATTATGACAGACATCGGATTTGAACCTAAAACCGTCACAAGAAAGTCAGAGTTTGTGTCATACATCAAGCAGAGCGATGTTATTTGCGATATTTTGGGACTTTTTGGTGCGACCGAAGCTATGTTTGAGCTTTGTAACGTCAAGATTTTTAACGATATGAAAAACAAAGTAACCCGCCGTGCAAACTGCGATATTGCAAATATCAATAAGTCTGTAGCTGCAGCAACAGAGCAAATTGCGGCAATCAATAAAATTAAAGAAAAAAGGGGTCTTTCATCTCTCCCTGACGTGTTGGAAGAAATAGCAAAGCTAAGACTTGAAAACCCCGATGCAAACCTAAAAGAGCTTGGAGAATTAATAAATCCGCCGATTTCAAAATCAGGAGTAAACCATAGGCTCAAAAAAATAATAAAAACAGCAGAAGAACTCTAAGGAGAAAAAATCTATGGCAATGGACGCTATAAGCGTAGCTGCGCTTGTTGATGAATTGAATATTGCATTGTCAGGCTCACGCATAGATAAAATTCAGCAGACGGAATCAGATGAGCTTTTGATTTCCTTTTACGGAGGCAAGGCGAGCGGAAAAAAGCTTCGCCTAACTGCAAACAGTCAGGTTGCACGTGTGTGCTTTACTGATGATAAAAAGAAAAGTCCTGAAAGCCCACCGCTTTTTTGTATGCTTTTGAGAAAGCATCTGTCAGGTGCAAGGTTTAAGGAAGCTACGCAGCCCGATTTTGAACGCATTATAAAGCTTACCTTTGACGGAACAAATGAGTTTGGAGAGCCTTGCGAAAAGTGCTTGATTGCAGAGTTGATGGGCAGACACTCAAATGTTATTTTAGTCGATGAATCACAAAAAATTATCGACTCAATCAAGCATATAGATTTTTCTGTAAGCTCTGTGCGTCAGGTTCTGCCGGGACTTTTGTATGAGCTGCCGCCAAAACAAAATAAAGCGAATATTTTAACCGTCACGCTAAACGAAATAGTAGACATCTTAAAATCTCAGGACAAAAGTCAAAAAGCTGACAAAGCGGTATTAAATGCATTTTTGGGGATAAGTCCGCTTATCTCACGTGAAATTGTGTACGACGCATTCGGCACTTGTGATGTGAATTTTGACGAGCTTGATTACTCTGCCATTTTAGACCTTTCGGCGTGTTGCTTTGAGCTGTTTAACAAGGTCAAAAACAAAGAATTCTCGCCTTGCTATCTGGTGCGATGTGACACCGATAAACCTTTTGAGTTTTCAGCTCTTTCGATTTCACAATATGAAGACGCAGCAACTTTAGTTATGCAGGAAACAATGTCTGATGCCGCAGAAAGCTTTTATAAAGAACGTGATAAGCGTGAACGACTCGCAAGAAAGAGTGTCCATTTGGTTAAGATTGTGTCAAACAATTTAGACAGATGTGCAAAAAAGTTGATAACACAAACGGCAGAGCTTTCCGACACGAAAAATATGGAAAAATACAGAAGATACGCAGAGCTAATAACTGCAAACCTTTATGCACTTCACGACGGCGAAAAACAGGCAGTTGTGGTTGACTACTATGACCCTGAAATGAAAGAAGTCACAATAACATTAGACGAGCGGTTAAGCCCTGCAAATAACGCACAGAAGTATTTTAAAAAATATAACAAAGCCAAAACAGCGGCAGAAGAATTAACAAAGCAGATTAAAAAAGGTCAGGCAGAACTTTATTATTTAGAGTCTGTGGAAGAAGAACTAAAAAATGCCGAAACTGAAGAAGATTTGTCAGAAATAGCAGATGAACTGTATGAGCAGGGCTACTTAAAGCGTGAAAAGAGCGATAAAAAAAGAAAAAAAGAAGCTTCAAAGCCATTAGAATTTACAACAAAAGACGGCTTTTTAGTTCTGGTTGGAAAAAACAACCGACAAAATGATTTACTGACGTTAAAGACGGCAAAAAACTCAGATATGTGGTTTCATACAAAGGATATTCACGGCTCGCACGTCATTTTGTGTTCAGAATACGGAAAAGAGTTTACGATAGATAGTATAATCGAAGCGGCAAAAATAGCCGCAAAGTATTCAAAGGCAAAGAATTCTGCTAACGTTCCCGTTGACTATACTTATGTAAAGTATGTAAAAAAACCATCAGGTGCAAAACCCGGAATGGTGATATATACAAATAATCAGACGGTGAATGTAAAACCATAGGTAAAAGGGCTTGACAAAATGCACAGACCATAAAAAGGCAAGAAGTTGCTGTAAAGAATAAAGAAATTCTAAAACAAATAGTTTATACTGAAATAACTTATGAGAAATATCGCCTTTTGGCGATATTTTTCTTTTTTTATGCCTTTTTATTACGAACAAACTTCACCTCTCGGCGTACCTTTGTACGCCTTCGGGTAACCCTTGCGGTTCAGTTTGTCCGTTCTGCACTATTTTCTCTTCGCCCTAAAAAATGAGCTGTGACAAAATGTTTTAATTTTGTCACAGCTCCATACTTGTTTAATCCGACCATTACTCTGATATTCCAAAGCTAATCCCCAAAGCTTCGTCTACCTTTGCTAAAAGCTCATCGTTTAGCTTGCCTATTTTTTCTTTTAATCTCCTTTTGTCTATGGTTCTTATTTGCTCTAAAAGGATTACAGAATCTTTTAAAAGACCAAACTCGTTTGCGCTTATTTCTATATGGGTAGGCATTTTTGCTTTGTTAATCTGGGATGTTATAGCGGCAATTATAACAGTAGGGGAAAACTTATTCCCGATGTCATTCTGTACAACCAGAACAGGTCGTGTGCCGCCTTGCTCGGAGCCTATTACAGGACTTAAATCAGCGTAAAAAATATCTCCTCTTTTTACAACCACACTATTCACACTCCGCAAGTTTTTCGCATAACGCCAGATATGCTTCCTCCTCTGCGTTAAAATACGTTTCGGCGAGATTTAAGTTAATCTCTGCCATTTTCAGATAACCTTTTTTTAACTCTTCGTTCTGAGCTTGTTTTTTTCTTTCGCTAAGGTACATTTTCATAGCCTCCCGCACAAATTCGCTGCGGTTGATATTTTCTACCTTTGCTTGAGAATCAACAGCCTCAAGTAAAGAATCGGGAACGGTTATCAAAACTTTTTTTAGCTGTGACAATATCGTCAGGCCCCCAATCGTTTACACGTCGCTTCGGGTTTGTGCCCTTGCGTAGTTTAAAAAGTGTCATAGGCTTTCGCCGCAAATATAATTATACATTAGTTTGCTCATATAGTCAACGAACAAATATTGACAATTATATATAGGTAAGTACGTCTATTATTTTGCCACCCTTTATATAGGCTCTGGGGGTTCTGTTTCCCGTTAAAGATAGTATCTCGTGAGGCACTGTGCCTGCGTTTTTTGCAAGTTCTTCTAAAGTTATGCTTTTATCTCCTCCGTTTCCGAATACAATAACTTCGTCGCCGACATTTATATTATTGACAGCGGAAACGTCAATCATACATTGGTCCATACAAATTCTTCCCACAACGGGAACTAAAACCCCATTAACACTCATAAAAGCGTTGTCAGAAAGACATCTTAAATATCCGTCGGCATAGCCGATTGGAACGGTGGCAAGCTTGGTTTTGCCTTTTGTCTTATAGGTTGCACCGTAGCTTACGGGAGTGTTTGCCTCTTTTTCGTCAATTCTTGTAATTCGTGCTTTAACCGTCATAGCAGGAATCAAATCCAGAACCTTATCCATATAAGCGTCAGGATAAAGCCCGTAAATAATGATACCGGGCCGAACCATATCTAAATGATATTCAGGGTATTCAATAAGGCCTGCACTGTTACAGATGTGCTTATATGTAAATGTGATATTTTCTTTTTCTAAGGCACGAGCTACATACATAAACTTTTCGTACTGAGAGTTTGTCATTGCACGGTCTTTTTCATCAGCACAGGATAAATGCGTAAACAAGCCTTCTGTTGAAATGTTGGGGAGCTTACATATCTTTACGATTTCTTTAATGCTTTCGTCTGTTGCTGAAAAACCGAGTCGTGACATACCGGTATCTATTTTTATGTGAAATTTTGCAAGCTTATTCTGGCGTATTGCAGCATTAGACATAGCACGAGCCAAAAGCTCATCAGTTATGGTTGCTGAAATGTCATATTTAATCATATCAAAAGCCAAAGTGGTATTTACGCTTCCCAACACCAAAATGGGTTCGGAAAATCCGGACAAACGTAGCTGTCTGCCTTCTTCGAATGTAGCAACACCCAAAGCGTCAGCACCGTTTTCAATCATCGTTTTAGCCGTTTCAAAAAAACCGTGTCCGTATGCGTTTGCCTTTACTACGCACAGAATTTTTGTTTTTTCACCAACCAGCTTTTTTATGCTTTTGACGTTATGTGCGATGGCATCTAAGTTAATCTCTGCCCACGCACGTGCTTTGTAGTTTTCCATATTCTTCTCCTTTGTGAGATTAGTCAGTATTAAAAATTGATTCATCTATTTTTTCATTAAACTTAAAATTATCAAATTTACCTGTAAAAAGCTTCTTTTCATTAGTATCATAAGCAGTTATGCTATAAGGAGATAACGTTTTGTTGTCGATAGAAAGAGAAATGGTTTTAACAGCCAAATCATCATCGAAAATCTCAACGTCAAGAATTGTTTTGTCGCTTTTAGTGAGTGATGAGTCTACAGAAATTGAAGTTTCCCTACAAAGATAGTATGCACGGAAAAAGTTGTTTATAAATAAAAGACTCACATATTCATCACTCGGTATGGTAAGAGAGTATTCAGAACCGTCAGCGGATGTTTTCGTTTTATCGTTATTCGTTATCGTGGTTACGCTAAACGTTCCGTTTTCGTCTGTTACGCGTGTGAAGTATTTGTCGGGAGCTTGAAATTTTTGATTTACAAAATAGCGGTTTTCGGTCTTATTTGAAAAAACCGTCAAATCAAGGTCGACCGAAAAGCTTTCTAGCTTGTTGTAATGCTTGTGGATTTTTTCGTAAATGTCCATATCTCTGTCGGAAAACGGATGATGACACCCCACCGCCGACAGGCTAATCATTAGTGTAAGAAATAAACAAAAAAGCTTCTTACACATTAAAAATTTACAACTCCTTTATAAAAGGCACAATATCGCAAGATTTAATAAACGCCGTAGGTACGCTTTTCAATATATCAGTAGATGTCATACCGTATTCGCCTAAAGCGTCGGCAGCAAATCTTCCTGCAGCAGAATGGATGTAAACAGCAAGCTTAGCCGCTTTAAATGGTGCGATACCTTGAGATAATAGCGATGTTGCTATTCCTGCTAAAACATCACCGCTGCCGGCTGTTGCCATACCTGAATTATCAGCGGGACTCACAGCTGTTTTACCGCTTGGGTCGGCAATTACAGTTACAGCATCCTTTAGTATTACGGTAACCGAGTGTTTTTTTGCAAACTCTTTTGCTAAGTTATAAGGGTCTTTTTTTATTTCGTCGACAGTATATCCTGAAAGTCTTGAAAACTCTAAAATATGCGGAGTTAACAAAAGGTCTGCTTTTTTCTCTTTTAAAATATCAATGTTTTCCGAGATGATATTCAACCCGTCAGCATCAATAACTGTGGGAATTTTAATATTTTTTATAAGCGATGTAACGGTTGATTTTGCATCTTCTGTCATTCCCAAGCCACAGCCTATAAGCATAGAGTTCATACCTGAAGACTTTTTTAAAATAAGCTCGGCTGCATTATCACAAAGCTTTCCATCTGCTGTGGGGATTGGGTATGTCATAACAGAAGGAAAATGATGTGCAAGTGACGGAATTAAAGTGTCAGAGCTTGCAACTGTCGCCATACCGGCACCGCTTTTTAATATTGCACTTCCCGATAAAATTGCAGCTCCTGCCATACCGTCGGAGCCTACAAATGCCAATGCCTTTCCGAATGTTCCTTTGTGAGAGTTTTTAGCTCTTTTAGGTATTTCATCAAAGGTTTTAGCGGTTATAACTTCGCACTCATTACTGCATTCGGGAATAGATATGGGAGCAACTACAAGCTTTTTATACGCACCCTTTGCAGGATAAATGAAATGCCCATACTTTGCATAGCCGAAGCTTACGCACAAATCGGCGTTGACGTATGTTGAACCCTGACCGCTTTCAGCAGATAAGCCGCTCGGAATATCAACCGATGCAACAAAACAGTCGCTTTTGTTTATATAATCAATAATTTTTGATATATCTTCAGGTATATTGCCGTGAAAACCTGTGCCGAAAATCGCGTCAATGATTATATCGTATGAAGACAGTGTATCAATAAACGGAATTTTTATAGCTTTAGCTATGTCAAAATTCTTCTTAGCATCACCGGATAAATCGTTGATATCGCAAACAGAAAAAACAGAAACTTCAGCACCCAAAGACTTTAAGAGCCGTGCTATTGCATAGCCGTCGCCGCCGTTGTTGCCTTTGCCGCAGATGACACAGATTTTTTTTGATGAAATATCGCCTACTTCCTGCTTCAAAGCTGAAACAAAGCCGTATGCTGCATCTTCCATCAGCAAAATCGAAGGTATATTAAATTCGTTTATTGCGAGCTGTTCGAGCTTGCGCATTTTTTCAACACTTAATGCTATCATATTAAATCACTCCTGCGATTATTACTTATATTTTATAATAAACGAGTTGCATTTACAAGGCTTTTGTAAAAAAATATTTTATGTATTGAAATAGGGAGAAAAATATGTTACAATCAAGGCGTGTGCTTAAAAAAATAAAACTCTACAGGAGATGGAATTATGGACATTTTTTTACTTACATTACAACAGCTTATGATGATGGCATCACTTATGGTGGCAGGGTATTTTTTGCGAAAGAAAAACATCGTGCCGGAAAACACGGGTATTGCAATATCAAAGCTTGAAACATACATTTTTGTTCCAGCGTTATCGATAATAAATCAACTTAATAACTGTACGGTTGAAACTTTTGTAAACAATTCAAACCTCATATTGTATGGTGCTGTTATAACTGCTGTTGCGGTTCCGCTAGGCATCGCACTTTCTCATTTGTTTATACGTAAATCTTCAAAGAGCCCCGAGCTTTCATATACACGAAACGTGTATCAGTACGGTCTTACCTTCAGTAACTATGGTTTTATAGGTAACTTTATAATCTTAGGTGTATGGGGCGACTTAGTGTTTTATAAGTACACTATGTTCACGTTTGTTTTGGGCATAGTGTGCAGTTCATGGGGACTTTATATGTTGATTCCCAAAGGTCAAGCGAGCCTTTGGCAGAATCTCAAAAAAGGTCTTACATCACCGCCGATATTGGCGTTGTTTTTTGGTATGGCGTGCGGTCTTTTAAACTTAAAACAGTATTTTCCGCCGTTTTTATTAAGTGCTTTAGACAATGCTTCAAAATGTATGGGACCTGCAGCTATGCTTCTTTCAGGTATGGTAATGGCAGGGTATAACATACGCGAACTTCTGGCAAATAAAAAAGTATATGTACTCGCGTTTTTAAGACTTATATTGATACCGGCAGCGTTTTTAATCGTTTTAAAGCTTTTGGGTGTAAGCGAAGAAATTATGATTTTATTCTTGGTCGCTTTTGCTTCTCCCTTGGGAATGAACACAATAGTTTACCCTGCGGCCTACGGCGGTGAAACAAAGACAGGAGCATCTATGACGATGATATCAAGTGCGTTTTGTGTTATTACATTGCCGATTATGTACTATCTTTTTATTGTGTTACTGTAAAAAAAGAATTTTTAATTTTAAATTACATATAATTTAAGGATGAGAGAAAATGAGTTATTTAACAAAATTAATAATAACATTGTTGTGGGCGATGGTTCCTGTTATTGAGTTGCGTGGTGCTATTCCTATAGGAACTGGAATGGGATTGCCTTTGGAAGTTGCGATTATAGTTTCTATAATCGGAAATGTTATTCCGGTGCCGTTTATAATGCTTTTTATAAGACAAATTTTCAAGTGGATGAGAAAGGTCAACAAGACTTTTGAACGTGTAGTCAATAAGATGGAAGAAAAGGCAGCAAAGCACACAGACAAGGTTACAAAATACGGTTTTTGGGGGCTTTTGATTTTGGTTGCAATTCCGCTTCCCGGAACGGGTGCGTGGACAGGTGCTTTGGTTGCTGCTATGATGGAGCTGAGATTTAAAACAGCTCTTCCTGCCATCTTTTTAGGTGTTGTGGTAGCTGCTGTTATTGTAACCTTTATTACCTATGGAGTTTCGGTTATTGCATTTTAAATTATGATGAATTTTGAATTTTTAGTTTTAGATTTTATAAAAGAATATATAAAAAACCCGTTTTTTGACTTTTTGATGCCGAAGATTACGGCACTTGGCAACGGCGGCCTTATCTGGATTGTAGCAAGCGTAGTGCTTTTGGCGATCCCTAAATACAGAAAGGGTGGAGTAGCTTTATCTGTCGGTTTGCTTTTGTGTTTAATCATAGGTAATCTCACATTAAAACCGCTCATTGGAAGAACACGCCCGTTTGATTTGGTCGAAGGAATGGAACTTTTAATCAGCACACCAACCGACTTTTCGTTTCCTTCGGGACATACGTTGTCGTCGACTGTTGCAGCGACGGTTTTAACGATGACAGATAAGCGATTCGGATATTTTGCAATTCCGTTAGCTGTGCTGATTGCCTTTTCAAGACTTTATCTCTACGTGCATTTTTTGACAGATGTCTTGGGCGGAGTATTAATAGGTGCAGTTATTTCAATAGTTATATATTTTACATTTTACAAGAAAAAGCGTAGTTTTTAAAACTACGCTTTTTATAATATATTTATAATTTTTTTATTATCATCAAATATTTTTTCAAACTGCGTAATCGGTACAGGATTTTTGCCTTTTCCGACTTCAATCGTAAACGCGGGGATATTGAACTTTTCAATCACCCAGTCTTTGTAACCTGTGCAATCTGTAAGCCCGTCGGCTAAAACTAACTGATAGCCTGACACGTCAGACATCTTTTTTGCAATTTCATAGGCATTCGGTGCACATTTTCCCTGATACTTATAAAATATTTCTTCCCCCTGAGAATGATAAGCGACTACGATATCGGGAAGAATTTTTTTTGTAAACGAAACGATTGCTTT
This sequence comes from uncultured Oscillospiraceae bacterium, assembly GCA_964500095.1. Classification (GTDB taxonomy): domain Bacteria; phylum Bacillota; class Clostridia; order UBA1381; family UBA9506; genus Congzhengia. The sequence goes on from CAZCOF010000029.1 coordinate 13,373, forward strand.
GGTTTCAGGCTCACTCTCGGGATATTCGCCCGAGTATTTCGTCGGGGCGGGTGCTATGATGCCTTCACGTAGTTGAATTTCCTTTCCTAACTGAAATGAGGCGTCATAGTTGTGGTTTAAATCGATGCCGCGAATATTTGCTTGCCAGTTATCTTTAAAATTGCCGCTATCCAAAATTTTATAAAGTCTGCTTTTGATGTGGGGCGGCAGATCATCTGTTTTTCCTTCAATAGAAAGATTTACACCGTCGGGATTGACCATCGGTATAAAGTAAAATGTTTTGTTATTCCACACACTTTTATCTCCTGATGTAAAATTTTTACAAAGCTCGGCTATAAGTGACATTGCAAGCATTGATGTTATCCACTCCGTACCATGATGAGCGGCTGTGATTATAATTTTTTTTGCTCCATTGCCAAATTTTACTGCATATATCGGTTTTTTTAAAACAGAGTGGCCTATTGTTTCTCTTTTTAAAAAAGAAAAAGAGTTAAAAAGCATCGCCAAATCGTTTATATACACTTCAAAGGTATAGGCTTTGTCGGTTGTAATATATGAATTTTTCATAATTTCACCTCAATTTAATTTATGAATATTAAATGAAAAAATTACACATAATAAAATTCGAAAGGAATGATCTTATATGAAAAAAGCGTATGTAAAGGCAAAGCCCAAAAGCGTTAAAAAACCGTTTAAAAAGGCATACGTAATTACAGCGGCGGTAAGTGCTGTATTGTGTGCTGCGATGTTTTCGTTTTTGTTCGGTCCTGACGATGATATAGAAAGCGAGATTAAAATTGAAGTGCCTGATGTTAAGGTTGACGAAACGGCGCAGGTTTCAGAAAGCTTAGAAATAGAAATTCCCACAACAGAAGAAGTCAAAATCATTCCCGAGATTGAAATAAACTCCAATGAGCCTGAAACTGAAGAAACAGGAAGCATTTTTAGCACAGATGTTAAGATTATGATGCCTGCAGCAGGTGACGTTATTAATGAATTTTCAGGCACAAAGCCAGTAAAATCAAAGACAATGGGCGATTGGCGTGTTCACAGCGGAATTGATATAAAAGCACCTAAAGGTGAAAGTGTTAAGGCTCCGGCAGACGGAAAAATAATAGAAGCGTATAACAGCAAGCTGACGGGAAATACAGTGTCAATTGAGCACGGAGATGGTTTTGTTTCAACGCTTTATAATTTAGATAGCATAGCGGTAGAAACAGGAAATAAGGTTAAGTCGGGAGATACTATAGGAACTGTAGGCACTTCTGCTGCACTTGAATCATTAGAAGACCCGCACGTTCATTTTGAACTGAAAAAAGAAGGAAAGACAGTAAATCCAAAGGAATATGTAGAATAAAATGGGGCTTGAGCAAAGGTATTTTGCTCAAGCCCCATCATCTGTTATAAACACATCTACATTATCTTTATGTATAAGATTATAGGGTGCAGTCAGCGAAAATTTTGACTTGTCGCATAAAAAGATACTTTTTTTCGCTTGATTTATTACGGTTCTCCTTAGCTGTGTTTCAGGCAGAGAAGTGTCAACAATCATACCTGACGAGTCTACGCCGTAGCTTGAAAAAAACGCCGTATCAATATTGAATTTTCGCACAAATTCTTCTGAGAAACTGCCCGCATAAGCCAATGAATTTTCGACCATCTCACCGCCTGTTGCATAGGTTTTAATTCCTGCTTTAACAAGTCGGGTGGCCAAAGGCAACCCGTTAGTTATAACTGTGATTTGCTTTTTTTCTGAAAGAAATTCCGCCATCTGCATAGCGGTAGTAGATGCATCTATAAAAA
>CAZCOF010000030.1:0-14983 GCA_964500095.1 uncultured Oscillospiraceae bacterium
TAGACGTAGTACTTGAATGTACAGGTTTCTACTGCTCAAAAGAAAAATCACAGGCTCACATCGATGCAGGTGCTAAGAAAGTTGTTATTTCAGCTCCAGCCGGTAATGACCTTAAGACAATCGTTTTCTCAGTAAATGAAAATACATTAACAGCAGAAGATACAATCATCTCAGCTGCTTCATGTACAACAAACTGTTTAGCTCCTATGGCTAAGGCTCTTAATGATTATGCACCAATCCAGTCAGGTATTATGGCTACAATCCATGCTTACACAGGTGACCAGATGATCCTTGACGGACCACACAGAAAAGGTGACTTAAGAAGAGCACGTGCAGGTGCTGTAAATATCGTTCCTAACTCAACAGGTGCAGCTAAGGCTATCGGTCTTGTTATTCCGGAATTAAACGGTAAGTTAATCGGTTCTGCACAGAGAGTTCCTGTTCCAACAGGTTCAACAACAATCTTAACAGCAGTTGTTAAGGGTGCTGACGTAACAAAAGAAGGAATCAACGCTGCTATGAAGGCTGCTGCTTCAGATTCATTCGGTTACAATGAAGAAGAAATCGTATCATCAGATATCGTTGGTATGACATATGGTTCATTATTCGATGCTACACAGACAATGGTAGCTAAGATTGCTGATGATTTATATGAAGTACAGGTTGTTTCATGGTATGACAACGAAAACTCATACACAAGCCAGATGGTAAGAACAATCAAATACTTTGCAGAATTAAACTAATTTAAATTTAAGGAACTGTAGCAAAATAATTTTGCTACAGTTTCTTTTTTATGCTTATTTATAAAAAATCCTTGCTTATTTTGTATTTTTATAATATAATGTATGTAAAATATGCATAATTATAAATTTTGGGGGGTGTAGAGTATGAACATACTTCTTGTTGTGAATGAACAAAAAGATAAAGGCTTTGCCTTAGCTAATGAAATAGTAGACTTAATAGGCGAAAGAGCAGAGGTTTTCGCAGAAAATTCTTTGTGTGGAAACTCTGTTAAAAATGCTACCTACATACCGGAAGAAATGTATAAGAATATGGATATAATTTTAGTTTTGGGCGGCGACGGAACACTTTTGGGAATTTCAAAAATAGCAGCCCGACTAAAAATTCCAGTAGTTGGCGTAAATTTGGGAAGACTTGGATTTTTATCAGAGATTGAAAAGGATAATTTAAAGGAAGATTTAGACAAGCTCATAGATGGTGATTTTAAAATAGAAGAAAGAATGATGCTCAGTGCGGAGTTGTCTGATAAAGAAAGCGAATGTGCATTAAATGACATTATTATCACACGTAAAAATTCACTACTTAAAATATTAGAATTTGACGTGTTCTTAGACGATGAATTTGTAGACCATTTTATGGCAGACGGTGTTATTATATCAACTCCTACAGGCTCTACTGCTTATTCATTATCGGCCGGCGGACCTATAGCCGACCCGTCTATGAATATTATGATAATAACGCCGATTTGTCCGCACAAAATGTATTCAAGAACAATCATTGTTCCGGGTAATAAAAAAATAACGATTAAAAATCGTTCGCAAGACGACTCAAAGGCAATTGTCGCTGCAGACAGCCGTATGATAGGCGAAATAAACAGTGGAGAAGCAGTAGTCGTAAATGCGGCAAAAGACAGCTTTAAGCTCATTAAATTACACGGATTTAAGTTCTTTAGTGTACTTCACGACAAATTGGTTAAAAAGGAGAAATGAGATGAAATTAAGCAGACATTCTAAAATCCTTGATTTGATTTCAAAATACAACATCGACACGCAAGAAGAATTAGCAAAAAAGCTTTCGGAAGCAGGTTACAACGTTACTCAGGCTACGGTGTCGCGTGATATTAAAAATTTAAAGCTTGTAAAGGTTTTGGACGAAAGCGGTGTTTACAGATATGCTCAAAGCGGCACAAAAGAAACTGTTGCATTCGAAAAGAACCTTAATTCTATACTAATAAACTCCGTTGTGACAGTTGACTATGCTTTAAATACTGTTGTCATTAAAACTCACGCTGGTATGGCACAGGCTGTGGGATTTGTTATTGATTCTTTGGGACTTGATGAAATTTTGGGTTGTGTTGCCGGAGATGACACTATTATTTGTGTTACGAGAAACGAAAAAACAGCGGGAAATTTAGCGGATAAGATAAACTTACTGGTGAATGGCTGATTTATGAGAGGGTTGTTATTATGCTTTTTAATTTAAGCATAGAAAATGTTGCATTAATCGAAAAAGCAGATATAAATTTTAGTGACGGGTTTAGTGTCCTAACAGGTGAAACAGGAGCAGGAAAATCGATTTTAATCGGTTCTTTAAATATGCTCTTGGGTGAGCGTGTTTCAAAGGATTTAATACGTCACGGTGAAAATTATGCTTACGTTGAAGGACTTTTTTATGTAGATGACAACGTAAAAGAAGAATTATTAAAGCTTGATATTGAGCTCGACGATGACAACAGCATAGTTATTTCGCGAAAGCTTATGTACGACGGAAAAAACCTGTGCAAAGCAGGCGGAAAAACAGTGCCTGTAGCCGTTTTGAGAGATTTAGGCAGATTGTTTATAAATATCCACGGACAGCACGACAATCAGGCACTTTTGGACTCAAAATGCCATATTTCTTTTTTGGATGCTTTCTGTAAAAAAACAGATAACGATATATTTTTAAAATACGATGAAATATATAAAGAATTAGTTAGTTCAAAGCGTGAGCTGGATGACTATAACATTGATGAAAATGAAAAGTTAAGAAAAATTGACCTTTTACAATTTGAAATAGACGAAATAATCGGTGCAAACCTTACAATTGGCGAAGAAGACGATTTAAAATCAAAACGCAATTTTGCAAAAAACAAAGAGCAGTTCACTAAAAATTGTGCAGGAGCCATCTCAATTCTTTATGAAAATGACGAAGAAAGTGCGTATAATATGGTTTCGCAAGCTCTGCGACTGATTGACAAAGTTTCCGATGACAGCTTAGAGTATTTATCGGAAAAAATTAACGATATTTTATACAATATTGAAGACGCGGTAGGTGATATAAGAACTCAGCTTGATAAAATCACACTCGATGATATTTCCTTAGACGAAATAGAAGAAAGACTTGATTTTATATATCGCTTAAAGCGAAAATACGGAAATTCGGAAGAGAAAATCTTAGCTTACTGCGATGATGCACAGAAAGAATTAGACAGAATTACTTTTTCTGATGTTAAAAAAGCTGAACTTGAAGAAAAGATAAAAATACTGAATGAAAAAGCAGAAGAAACAGCAGAAAAAATAAGCTCTATTCGAAAGAATAACGCTTTAATTATCGAAAATGAAATTAACTCACAGCTAAAAGAGCTCAATATGGAAGGAGCTTCCTTTAAGATTTTATTTTTAGAGTCAGAGCTTTCGAAATCGGGTATAGACAAAGTTGAATTTATGATTTCAACCAATCGTGGCGAGCCTGAAAAGCAACTTAGCAAGATAATTTCAGGCGGTGAGCTGTCGAGAATTATGCTCGCTATGAAAAATGTTTTAACAGACGGAGATATTGCCCAAACCCTGATTTTTGATGAAATCGATACAGGAATAAGCGGCGTAACAGCCGGTAAAGTAGGTATCAAGCTTTCTGAAATTTCAAAGAAGAAGCAAGTTATTTGTGTTACGCATCTGCCGCAAATTGCAGCACTTTCAAATAATCACTTTAAGATTTTTAAATCAAGCACAGACACAAAAACAAACACTTACGTAACATCGTTATCGCAGGAAGAAAAAATTGCCGAAATAGCCTATATGATTAGCGGCGATGAAAGTTCTGAAACTTCACTCGCTCAAGCGAGAGAATTGATAAAGAATAAAGAATAAAAAAATAACCGGTACAGAAGAAACTGTACCGATTATTTTTTTTATTATCTTGTAGCTTTTGCAAGCTTTCTCTTTTTAAATAATGACTTAAATTTGTACCAAACATTTCCTGCTAAGAATAAGCTTGAATACGTACCTGCTAAAAGTCCTACAATAAGAGGTAATGCAAATTCTTTAATTGAATCTACGCCCAAGATGTATAGGAGTATAACGGGTACGATTGTTGTAAGCGTTGTATAGACTGAACGCTTTATGCTCTGGGTTACACTTGTGTTTACTAAGGTTTTTAGCTCTCTTGCAGCTTTTCCCTGGTTTTCACGAACACGGTCAAATATTACGATTGTGTTATTGATAGAGTAACCAATGATGGTAAGAACAGCTGCGATAAAGTTAGCATTTATCGGGATTTTGAATATTACATAGAATGAAAGCATAATCAAAACGTCGTGTAAAAGTCCGATAACCGCAGAAATTCCTGTAAAGAATTCAAATCTTATTGTAATGTATAAAAGCATAATAAGGCAAGCAATCAAAGCTGCTGTCAGTGCCTGCTGACGAAGGTCTGCACCCATTGTAGCAGATACATCTTCGATTTGAATGAAGGATGTATTTCTGTCAAGACTGTATTTTTCAACTAAAACATCCTGTACCTTATCTCTTACATCACGTTCTATTGGTGTTGTACGGATTATTACGACATTTCCGTCAGATTTTAAAACCTGTGGGCTGTTAATAGAAGCATCAGCTGTTTTTACAACGTCTGCAACTTCGTCTAAGTTAACTTCTTTTCCCATATCAACGTACATTGTCATACCGCCGGCAAAGTCAACGTCCTGAACAAAACCGCCGTTTACAAAGAAGAATACAATACCTAAAACAATGATTAAAGCAGGGATAAGAAAATAAATTTTAGCTTTGTCTACGATATTAAGCTTCATTTTCGTTTACCCCCTTTTTCTTATATAAACCGTACCAAGCGTAGTTTTTGATGTTTAAACCAAGAACAAGCTTTAACAAGTATTTTGTAACAAATATTGCCGTAAACATACTAACGAGTGTACCGATAGCAAGCGTTACTGCAAAGCCCTTGATTGTACCTGTACCGAAAATGTAGAGCACGACGGCTGCGATAATTGTTGTAACGTTAGAGTCTATAATTGCAATAAATGCTCTGTTAAAGCCGGATGAAACAGCAGTTTTTGCCGTCTTTCCAAGTTTTAATTCTTCTTTAATTCTTTCAAAGATGATAACGTTAGCATCAACAGCCATACCGATTGAAAGAATAATACCTGCAATACCTGAAAGGCTTAGGTTGATTCTAAACAGTGTCATTATATATATAACTATTGCAACGTAAGCAAGTAATGCAATGTCTGCTGCAAGTCCCGGCAATCTGTATGTTGCCAACATAAAGATGAGTATTAGTAAAATACCGATACCTGCTGCAACCATACTTGTGCTTAGTGCTTCTTCACCGAGTGTGGGCCCTATTGAACTCAATTCCACATCCTTGATAGAGAAGGGAAGGTTACCTGAATTGATTAATGCTGCCAATTCTGATGTTTCAGAAGAATCAGAAAAACCACCTGAAATTATACATTCTTTCTGGTTGATTGCACTTTGAACTCTGGGCTGAGAAATTGCAGTGTCATCAAGCATAATAGCAATATAGTTGCTGCCTTCGGGTTTTGCAGCAGCAGCTGATGTCGCCTGATAGAATTTTTCAATACCGGAATTGTTGAGTACAAGCTTAACGTGATGTGCAGAAACGCCTGTTTCATCAACTGCACCGTAAGCTGCAACTGCAGAATCCACATCAGTTGCTTCTAAAACTGTATTTCCATCAGAGTCTTTAAACGTTAAAACTGCTGTCTGGCCTAAAGTTTGGACTGCCTGTTGTGGGTCTTGAATAGCAGGAATTTCAATTCTTACTTTCTTTTCACCCTGACGTGAAACAGTAGCTTCACTATAACCAAGACTGTCAAGACGGTTTCTTAATACATTTTCTACTGACTGCATTTCTTTGTCAGTAACATTATCCGCCTGAGCTTCGTATGTTATAACTGAACCGCCTACAAGGTCAAGACCTTGTCTTATACCCCATTCTTTATCTAAAGCGTTGGGGTATGAAATATTGTAACCGAACAAGCTGATGTTTAAGCCACCTAAAACAATAGAAACCGCTGTAACGATTACAAGTAAGGCGATTATTAATTTCGCGATACTTTTTTTCATTTGTCTTCCTCCTTTAAAATCGCATATTAATATTATATATTTTTATTCTAATTAAGTCAACACAAAATTGGAAATTTTGCTAAAAACTTTAAAATATATCTTGAAAATTTCAAAAAAGTGTGTTAAAATATAAAAAGTTAAATAGAGAAAAAGGCAATGATGAAGCAAAGTAGCTGTGCAAACACCACATAGAGAGAGTTTCTCGGTAGGCTGTAAGGAAACTCGGTTAAGGCATCGAGCGAAATTTCACTTCGGAGTTCTGTATCTGAAAATTTTAGTAGGGTATGGCGGCGAGTGCACGTTAAGCACAAAAAAGAGTGCTTTCTGTATGTCAGGAAGAATTTGGGTGGTACCGCGGATTTTAGTTGTCCGTCCCTTGTGGGACAGACAGCTTTTTTTAATTTTATGGATTGTCCCCAGAGCTGTTGCGAAATGCTCACATCGCGACAGAAATATTCGGTGAGCAGAAAGGTTAAATATTTATGAAAGAACAGTTGTTGGCAATAAAAAAGTCAGCAGAAGAAAAGTTAGCAGCGTCAAATTCTTTGCAGGAATTGGAAGATTTAAGAATCAGCGTGCTTGGTAAAAAAGGCGAGCTTACTCAGGTTCTTCGTCAGATGGGTGGCTTGTCAGCTGAAGAACGCCCCGTAATCGGAGCATTGGCAAATGAAGTAAGAGAGTCAATCGAAAAGGCGTTAACCGAAAGAAAAACAGAGCTTTTAGCTTCTGCTCGTGAAGAAAAATTAGCTAAAGAAGTAATCGATGTTACAATGGCGGGTAAAAAACCCGAAATTGGTGGACTTCATCCCATTACAAAGGTTTTAGATGAAGTAAAAAACATCTTTTTAGGTATGGGCTTTTCTATTGCAGAAGGTCCTGATGTAGAGCTTGACTATTATAACTTTGAAGCTTTAAATATTCCCAAAGAACACCCTGCACGTGATACTCAGGACACATTCTATGTAAGCGACAATGTTGTACTTCGTACACAGACGTCTCCGATGCAGATTCGTGTTATGGAGCACGCAAAACCGCCTATCAGAATAATTGCACCGGGTCGTGTTTACAGAAGTGATGCGGTCGATGCTACACACTCTCCGGTATTCCATCAAATTGAAGGTCTTGTTGTAGATAAAGGGATTACAATGGCGGATTTAAAGGGCACACTTGAGCAGTTCATCCAGTCTTTATATGGAAAAGATGCAAAAATCAGACTCCGTCCTCATCATTTTCCCTTTACAGAGCCGAGTGCTGAAGTAGACGTTTCTTGCTTTGTATGTGGAGGTAAGGGTTGCAGAGTTTGTAAAGGCGAGGGCTTTATAGAAATCTTAGGTGCAGGTATGGTTCATCCTGATGTATTAAGACGTTGTAATATTGACCCTGATGAGTACAGCGGATTTGCTTTCGGTTTAGGTTTGGAGCGTATCGTAATGAGAAGAATGAACATCGATGATATGCGTAATTTATACGAAAACGACATAAGATTTTTAAAACAGTTCTAAGGGAGGTTATAGATATGAAATTACCATTAAGTTGGCTTTCTGATTATACAGATATGACAGGTATTACACCTGAAGAATACAACCACGCACTTACAATGTCAGGCTCAAAGGTTGAAGGCATTGAAAATATAGGTGACAAAATACAAAATGTCGTAACAGGTAAAATTTTAAGTGTAGAAAAGCACCCTGATGCAGATAAGCTTAAAATTTGTATGTTAGACGTTGGTACAGAAACCTTACAGATTGTAACAGGTGCAGACAATGTAAAACCCGGTCAAACAGTCCCTGTTGCAAAAGACGGAGCACTCCTGCCAGACGGCACAAAAATCAAAAAAGGTAAGCTTCGCGGTATTGAGTCAAACGGTATGCTTTGTTCTTATGAAGAAATCGGTATGACTAAAGAAGATTTTCCTGATGCAGAATATGGAATTTTGATATTGGAAGACGGACTTCCGTTGGGTAAAGATATCAAGGAAATATTTGGTTTAGATAATCCTATTGTTGAGTTTGAAATCACATCAAACAGACCTGACTGCTTTAGTGTAATAGGTTTAGCAAGAGAAACAGCAGTTACTTTTAACCGACCGTTTGAAGTAAAAGAGCCTGTTGTAAAAGGTTCAGGCGATGATATAAACAACTACATAAAAATAAATGTAGAAGAACCGAAATTGTGTAAACGATACACAGCAAAAATGATTAAAAATGTAAAGATAGGTCCGTCGCCTGCGTGGATGGTAAAAAGACTTGAGTCTTGCGGAATTCGTTCTATCAATAACATTGTAGATATTACAAACTATATTTTATTAGAGTACGGTCAGCCTATGCACGCCTTTGATATGTCATATTTGGAAGGCGGCGAAATAAACGTACGTTTGGCAAAATCAGGCGAGCCTATGACCACTTTAGACGGGGCTGAGCATTCACTTGATGATTCGATGCTTATGATTTGTGACGGCAAAAAACCTGTAGCAGTTGCAGGTGTTATGGGCGGTCTAAATTCAGAAGTAAGAGAAGATACAAAGACGGTTTTATTTGAATCAGCTACATTTTTAGGTTCGTCTGTTCGTATTACTGCAAAGAAATTGGGTCTTAGAACAGAAAGCTCATCAAGATACGAAAAAGGCTTGGATACAGAAAATACTTACCCGGCAGTTATGCGAGCTTGCGAGCTTGTGGAAGAATTAGGTTGCGGTGAAGTTGTAGACGGAGTTATAGACGTTTACGGAACAAAGCCCGATACAGTAACAATTAAATTTGAACCTGAAAGAATTAATGATTTCATCGGTTTTTCAGTTCCTGAAGATGTAATGGCTAAGACCTTGACAGACTTGGGCTTTAAAGTTGATGGTGATATTATAACCGTTCCGTCATTCAGACCTGATGTGCTTTGCTTTAACGATATAGCTGAAGAAGTTGCACGTATGTACGGCTATGATAAGATTCCGTCAACCCTAATGGACGGAGATACGACAGTTGGTATTAAGACCTACAGCCAGCAGTTAGAAGACAGAGTTAAAAATACTTTGGTTTCAGCAGGACTTTACGAAACATTGGTGTTTAGCTTCACCAACCCGAATATTTTTGACAGACTGAACATTTCAGCAGACAGCGAGCTTCGTAATGCTGTTGTTATTACAAATCCCTTAGGTGTTGAAAACTCAATTATGAGAACAACAGCGATTGCATCTATGATGGAAGTTGTAGCACGTAACGAAAACTTTAAGGCACAAAATGTAAGACTTTTTGAGTTGGGAAAAATCTATATCCCTAAAGACGGCGAAGATTTACCTGAAGAAAGAAGAGTAGTTACAATCGGTATGTACGGAAACTGCGATTTTTATGACTTAAAGGGTGTTGTAGAAGTTATGCTTGATGATTTGGGCATTTATAAGCGTTCCTTTGACCCTGAAAATAAAAATACAACTTTCCATCCGGGCAGATGTGCAAAACTTTATGCAGGTGGAAAGAAGATTGGTGTTTTAGGGCAGGTTCATCCGGCTGTCGCTGAAAATTACGGTGTTTCAAGCGATGTTTATATAGCAGAAATCGATTTTGAAGATATCATTAAACTTGCAAAAACTGATAAAACATTTAAAAAACTTCCGAAATATCCCGCAACACAGCGTGACTTGGCATTTTTGGCAGATGATACAGTACTGGCTGCCCAGATTGAAAATGTAATCAAGAAAAAGGCTGGAAATATCTTTGAAAGTGTGACGCTTTTTGATGTATACAAGGGAAATCAAATCCCCGAAAACAAAAAGTCGATGGCATATTCTGTTGTTTTCCGTGATGAAAACAAGACATTGACAGATGAAGATATTAACCCCGTTATTGAAAGTATCTTAAAAGAACTTTCGGAAAAATACGATGTAACCTTAAGATAATTGGTGATTTAATGTACAAAACAGTTAGAATTACACCTAAAAAGCTAAATGGTAAAGTGTGTGCACCGCCGTCAAAAAGCGCAGCGCATCGTGCTATTTTGTCTGCGGCTCTTTCTTCAGGTGTGTCCACTATTTCAAATTTAGCGTATAGCGAAGACATATCTGCAACGCTTTCTGCTGTTGAAAATTTAGGAGCAAAAGTCTCGATAAATGGCTCAACAGCAACAATTACAGGAGTATGTAAAGGTAAAAAGCTTAACAATGAAATTTTAGATTGTAATGAGTCAGGCTCAACTTTAAGATTTATAATTCCTATAGCTTTAGCCTTAGGAGGAAGTTTTTCGGTTACCGGAAAAGGCAGACTTTTAGAAAGACCTTTAGATGACTACTATAAGATTTTTGATTCTTTTGGAATAAACTATAAAAAAGAAGATGATAAAATATTCTTTGACGGAAAGCTTACAGGCGGTAAATACGAGCTTTCAGGAAATGTAAGCTCTCAATATATAACAGGGCTTTTGTTCAGTTTGCCGCTTTTATCTTCCGACAGCGAAATAATAATAACAACTCCGTTAGAATCAACAGGGTACATTAAAATGACCCTTGAAATGCTTAAAAAGTTCGGAATTTCTGTTGAAGTATCCGACGACTACAGAAAGTATTCCATTTGCGGAAATCAAACGTATAAAGCGTGTGATTATACAGTAGAAGGTGATTATTCTCAGGCGGCATTTTTTTATGTTGCAAATGAGTTGGGAAACTATATCAGCATTTCGGGACTTTTAGAAGAGTCCACACAGGGCGATAAGGCCATTATAGATGTAATTCGTTATATGAAAGAAACAAAAGCGGAGCGCACAATAGATGTAAGTCAGATTCCCGATTTAGTGCCGATACTGTCTGTTTTAGCAACGCAAACTGAAGGTATAACACATATTGTCGGTGCGGGCAGATTAAGGATTAAAGAAAGCGACAGATTAGCTGCTGTAACCGAAGAACTTACAAAAATAGGTGCTAAAATCGATGAACACGAAGATTCTTTAACTATTTATGGAAAAACGAAATTTTCCGGTGGCACGGTTGAAGCTCACAATGACCACAGAATAGCGATGTCTTTGGCAATTGCGGCAACTTCAGCATCGGGCGAAATCAAAATTTTGGGCAGTGACAGCGTTAAAAAATCATATAAAGATTTTTGGGACGTGTTTTCTAACCTGGGAGGTAGTATAGATGGCGAATAGTTACGGTAAGCTTTTTAAAATCAGTTTATTCGGTGAATCGCATTCTGAGGCAATCGGGGTAGTAATAGACGGAGTGCCGTCAGGAATTACCCTTGATATGGATGAAATCAGTTTCGAAATGTCAAGACGTGCACCCGGTAATAATGATTTTTCAACACCGAGAAAAGAAAGTGACATCCCTGAAATTTTAAGCGGTGTTTTCGACGGCAAAACAACAGGCACGCCTATTGCCTGTGTCATCAAAAACACAAACACTCGTTCAAGGGACTATAATCCTGAGATAATACGTCCGTCTCATGCGGACTACAGTGGAATGTTACGCTATAACGGGCATAACGACTATCGTGGCGGCGGACATTTTTCAGGCAGACTTACAGCGCCGATAGTCCTTGCAGGTGCTATTGCAAAACAGATTTTAAGGAAAGAAAATATTGAAGTTCTAGCTCATATCAAAAATATAGGAAATGTTTTTGACGATGCTGTAGATATGTCAAATCCTGATATTGCATCGCTTAAAGCTTTAAAAAGTAAGTCGTTGCCTTTCATAAATGCCGAAATGGAAAATAAAGCATCCGAGCTTATATTAGCAGCAAGGGGTGACAAAGACTCAATCGGCGGAAGCATAGAAGCTGTAATATGCGGTATAAAAGGCGGAATAGGTTCACCGTTTTTTGAATCTGTAGAGAGCAGAATTTCATCGATGCTTTTTTCGGTTCCGGCTGTTAAGGCTGTAGAATTTGGTATTGGAACAGAGTTTTCAAAGTTGCACGGAAGTGATGCAAATGACAGTTTTTATATAGAAAACGGCGATATAAAAACTAAAACGAACAACAATGGCGGAATAAACGGTGGAATTACAAACGGTATGCCGATTGTACTTACTGCAACCATTAAGCCTACGCCGTCGATTGCAAAAGAGCAGGAAAGTGTAAATTTAGATACAAAAGAAAATATAACATTGGAAATCAAAGGAAGACACGACCCCTGCATTGTACAGCGTGCTGTTCCGGTAGTTGAAGCAGCACTTGCTGTAACGGTTTTAGATTTAATTTTGGAGGCTAGGACCTATGCTTGATAAATACAGAAAGCAGATAGATAAAATAGATAATAAATTTGTTAAGCTTTTTGAAAAGCGTATGGATGTTGCAAAAAACGTCGGCGAATATAAAAAAGAACGCAATATGGAAATCTTTGTAGCCGAAAGAGAAAAAGCAATACTTAAAAAACGTACATCTCAAATTAAAAATCCTGAATACAAAAAATATGCGGCAGATTTTTTTGAAAATTTAATGCGTATATCAAGAAATTTACAAAGCAAAATTGTTGTTTCAGATGGCAAAAGCAATATAAAATCAGCAAATCTGTCCGATGAAAAATTAAGGGTCGTATATCCCGGAATTGCGGGCTCTTACAGTGGGGAAGCACTTAAAGTTTTTTTTCCTAAGGTTACTAACATAATAAACACAGATACATTTTATGAAGCAGCAGACATTGTGGCAAAAGGTGATGCCGACTACGGAGTTTTGCCGTTTGAAAACAATTCATCAGGTGCGATAGCTGATACACTTGACCTTATCTTGTCTAAAAAACTTCATATAGCGGGAGAAATAAGTATAGAAATAAAGCACTGTTTATTAGGCACAACGGACAGCGAAATCCAAGATATCGAAGAAATATATTCACATAATCAAGGATTTTTACAAAGCCATACATTTTTAGAAGGCTTTAAAGATGTCAAAAAAGTACCGCTTGAAAATACAGCTTTCGCTGCTAAATTTGTTGCAGAGACTAACAACAAAAACAAGGCAGCAATTGCAAGCAAACTCTGTGCGCAAGTGTATGGTTTGAAAGTTTTAAAAGAGAATGTAAACGAAAACGCATCAAACAGCACACGTTTTGTAATTATTTCAAACAAACTTACAAGTGATGCAGAGTGTGATAAGATAAGTGCTGTATTTACTACAAGGCACAAGAGCGGAGCGTTATGCGACGTATTAGCCGTATTTGCTAAAAATGCGATAAACATTTCTCATATTGAGTCACGCCCATTAAAGGAAAGAAACTTTGAGTATGTTTTCCATATTGATTTTGACGGTAATTTAGCCGATAATAACGTAAAAAATACCATCAATGAAATCAAGAGTCTGGGTGCAGAATTTACCGTTTTGGGAAATTATAAATCGCAGATAAACAAGTAGAGGTTTACAATGAAAAAAAATATTGTATTAATAGGGATGTCAGGGGCAGGGAAAACTTCTGTCGGCAAGGCACTTTCATACAAATTAAAAATGCCTTTTTTAGATATGGATGATTTTATAGAAGAAAAGCAGAATATGTCGATTTCTGAAATTTTCGAAAAGTTTGGCGAAGAATATTTCAGAAATTTAGAAACCGAAGCTGCCAAATATTTAAGCGAGAATTATAAGAACACGATTATTTCAACAGGCGGCGGTGCGGTGCTTAAGGTTTTAAATATGGAATATTTAAAAGCTGTCGGAGTTGTAATATACATTAATCGTTCGGTCGAAAAGATTATCTCGACTCTAAATGCTGAGAAAAGACCGCTCTTAAAATCAAATCCCGAAAGGCTTTATGATATGTATAAAACAAGACATCCGCTATATTTAAAGTATGCAGACGTATGTATACCTAATAATGGTGAATTTACGGAGTGTGTGGAGCAGATTGCAGAGTTTGTTTTAGAAAATTTAGAAAAGTAACGACAGGGAGTTGGCATATATGAAAAAATATTTTAAATACATAATTACAGTAGTTTTACTTGTTTTGTGTTCGCTTTTGGTGTGGAATTTATATCAAAAAAAGAATGATAATAATGAAGGTCGGGAAAAACTCTTATGCAGTATAAAAATAGAGTGTACTGACATTTTAACTGACATTAATTTGCTTAAAGAAGAAAAACGCTCGCTTATTCCCCAAGACGGTGTTATATATGAATCCGCAGAAGTTGAATTTGTTGAAGGTGAGACGGTTTTTGATGTGTTAAAGAAAGTGTTAAAAGATAAAAATATTCCCTTTGAGTATTCAAATACACCGCCGTATAACACAGCATATATAGAAGGAATAAATAACATTTATGTACTTGATTGTGGAGAACGCTCAGGGTGGTTATATTCAGTAAATAACGAAGAACCTATGGTGGCGTGCTCTGATTATGTATTAGAAAACGGCGACAAGATAACATTCACTTATAAGATAAAGACGTATTGATCAAAAAAGAGCTGTAGCAAAATCATTTTGCTACAGCTCCTTTTTAAAATATCTGGTTTGCCAGATTTTTCATTTCTTTATATGTTTTAACAGTAAAGGCTTCTGCCTTTAATTTGTTTGAATGCGGTATACCTTTTAAGTACCAAGCAAAGTGCTTTCTCATCTCGGGAACTCCAAGTTTTTCAGGTTTGTATTCTTTCATAAGCTCAATATGATGTATGAGTGCACGTTTTTTTTCAGATAAATCAAAAATACAGCTTTTTTCTTCAAAACCTGCCTTGATTTCGCCAAATACAAATGGATTACCCAAAGCACCACGACCTATCATTAAACTGTCACATCCGGTTTTTGAGAGTATATTCTCAGCACTTTTGAAATCTACTACATCTCCGTTTGCGATTACAGGAATTTTTACGGCATCACGCACATTTTTAATAATTTCATAGTCTGCATTCCCTGAATAGAATTGGTCTTTGGTTCTTCCGTGAACAGTAACGCAGGATACACCAACGCTTTCCATT
>CAZCOF010000031.1:0-14968 GCA_964500095.1 uncultured Oscillospiraceae bacterium
GATATGATTGGTATGGAAAGCTACAATAACTACGTAGAAAAAGGTGCAATAGAAGTAGCACCCTTAGCATATATGCGAGGAAGAACATTAGATAACGCCTATATTATTTTAGACGAAGCACAAAACACCACACCTGAGCAGATGAAGATGTTTTTAACCCGTATCGGCTTTGGCTCAAAGGCGATTATTACGGGCGATATAACACAGATAGATTTGCCCGACGGAAAGCGTTCGGGGCTTGTTGAGGCTATTAAAATTTTATCAGGAATTGATGATATTGCGTTTTGCTCATTTTCGCATAAAGACGTTGTCCGCCATCCGCTTGTTATGAAGATAATTCAGGCGTATGAAAAGTACGATAAAACAGTAGTGCAAAAGAAAGAAAAATACAAAAATACGAAAGGCGGAAAATCTTAATGTTGCGACTCAATTGGGAAAATATGCAAAATAAAATTGATATATCTGATGATATTATAAAGAAACTCACACTTTCGTTAGAAAAAACATTGGATTACGAAGAATTTTGCGACGATGCTGAAATAAGCCTTTCATTTGTGGATAACGAAGCAATAAAAGAGTTAAATAAAGAAACGCGAAACAAAGACGCAGTAACAGACGTTTTGTCCTTTCCCTTGCTTGAACAGGATGAAGACGGAACGCTTATCATTTACGACGAAGATATTGCAGATGATTACATTTTGCTCGGTGACATTGTAATATCTGCCGAGCGTGCCGTAGAGCAGGCTGAAGAATATGGACATTCCCTGGTGCGTGAAATCTGTTTTTTGGCAGTACATTCTGCACTTCATTTGTTAGGCTACGACCACGAACGCTCACCTGAAGAAGAAAAGCTCCAGTTTGATAAACAGGAAGAAATTTTATCTTCACTCGGCATTACACGATAGGAGAAGAAAAATGATTAAAACAAAAAAATATTATTTTTTACCGTTTTTAGATAATTTAACGGCTGTGGGAATTTCATTTTTGATAATCATACTTTTTGGTAACTGGCTTGTGTCCCCCGCTTTTTCTGCTGTTGCAACATTCTTTATGCTGTTTACACTATGCGGAAGAATCTACGTTCGTATGTGGAATTTAAGCAGAAAAAACACACGTTATCATTATGGCTTGACAAAAATTGACTTTTTAAAATTTATATTGCCTTTGGTAATTTTTGATTTGGTGATTATAATTTTTTACTGTCTTAGTGAAGCAAATATCATTCCGTTAAAAAATGTAATTATCACATCATACTACGAGTTTCCGGATGACGCGAAACGTGAGCTTGTAAAAATTTCGCTTTTTGATTATGTTACACCGTTTGTAAGAGCTTGGTTTTCGTATCTGGTAAATGTCTTAAAAAACAGCTATATTTTGTTTTTAGCACCTGTTTTAAGCTTTATATCTGCCATGCTGGGATATGTGCTTGGCGATAAAAACATAGAAATTTTAAATATGTTCTTAAATGTAACTAAAAAAGCAAAAGATAAGTTTAACGAATAGAGGTTTTTAATATGAAATACATAGTTTTTTTATGCGACGGTATGGCTGATTACCCGCTTGACTCATTAGGCGGAAAAACACCGCTGGCTGTTGCAAACAATCCCAATATGAATGAGCTTTCTAAACACGGCGAATTAGGTCTTGTAAAAACCGTTGCTGACCACTTATCTCCCGGTAGCGACGTTGCAAACCTAAGTGTTTTAGGCTATGACCCTGATATATACTATACAGGTCGCTCGCCGCTTGAAGCACTATCAATCGGAGTCAATTTGAAAGATAACGATGTGACATTTCGTGCAAATGTTGTAACGTTGTCAGGTGAAGATAATTACGAAGATAAAACAATGGTTGACTACTCTTCAGGCGAAATCACAACCGCTGAGGCTCACGAGCTTATCAATTATTTAAAAGAAAAAATGAGCTTTGACGACATCACGCTTTACGGCGGCACAAGTTATCGCCATTTAGTTGTATGGAACGGTGGCTCGACAAACGTGACTCTCACTCCCCCGCACGATATTTCCGACAAAAAGGTTACAGAATATCTTCCAAAGGGAGATGGTGCTGACACCTTACTTGCAATGATGAAAAAAAGCCACGAGCTCCTAAAAAATCACCCCATAAACAAAGACAGAATTGCACGCGGATTAAATCCTGCAAACTCTTTGTGGATTTGGGGCGAAGGTACAAAGCCGATGTTATCTTCTTTTTCCGAAAAATTCGGTTTATCGGGTACAATGATTTCTGCAGTTGACTTACTAAAAGGTATAGGTGCAGGTGCTAAAATGCAGGTAGTAGAAGTTCCCGGTGCAACAGGAAACATTGATACAAATTTTGACGGAAAAGCCGAGGCTGCAATTGAAGCCTTTAAAAATGGTACGGATTTTGTGTATATACATATGGAAGCACCTGACGAGTGCGGTCATCACGGCGATACGAACGACAAAATTCGCTCTATTGAGTTAATTGATGAAAAGGTTATAAAACCTGTGGTAGATTACTTAAAGTCGACTACAGACGATTTTAGAGTGCTGATTACACCTGACCATCCTACACCTATTGCATTAAAAACTCACGTGCGTGATGCTGTTCCGTATGTTTTATACGACAGCAGAAATGATACAAAGCTTAATTTAGACTATACAGAAGAAAATGCAAAAAACACAGGACTTTATATTGAACCGGGACATACATTGATTGAAAAGTTATTAGAAAAATAAAGGGGGCTGTAGCAAACAATTTTGCTACAGCTCCTTTTTATTATTTCTTTTTCTTTATTTTATCTCTTAAATGATTTGAAAGTACAGCCAAAGATGAAGCCATATTTTCATTTTGCACCAAAATATTCTCAGGTGCTTTTAAGTGCACAGGCGAAAAATTCCATATACCCATAATTCCACTTTCTACGAGTATGTCGCATACTTTTTGAGCTTCCGTTGCCGGTACTGTTATAATGCCTATCTTTACCTTTAGTTTCTTGCATTTTTCGGGCAACTGTGAAATGTTAAAGACTTTTTTATTGTCAATAACTTCACTTCGTGTATCAAACGCCGCTGCAATCTTAATGCCGTATCGCTCAAATCCCTTATAAGACATTAAAGCCATACCAAGATTTCCCGCACCTACCAAAATTGCGTCGGTTCTTTCTTCGTATCCCAAAAAGTCAGAAATTCCGTCAACAAGGTCACGAACCAAAAAACCGCGTTTCGGAATACCCGCTGTCTTGCAAACAGCGGCTAAGTCCTTTCGCACCTGAACGTCATTTAAGTCAAGCGCTTTTGCGACTGACGATGATGATATATATTCTGTTACTTCCTCAATAGTCTTTAAATATGACATATACATCGGCAGTCTTTTTAATGCTTGTTTTGAAAGATCTAAATTTTCTCTCATAAATACCCCTTATTTCTTTAAAATATCGTATCTAACAATTCCTGCAACAACAGAAATTAAAATACACGTATGAGTTACTAAGTTTGCAACGGCTACAGGAGTTGCCGCAAAGTCGTAAACTATCCAGATTAAGATATTTGCCAAAAACCAGTATCTTGTCGCAGTTGAATTTTTTGTGCTGACACCTATTAAAAACGCAAACGAACCCAAAAGCGGTAACAAATCATAAGGAATAGCCACGCTTTGTGCTAAAGACAAGCTGAGAACAGATGCTCCTATGTATGCAGCCAAAAACGCAAGTGTTATACCCTTAGGCGGTGTTTTGTCCTGCTTTAAATAATAAAAATTAATAAGCGTTTGTGCTGCACCCACCAAACACGTTATACCACCTGTAATCTTTGACAGGTCTAAAACAATGTAGCTTAACGCTACAAGTGCGTTAGAGAAAAACTGCGATATAATTATGTGATGCTGCTTTTTTAACTGAAAACCTATAATTGCAGCGACCGTCGCTGCATAACCAAAAATCAAAGACAATGTTGTTGACATTTTTTATACTCCTTTTTTCGTTAGTCTTCGTAAACAGTTAAATAACCGACCTGTTTACTTAAAAGTCCTGGATCGTGGAACAGAAGCGGCTTATATTCGCCATTTGCGTAATTTTCTACGAACGCCTGACTTTTTTCTAATGAATATGTATTTCCCGTTGGAATTTTTTCTTCAAATATGTTTACATTTTCTTTCTCCTTTTTAATTTACTCCAACATAATTTATTTTAACACATTTTTATCCGCATATCAATATTTTTTATCAATATTTTTTATCGATTTTGCAAAAAAATTTTATGTTGATTTTACTTCACATTTATGGTATTATTGTAAAAAAGGAAGTGACGACTTGGATTTAAATAATGTTTATTACAGGTTAAACGATCCGGCAGAGATAAAGCTTTGTATTTTATTGTGCATAAGATACGCACAGGAGCCGCTGTCGGACACTCAGCTTAAAGATATAATGCTCTCCGGTACAACTGTTGATTTTGTCGAGCTATTTGCTATAATAGACGAGCTTGTCCCTGAAAACTACATTAAAAAGGTTTGGCGCGACGAAACAGAAAAATACGATTTAACGCCTCAAGGTTTAGAAACTATTGACTTTTTTGACGATAAAATTACAGCAAGTGTAAGGGCATCACTAAAAAACAGAATTGATACTTTGTTAAAGCGTGACGGACAAAAGGCGCAGATAAAATGCGTTATTACACCAACCGGCAATGACATATACAGCGTTGATGCACAGATTACAGAAGGAAAAATAACGTTGCTTTCAATGACGTTGTTTGCAGGAAGCAAAGAAAAGGCCGCGCGTTTTGCAAAAGCATTCAGAAAAAAACCATTAGAGTTTTATGAAAGTATGATTGATTCATTGAATAAATTGGCAGAAGCAACCGAAGACGAAGAAGAAAACAAAGAATAAATAAAGGAGCTGCAGCAAAATTATTTTGCTGCAGCTCCTTTATTTCGAGACAAAATACACCCCAAAAGCGTTATGCTTTTGGGGTGTATGATTTACTGACCTTTAAAAAGGAGAGATGTTATTTAAAGATAATGATTGATTTAACTGCAGCATCCTTGGTATAAATCATAATTCTTGATGATATACCCTGCATTCCGTAAGCACCAAAGTCATCGCTGCTTGCCAAACTTACTTTATTATCGTCTTTTGTCTGCGTTGTATCAACCATATAAACCTTAGCAGAATCCAGCTTGTAGGTTTCTTCTGTACCATCTGTATCATAACCGCCTACAATAGTGAAGTATCCGCCCTCTTTTGCCTTAACTGTACCGATAAGTGTACGGAAGTCATACTTGATATTTTCACCTTCACCGTCTGTCTTCATAAGTGATGAGTATGTGCCTTCAACTACTTCTTCAGCATCAGCCAATACCTGCAAGATTCCGATAAATGTATACTCTGTTCCTGTGCCGTTATCATTATAAACTGTTCTTTCGGTAGTTGCGATACGAATAACATCACCTACCGCTAAGTTTTCTGTTCCTGCAATATCGTTGTCGTAGCATACTGTTTCCGCACCTGTTGAAATATCAACCAATGTAAACTTCTTGTCTGAGTTGTCTACACTTACACCTGAGATAGCCTTTACAATCATCGGCATTGTATCTTCTGTAATCTGTGCAGAAATATCTGTGCCTGTGCCGCCAACTTCACCGTAAAGGTAGATGCACTTAGCTAACTTTGTAGATGTAGCATTAACAATCTGTACATAGTAGCTCTTGTCCTTCTTAAAGTAACTATTTGTTTTTGAGTAATATGTTCCTGTTGTTCTGTTTTCAGGTACATAAATAATTTTTGTATCGCTTGAAATTGTGTAGCCGCCTAAGGTTGTGCCTGTCAATGTACATTCTAAACCTGCAGGTGCATAAGTAGCCATCTTTAATTTTGAAGCATCCTGATCCTGTGTGCTGCTTACAGTTGTAATAGCATTGATTTTACCTGCTGTATTTAAAGTATATCTGATAGGCTGTGCATTTGTATCATTTTCAACATTCTCAGACGCTGCTCCTGTGGGTTTTGCTGTAGCAGCATCAGCCCTTAGAAGCGCTGCAATTTCTGCTATATCGCTCTCTAAGCTTTTGGTTTCGCCGTTGATTTTAATTCTGTCAGCAAAATAATATTCAGAACGTGAAAGTGTTGAGTTTGATGCAGAAGCTTTATATAACATTACTGACATTGTAGCATCTGTTTCATCATACTGTACCGCTGAAAGATATCCGTATTCAAAAGCTTCATCTTCTGTAAATATTACCATAGCCACCTTGCCGAAAGCATCGATATAAGCTGAAATGTGCTTACCTACAACAACATCACTTTGTGTTCCGTATACAGCCAAGAAATTATCTAACAAAGTATATGTTTTACTTCCTGAATCAAGTGTAATTTGTGTGTTGTTGTTGTTGGTCGCAATGATTGTGCCCGCTGCGGCAGATTGATTGGAAACTAAAACTTCAATAACGTTTCCGCTTATACTCTTTGCAACAGAAAGTATATCATTCTGCTTTAAGGATGTGAATGCGTAATCCTTGCCACCCTTTGTAATTGTAACATTTTTTGTTTTGTCAGATGTATCAATCACTATACCGCTTGTGTACGGTGAATTCTTTGCGTATACTTTTTTGTTTGTTTTGTCTGTGTGAGAAACAATCAATAAGTCATACGCCTTTACAAATACAACATCTGCTATATCGTTCGCTGACGATGATATGAGTGTTATATTGCCTGATTTTGTGTCATTGCTGTCGAGTAATGAATCTACAGAAGTATCTGTAAATTCACCGTTGAAAAGGTTTTTAGAATCAGAAGAATAATAAACTGTTTCTGTTTCTGTGTGAGATTCATCTGTATAGTACTCAATTGATGTTGAGTCGTATGTATAGATGTCTTCAAAACTAAATGTGATTTCTGTGTTTTTCTTTGACTGAAGTGCAATACTCTTTACGATTTTGTCAGAATAGCCCTCTTCAACTTCATAATGTATTGTTACGTTTCTGCCTATATATTCGTCAATATCAAAATCATCAAGCTCACTGATGTCGAAAAGATTATCTTCACGATCTCCGTCTAAATCAAGCTCAATCTGGTTTTTGTAGCAAGGATTTGTATCGTCATACAATGCAACGCCGTAACCTGCGATTAGCTGTCCGCTTACCTTTTTAGTAGAAGCACTTACTTCATTACGAATTGAACCTGATGTTTCGCCGTCAATAACCTGTTCAGCATCTAACATATTATCGATAAGTTTTGCAACAGCACCGCGATTCATTGCTTCGCCTATTTTGCAATCGGTAATACCCGCTATGATTTTATTGCTGTTTGCGATGCTTAAATAGCCGTAAGGATAACCGCCTAAGTTGTTAGCACTCTGTTCTGTGTAGCCTAAAGCACAAACCACCATTTTTACTGCCTGTTCGTAGTTTACGTTGGCCTCAGGAGCAAACGTGCCGTCACCCATACCGTTGATGATACCCTGTTTATATGCCGTAACAATGTTGTTTGCTGCCCAGTGCTCCGGTGCAACGTCTGTAAATATTGATTTTTCAGCATCTGAATATGAAAGTTCACCTACTGAAAGAGCATAACAGATAATCTTTGTAAACTGCGCTCTTGTTACAGGTTCGCCCGGTTTAAAAGAACCGTCTTCAAAACCATTTAATATCCCTTCAGCTGACAGATTGTTAATTGCTTCGTAGTAGCTGTGATTTGCATCTACATCTGTAAACGCCGCAGAAACTGTCATAGGAACAGCCATTGTAATCATCATTGCCAATGTTACAAGCAACGATATAATTCTGATTGTCTTTTTCATAATTTTTCGCCTCCGTATGATTTTTTATCATCTTATAAAATATAAACTATTTTATAGTACAATAGATTATATCATACGAAGGCACAATTAGTCAATTATAATAATTTTACTTTTTTATTACAGAATTTTCTAGTTATTTTTTTCTTTCGAGCGTATTTTAAGTCTTAAGAATTTGTACTTAAAATCGTGATAATTAAAGGGTATTACAGGATATAAATAGCCTTTTCCCGTAACAGTCTTGTTTGTTGCTATTAATACAATTGAAATAATTAAACCAAGTGCAAACCCCCATACGTTTAAAACGTAGGTTAATAAAAGAATCAGTATTCGCATAAATTTAAACGCATAATTAAGCTCAATATTAGGCTGCGAAAAGCTCGCGATTGCAACTATTGACATATAAAGAATGGTGTCGGGCACAAACCACCCCGACTGAATGGCAAAGTCACCCAATATCAAAGCACCTATAATACTTAACGAATTACCCATCATATTCGGCGTATTTACCGACGCAAATCTCAACACATCAACTGCAATTTCCAAAAGCAGCAGTTGCACTACGGGTGCAACATCATTCGGTTCAGCAATCCGAATAAATTGTAGCCACGTCGGTAAGCTCTCTAAGTTTTCGATTAATAAAAGCCAGAGCGGTGTTAAAATAAGAGTCGAAAAGAAAACTAAATTTCTTACAATTCGCATATACCCGCCAATAACAGGCGGATAGTAAAAGTCATCCGCCTCCTGAATGAAATCAAATATCGAACTGGGAAGCAAAAGTGCCGACGGGTCGTTGTCAACCAAAAGTGCAATGCTTCCTTCTAAAACGCACGCCGCTGCAATGTCAGGGCGTTCGGTGTATCGCACCTTAGGGAAAGGATTATACCATTTTTTTCTGATAAGACATTCTGCCAGGCTTTCCTGATTCATAGTGAGTGAGCGTACATCAATATTTTTAAGTCTTGATTTTAGCTCATCTAACATTTTTTCATCAACCAAATCCTTTATATACGTTAAAACTATGTCAGTTTTTGAACGTCTGCCTACCGTAACAATTTCTGCCGTGAAGTTCGGGTCTTTGATTCTTCTTCGCATCAGAGCCGTATTAAAAACAACTGTTTCAACAAAGCCGTCACGAGAACCGCGCAGCACCTTTTCTTTTTCGGGTTCTTCAACACTTCTGGCGGGATAGGTGCGTGCATCAATTACAATAGCTTCTGCGAAATTATCAATAAATAAAACTGTGGCACCCGATAAATACATCTGCATAATTTTATCCATATCGCTTTCAACGTCTGTTTCAACATAGGGAATGAAGTTTGCCGCAAATTCAGATGCATTGTTTACATTTTTCATCTTTTCCGGGGTAATACCTAATAAAAACGCTATCATCTTTGACAAAACACCGTCTTTTGCAAATCCGTCTATAAAATACATATATGTTTTTACTCCGCCCATTATAAATTCACGTTCAATAAGGTCAAAGCTTTTTTTCATCGGGAGAATATTGTGTATATACTGTCTGGTTTCTTCTAAGTTTTTTGATACCTTCACTTTTGCACCTTCCGTTTTTTATTTTTATTATTTTACAAAAATGAAGATTTTATCCTAGTATTTTTTTAAAACAGCAGCTATAGCATCCCCTATAAATTCACCTGCTGATTTGCTTTGTTCTAATGAGTTCGACGCAGAGCCTACTTCAATAATCAAAGAGCCTTTCGTCAGATGCTGATTAAATCGTTCCTTTCGTATGTTGATAGGTCGGGCAATCGATTCTGAGATTTTATCAAGCTCTTCGTTAATTTTTACTGCAAACGCTAAATTATGCTTCCAGTCAGGATGTAACAGCCCGCTGTTGTCAGTTCCTACAACGAGCATTACCTGAGATGTTTCTCTTCCCAAAACATCCGCTACCGGAACAAGCTGTGTTTCAACGCCATTTTCCGTTCTTGCCGTATAGTCACGATGAACGTCTAAAACTATCTCAATATCCGGATTTTCCGCTATGTTTCTTTTGATTACTCCTAAGGCTTTATTATACGAGCCGTTATATGCAGGATAATCGTTTTGCGTGGTGTCGTGAATTACGTTTATACCTTGAGTTGTCAGCCTTTCTTTAATAATTTCGCCGATTGCGACCACGTTTTTTTCATTGTCCGTACTTCTTGCATCGGGACTGTCAGAATATCCTTCCGACGTATGGGTATGTACTATTAAAACTGTCGGTGCGGAAAATTCAAGTGTTTTGCTTTTTAACTCATCAAGGTTAAGCGGATATGTCGTGGCATTGTTGAAAACTATCCCATTTTTGGACATATCCACTGCTTCAAAATTTTTACCGTCTAAAAATCCTGCCTGTTCTGTTTTTAAATTTTCTTTTCTCACTCCGCCGTAGAACGCTTCATACTTTTTCATCATTTCATCACTCGATTTTACAAGCGGAATAACCTGCGAAAAAAGGTCATAAATATTTTTTTGCTCTATGAATACCGATTTTTCCTGTGCGAAAATTTCTTTAAACGTTTTGTTTATATACGAATTGGAAACCTTTATATCAAATCTTGCCAAAACCGATAAAGCCAACACAATCAAAAGTGTAACCGTTAATGTATACACAAGTGTTCCCGAGAAAATATCCTTTACCACTACTGTTTTATGATAGTATCTTTTCATTATCTTGTCCCCTTTTGTTGCTTTGTATATATTACTTTCCGAAAGTTGTTTTTATGAATTTTATTTACTTTTGTTTTTTACTGTTGTATAATATTCTTTAAAAGGTGGTGCGTCTTTTGATAGAAAAGTATTTAAATGAGAAAAAAACAGTTAAATATTTTGAAAAAATAACATCAACAAACACCGTTTTAAAAGAGCTTGCAAAAAACGGCGAACCTGAAAACACGATTTTAATCAGCGAATACCAAACAGAAGGTCGCGGAAGATTTAAAAAGACGTTTTTTTCACCGAGCGGCTGCGGTGTTTATTTGAGCTACCTTTTAAGACCTGAAATCAAACCCAAAGACTCAGTATTTATAACCATTGCCGCCGCAGTTTCTATGGTGCGTTCGATTGAGTCAATATTTAATGTCAAAACACAGATAAAATGGGTAAATGATATTTACTGCGAAGATAAAAAACTCTGCGGTATATTAACAGAAGGGAAAATTTCAAACGAAAACACTCTTTCATACGCCGTACTCGGTGTAGGTTTAAATATTAAAACTCCACCTAATGGGTACCCTGCTGATTTTGCCTATAAAACAACCAATTTAGAAAAAATCTCAGGTGAAATTTCCGACGACAAAAAATGGAAGTTAGCAGCAGAATTTATAAACAATTTTGACAAAGTTTTCTCTGATAAAAGCTTCTCTTACGTAAAAGAATATAAAGAAGCATCTTGTATAACAGGTCGTGAAATTGAAATTTTATCAGGCGAACACAAGGGTTTAGCACGCGTCATCGATATAGACGACAGAGCAAGACTCATTGTAAAAAAGGATGGAAAAATAATCTTACTCGACTCGGGGGACATCAGTATTCGCATTTAGTACGTTTAACCGGCAGATATAAATCGTCGTATTCTAAAACGTCGCAATCTCCGCCTATCATCTTGCCGTCATAGATTATTAAATTTAAAAAAGCGTTTACAGAAATGTCAGACGGAAAATTCAGTATTCTATATGTATACAAATGTGCCCCTTTTCCCATATACGGCACAAGGTCAAATCCGCTACTTTTTTGCATTTCGTTGTACTCGTTAAATTCTATGCTCGCTTCGTTTGGTATGTATACTGCCCTGACGGTTTCCGATGTTTTATCCACATTCCAGCCGAGTGATGCGGCACAGCGCACTCTGTCGTTTGGGTCTTTTAAATTTTCAAAGGACGCGGTTTTTAAAAACTCACCTTTTAGTACCTGAGCACCAAAAATTAACAAAAGTGACGCTAAACCTAAGCACAACAGACGGATTATGTTTTCTTTTACAAATTCTTTCATATTGTTTTCTCTCCCATATTTATATTGAAAATATATGAAAAAAATGATATGATTATTCAAAGGGAAGTGAATTTATGTATAAAAACAGATTAAAAAATTTAGTTTCAGTCATTCCTGCAAACGCAACGCTCATACTTTCTCCTGAGAATTTATACTATTTTTCAGGCTTTACAGGCGGAGAGGGAATGCTTTATATCGATAAAAACAGACTCTTACTCTTTACTGATTCAAGATATACTCTTCAGGCAAAAGATGAAGCTCCCGATTTTGAAGTTATAGATACTAAAGATACACCGATAAGCAAATTTTTAAAGTCACAGGGCGATAAGGCATACGGCTTCGAAGATGATTTTGTTACCTTTTCTACATTTACAAATTTAAAAAGACACGCTCAAAAGTCAGTTTTTTCACCTGTATCGTCACACATTGACAAAATCCGTATGATAAAGGACGAAACAGAGCTGTCTTATATAAAAACAGCGGCAACTATTGCAGATAAGGCATATTCATACATTTTAGATAAAATAGCAGTCGGAAAAACAGAAAGAGAAATTTCTTTGGACTTAGAATATTTTATGTTATCCGCCGGTGCTGACGGACTTGCGTTTGAAACGGTATCGGCATCAGGCGTACGCTCTGCCCTTCCGCACGGCAGAGCAACCGATAAAGTCTTAGAAAACGGCGACTTTTTTACACTTGATTTCGGTTGTAAATATAAAGGCTACTGCTCCGATATGACAAGAACAGTTGTATTAGGAAAAGCAACCAATAAGCAAAAAGAAATTTATGACATTGTCCTATCCGCTCAAAAGGCATCGCTCGACACAGTATGTGCAGGCGAGCTTGCAAAAGCAGTAGATGACGCAGCTCGCGGAATTATAGAATCAGCAGGCTACGGCAAAAATTTCGGTCACGGACTCGGTCACAGCGTGGGACTAAAGGTACACGAAATCCCATCTTGTTCTCCCCGTTCAGCCGATGTTTTGTGCGAAAATATGATGATGACGGTCGAGCCGGGAATTTATATTGAAGATTTCGGCGGAGTCAGAATAGAAGATTTGGTGTGCGTGAAGTCATACGGATACGAAAACTTTACGACATCAAAAAAAGAATTATTAGAAATTTAAGGAAGTGGCAAAATGCTATCTAAAATCAATAGTGCAGGACTAATTGGAATCGACGGCTACTTAGTCACAGTCGAAGTGGATATATCTAACGGTATGCCCGCCTTTGATGTTGTTGGGTTGCCCGATACAGCAGTTAAAGAATCACGTGAGCGTGTACGTTCAGCTTTAAAAAACTGCGGTTTTAAATTTCCTACAAAACGAATTACGGTAAATTTAGCACCCGCAAATATTAAAAAAGCAGGGGCAATTTACGATTTGCCGATATGTATGGGGTTACTCATAAGCTCGGAGCAGTTAGATGCCGATTTGTCCGAGTACGCTTTTATCGGCGAAATTGCACTCTCAGGCGAATTACGCCCCATAGACGGTGCTCTTCCTATGGCTATAAGTATTTATGAATCGGGGATTAAAAATATCATTTTGCCAATAGATAACGCACAGGAAGCTGCGGTTGTAGCAGGTCTTAATGTGTATGGTGCAAAATCGCTCACCGATATTTTTGCCCATTTTACAACAGAAGAAAAACTTTTAAAAACTGAAGTTAATATAGACGAGATTTTTAAAATTCAGGAAGAGCAAACACTTGATTTTTCAGATGTAAAAGGACAGGAAAACGCAAAATTCGCCTTAGAAATCGCAGCAGCAGGCGGTCATAACTGTCTTTTAATCGGCTCGCCCGGTTCGGGTAAATCGATGCTTTCTAAAAGATTGCCGTCGATATTGCCGTCTTTAACCTTTGAAGAAGCATTAGAGGTTACAAAGGTTCACTCAATAGCAGGTTTAATCCCGAGCAACACATCATTAATAACTCAAAGACCATTCAGAAGTCCACATCATACGATTTCACCCGTGGGACTCTCTGGCGGCGGCACATATCCTAAGCCCGGTGAAATCAGTCTTGCACATAATGGTGTTTTGTTTTTGGACGAATTTCCTGAATTCAGAAAAGACGCATTAGAAGTTCTGCGTCAGCCCTTAGAAGACGGAATAGTTACAATATCAAGAGTTAATGCTACCCTTACATACCCGAGCAACACAATGCTCATTGCCGCTATGAACCCTTGCAAGTGCGGCTACTACGGCGACGGCACCGGTAGGTGCACCTGCTCTGAAGGTCAAATTAAGCAATATTTGGGAAAAATCAGCGGACCTCTGCTTGACAGAATAGATTTACATATTGAAGTTCCTGCGGTAAAATATCAGGAGCTGACCGAAAAAACGCCTGCTGAAAGCTCAAAAGAAATCAAAAAACGTGTTGAAAATGCAAGAAAAATACAAAAAGAGCGTTTCGAAAACGATAAGGGTATTTACTGTAATGCTCAAATGACAGAAAAAATGGTTGAAAAATACTGTGCTTTAGGTGAGCAGGAACAACTGGTGCTAAAGCAGGCGTTTGACAACTTAGGCTTATCTGCTCGTGCTCATAACAGAATATTAAAGGTTGCACGAACAATCGCCGACTTAAGAATGAGCGAAAATATACAGATAGACCATATAGCACAAGCTATATACTTTAGGAGCTTAGACAGAAAATATTGGTAAAAAATACGACAAGGCAAAAAGCCTTGTCGTATTTTTTATTTAAAAGTTTTGTTTCGAAAATTCCATATTGTTTCGTTTTTTCCATTTACAAATATAAAGTTGTATGCTACATTATCATTACCTTAATATAATTTTAAACAAAAGGAGAATGAAAAATGAAAAAATTATTATCAATCGTCTTAGCGTTGGTCGTTATTTTTTCTTGTGTTTGTGTAGTTCCCGTATCTGCTGCTACCACAAAAGTAATAGAAATTGACGGCATAAGACAGGCTTACGGTTCTTCCACCGTAATTCAGGACGGAAGAACATTGGTTCCTATGAGAGGGATTTTTGAAACATTAGGTGCTGAAGTTTCATGGGACGAAGCGACAAAAACAGTTACAGGTAAAACAGAAGATGTTGAAGTAGTGCTTACAATCGACAGCAACGTAGCAATCGTAAACGGCGAAGAAAAAACATTAGATGTTCCCGCACAGATTATCGACTCTTCTACATTTGTTCCTGCAAGATTTGTAGCTGAAGCTCTAAA
>CAZCOF010000032.1:0-14725 GCA_964500095.1 uncultured Oscillospiraceae bacterium
CACCTTTTCGCACTCGCTGTATCTGCCATCGGCAGCGCTCGTGTTCAAAGCTGCCAATTCCGCCACAGGTGCAAAATGCAATGTTATTAAGTTTCAGGTTAGTGTCTGATTTGTCAGACGCGCCCGCGAGACGGTTTGCGGTACCCAAAATCTGCGATTTTGACCGCTACACCTTTTCGCACTCGCTGTATCTGCCATCGGCAGCGCTCGTGTTCAAAGCTGCCGATTCCGCCACAGGTGCAAAACAACACTTTGTTATAATAACATAATATGGCGGAAATGTCAATAAAATCAAGTGCTTTATTCATTGATTTTTCCCATCTTTTTTTAACAAATACGCATAAAATTCCACAACGGCACACTTTATGTAAGCAGAATTGTCGCTGATGTCTAACGTATCAAATGAGTTTATACGTGACAAAAAATTCTGAATGTCCTTCATCATACCATTGCTTTTTATCAGGGTTTTTATTTCGCTTCTGCCAAAAAGATAGTCGACACTCACATCAAAGTAATCTGCCAAAAGCTTTATGGTCTCATTATCAGGCTGACGGTTTCCTGATTCATAGTTAGATATGCAACTCCTTGAAGTGTTTATTGTATCGGCGATTTGTTGTTGGGTGATACCCTTTTGTTTTCTTAAAGTTTTTAAATTTTCGCCAAATTTTTCTGTATTGATATTGTCCATTTTTCTTCACTCCGAATATAGTATCTTTTACATAAAAGTATATCAATTAAAAGTCGCAAAAGCAAGATTTTTGGGCGATGTTTACAATATGTGACATTTTTTAAAAAATTGATTTAATTAAATTTAGCGTCTGCTTCCTTGACAGTAAATGTGCAAAATGATAAAATATATTTAAGCAATAAAAAGGAGATGTGAGCGTGAAAAAAATACTTCTTGCTGTTTTAATTGCTCTTTTGATGATTTTGGCGTATCAGGTTGATTTCGGTGAAGTTATAGACAAACTGTCAATTATAAAAAAAGAGGAAACGGTAAAAGACTGCCCGATTTTTATTGATGACAAGGAAGTTCGTCTGGGAATGAGCGAAAGTGCACTAAACAGCACATTCGGAGAACCTTACGATGTACTTTTATCAGAATATGGATTTAATTGGAATATTTACCACGAAAACTTCCAAAACTATATTCAGATAGGCATAAAAGATGGCGAGATTGTCGGAATGTACACAAATTCGCCTAAGCTTTTATTTGAAAATGTCACGCAAGGCACAAAAAAAGAAGAAATCAAAGCTGTCTTTGGCAAACCGCTTGACGGAATTATCAAAGGAAACACGCGTTTTCTATCGAACGGCAGCGAAAAAGACTCGGATTTTGAAGTATACAAAATCAGGGGTGCGTATGTTACCTTTTTTTACGATATATTCAAGAATAATTCTTTGACTTCGGTAAATATAATAGATTGTGACGTTGAAGAAAGCTTTGATATGCTTTATGCACCGCCGTCTTTAGAGTTAAAGGAAAGCTTTGAAAAACAAAGCTTATATGTGACAAATGCAACGCGAGTAAAAGAGGGGCTGGCTCCTTTTTCGCCGCATGAAGGTCTTGATGTGCTTGCGTACAGCCACGCACTTGATATGGCAAACAACAATTATTTCAGTCATACGAGTCAAAATGGTGATTCTGTTTTAGAGCGTGCCCAAAAGCACAGTATAAAATTTAAAACAATCGGCGAAAATCTGGCTATGGGCTCTCAAAGCTCTATTTATATGCACGAGCTTTTGATGAACTCCGAAGGGCACAGAAAGAACATTTTAGGTGATTTTACCAATATGGGTACAGGTATTGCTTTTGCTGAAGATGACACACCGTATCTGACACAAAATTTTTTGAAATAGTGGAGGTCTTATGGATAAAAACATTATATTTGTAGGATTTATGGGCACAGGAAAAACCACCGTAGGTAGGCGGGTTTCAGGAAAACTGAATATGGATTTTTTTGATACTGACGAATATATAAAAAAGTGTGAAAATATGTCAGTTGCAGAGATTTTGACCAAAAAGGGAAAAAAGTATTTTGAAGGTGCACAGCGTTTTGCCGTACAAAACATCTGCGAAAACAAAAACGCATTGATTGCAACGGGCGGAGGTACTTTGTGCGATGAAAAATGCCGTGACATTATATTAAAAAACGGTATTACAGTATGGTTAAGAGCAAAGCCTGAAACTATATATGAAAATTTAAAAAACTCTCACAACAAGCGTGCCGAGTTAAGCGGTAAAACATTAGAAGAAATAGTAAAAATCTTAGATGAATATTCTGAGTACTATAAAATGAGCGATATTGTTGTTGATGTAGATGAAAATACAGACCGCGATATAGATGTGGTTGTAGATAAAGTGGTAAGTCAAATTGTAAATTACACAAAGGAGAAATAAAAATGAATGATTGTTTGTTTTGCAAAATTATAAACGGAGAAATCCCGTCAACCAAGGTTTATGAAGATGATTTAGTATACGCTTTTCGTGACATAAACCCCGCAGCACCGGTACACATCTTAATTATACCGAAAGAGCATATTTGCTGTGCAAATAAGTTAGAAGAAAGACATAAAGAATTAATCGGTCATATTGTTTTAACAGCAAAAAAGATAGCAGAAAATGAAGGGATAGCCGAAGACGGATACCGCATCATAAACAACTGCGGAGAAAATGCAGGGCAGACAGTTTTCCATTTGCATTTTCATCTGCTGGCAGGCGAAAAATTTGGTGATTTGGTATAGGTGATGATATGAAGATAGGTTGTCATTTATCAGCGTCAAAAGGTTTTTTAGCAATGGGCAAAACAGCTGTATCAATCGGTGCTAATACATTTCAGTTTTTTACAAGAAACCCAAGGGGCGGTGCAGCCAAAGCATTAGATGAAAACGACATTAAGGCTTATATAGATTATGCAAAAGAAAACGGCATTGAAGTAATCTTAGCACATGCACCATACACTTTAAATGTCTGCTCGGCAGACAGCGGAATTCGTGAATTTGCTAAAAACACATTTATTGACGATATAAAAAGAATGGAAAAAGTTCCCGGAAACCTTTACAATTTCCATCCGGGAAGTCACGTCGGACAAGGTGCAGAAGCCGGAATTGATATGATTGCAGAAGCCTTAAACGAGATTTTGTATCCTGAGATGACCACGACGGTTTTATTGGAAACTATGGCAGGTAAAGGCTCAGAAGTCGGACGTGACTTTGGCGAAATAAGGGCTATTATTGATAAAGTTGAGCTGAAAGAAAAAGTCGGAGTGTGCTTAGACACCTGTCACGTTTATGATGCAGGGTATGATGTTGTCAATGATTTAGACGGTGTTTTAGGCGAGTTTGATAAATTTATTGGCATAGAAAAACTGCGTGCCGTTCATATTAATGACAGCAAAAATCCGTTTTCAAGCCACAAAGACAGACACGAAGTAATCGGCGGCGGCTCAATAGGTGAAGAAGCCTTCAGCCGTATTATAAACCACCCGTTACTTTATGATTTGCCGTTTTACTTAGAAACGCCTAACGAATTAGACGGATATAAAGAAGAAATTGCACTACTAAAAGGATTAAGAAAATAAGTATGAAAGATTCGCTCTTAAAAAAGCTAACCGAATACTCAAAAACGATGATTCCCTTTCATATGCCGGGACATAAAAGACAGTTTTTAAACTCTTTAATCCCTTATGAAATCGACATAACGGAAATTGACGGCTTTGACAATCTGCACGAATTAACCGGCGTATTAAAGGATACGGCAGATTTGGCAAAGAGTATATACGCTTCTTATGAATCATACCCGTTAGTGAACGGCTCGACCTGTGGAGTGCTTGCAGGCATATATGCTTTGACGCGAGAGAACAAAAACATATTAATCGCGCGAAACTGTCACAGATCCGTTTACAATGCAGTAGAAATCTTAGACCTTTTTCCGTATTATGTGCAGCCCGAAATGTATGAGTGCGGCATCTGGGGAAAGGTAACAGCCAAAAGTGTCGAAGAAAAAATAAAAAAGCACGACATCGGTACAGTAGTAATAACATCACCTACATACGACGGAGTGATTTCTGATGTTTCTGCGATTTATAATGTGTGCAAAAAGTACGGGGCATACCTTTTCATAGACTGTGCTCACGGAGCACATATTTTTAGTTTACACAAAGAATGTGATATCTGCGTTGTGAGTCTTCATAAGACGCTGCCGTCTTTAACGCAGACGGCTGTGTTAAATGTGTTTTCAAAGCGTGTTGATGTGAGCAGGATAAAGCACGGACTTTCGATTTTTGAAACGTCAAGTCCGAGCTATATTTTGCTTGCGTCAATTGATGAGTGTTTAAGATTTGTGCGTGATAATCCTGATGCGTTTGGTGAGTTTTCGGAGAATTTAAGAAGCTTTTATAAAGAAGCAGAGAAGCTGTCAAATTTAAAAGTAACGCATTTTGACGATTTGGGCAAAATCATTGTTTTTGCCGACGACACTCAAAAGTTAAAACAGCTTTTAAAGAACAAAAAAATCGAAGTTGAAATGGTATCGGATAGCTATATTCTCTTGATTGCAACAGTTTGCGATACGAAGAATTCGCTTGATGCATTACTTGACGCTCTTTTTGTAATTGACAAAAAAATGTGCGGTGCATACAGCGAAGAAAAAAAAGATTTTTTTCTTCCTTCAGCCGTTATGAAAATTTCCGATGCACTTTTTGAAAACGGAGAATTTATTGAAGTTTGTGACTGCGAAGGGAAGATTTCGTTAGAATATGTCTGGGCATACCCGCCGGGAGCACCTGTTTTGGTGCCGGGTGATAAGTTGTCCAAAGAAGTTATACAGTATTTAAAAACAAAAAAAGATTTAAAAAGCACAAGGGGCAAATACCCGAAAATTTACGTTAAATAAGGAGGCATAGCGTGATAAATCACGCTATGCCTCCGGCGGAATTTATTGCACCGCCGATTTTTCATACCAAAGGTATGAAACGGCGATGTGCATAATTTCCATTACACGCCTTATCTGCCCACGATAAGAAGAGTGTGTGCTTATTTATTACTATTTGTGGGCAGAAAGGCTATGGAAATTAATATGGAAAACGAATTAGTTTATATTTATTTACAAACAGACGAGGGCGAGAACTTTAAGTGTCTTGTATTGGCGACCTACACGGCGTGCGAAAACGATTACATTGCCTTAGCACCTGTTGATGAAAACGACGAACCGCAGGAAGAAATCTTTGTTTACGGTTATGCAGAACACGATGAAGGATATGAGCTATTAAGCCTTGACGACGATGAGTTTGATGTTGCAACAAAGGCGTTAGAAGAGATTTTAGAAGAAGATGAGTGATTTTTTAATACAAAAACAGCAGTAGCATAAGCTACTGCTGTTTTTGTATATTATATTTCTTCCTGTGATGCCATCGGTATATTGTTTTTCGTCAAAACCTTTTCTGTTTTTTCTTCATCGTCGGCTTTTAGCACCATTAAGGCTTTACCTTCTTTTCTTCCTAAGAAAGCATACATATATTCAACGCTTACTTCTTCATTTTTTAAGACAGAAAGAACAGATGCAAGTCCGCCTGAGCGGTCGTCTACGTATACCGCAACAACATCTGTAAGCTTTGAAATAACGCCGATTTCGGCTAACGCAGCTTTTGCTTTTTCGGCATCGTTTACAATTACACGAAGAACTCCGTAGTCAGCAGTATCAGCTAGTGACAACGCTCTTAAATTGATATTATTCTTTGAAAGACAGTCAATAATTGCTTCTAATCTTCCGAATTTGTTTTCAACGAAAACAGAAAGTTGCTTAATAAACATAAGTCTCGTCCTTTCTTATTTTAATTTTCTTTTATCTATGACACGTTTTGCTTTGCCTTCTGAACGCTCAATTGATTTGGGGTTAACTAAACATACCTTAGGACCGATGCCGAGTGTTGAACGAAGTGCGTCGGTAATGGCTTTTTCGGTCTGTGA
Organism: uncultured Oscillospiraceae bacterium; assembly: GCA_964500095.1. Taxonomy (GTDB): domain Bacteria; phylum Bacillota; class Clostridia; order UBA1381; family UBA9506; genus Congzhengia. The sequence goes on from CAZCOF010000032.1 coordinate 5,968, forward strand.
AATTTTCTTGATTGAGCCGTCAGAGAATAATTCCTCGCTCATTTCAACGTTTACCAAGAAGGTGTCTGTGTTGTTTTCACGGTCAACAACAATCTGGTAATTTGGTGTTACAACGTTTCCTAATTTCAGGAGTACTTCTTCAATCTGTGACGGGAACACATTAACACCGCGAATGATTAGCATATCGTCTGTTCTGCCTTGCGGTTTTCTCATTCTTACGTGTGTTCTTCCGCATTTACACGGCTCGTAATTTAGTGAACAAATGTCTCTTGTGCGATAACGGATTAAGGGGAATCCTTCTTTTGTTATTGTAGTAAACACAAGCTCGCCCCATTCGCCTTCAGGTAAAACTTCGCCCGTATCGGGGTCGATGATTTCGGGGATGAAGTGGTCTTCTGCCACGTGCATACCGCATTGATATTCACACTCGTAAGATACACCTGGTCCCATAATTTCAGATAGACCATAAATGTCGTATGCTTTTAAGCCGAGCTTTGCTTCAATCTGGGCACGCATTTCCTCTGTCCAGGGTTCAGCACCAAAGATGCCCGCTTTTAGCTTTAATTGGTCTTTTAAGCCGGCTTCTTCGATTGCTTCGCCTAAATACATAGCGTAAGATGGGGTACAGCAAAGAACGGTAGAGCCGAAGTCAACCATCGTCTGGATTTGTCTTTGAGTGTTGCCTGCAGAAATTGGAATTGCAGTAGCACCTAACTTTACAGCACCATCATGTGCACCAAAACCGCCTGTAAAAAGACCCAAACCGTAGCCTACGTGAACGAAGTCATTTTCATCACAACCAACAGCCACCAACATTCTTGCAAAGCAGTCAGCCCACATCTCAAGGTCGCTGTCAGTATAGCCCACAACGATCTGTTTTCCCGTTGTGCCACTCGATGCGTGAACACGTCTTATGTCCTTCATTGGAACGGCAAATAAGCCATAGGGGTAGTAATCGCGAAGGTCCTGCTTGTAAGAAAAAGGAAGCTTATGTAAATCTTCAATTCCCTTGATGTCAGAGGGTTTTAAGCCCAATTCATCCATTCTGCTTCTAAAAAGCTCGACACGTTCATACATTCTTTCTACCTGAGCGCACAAACGCTCGCTTTGAAGCTTTTCTAACTCTTTTCGGGGCATAGCCTCAAATTCTTCTTGCCACATTTTCATTTTCCTGTCACCTCTTTAATTAATTTATATGTTGTATCCCAAGTCAAATGCTTTTAAATTAACGTCTAAAAACTTCTCGGGAACGGTTGTTTTTATCGTTTTAATCCATTTGTCGTAAGAAATATCGGTTGATTTTGCCATAACACCGATCAAAACTACGTTTACTGCTTTAATATTTCCGGCTTCCTTTGCAAGCGAGAGAGCATCAATCGCCTTAATATCGGCTTTTTCTGCAATTTTTTCTGCAATATCCTGCGGATATTCTGCCGCTCCCGTAATAACCGGCATAGGGTCCATTTGCTGCGAGTTTACAATGATTTTTCCGCCCTTTTTCAAATAGGGGAGAGCACGATATGCTTCTAACATTTCAAATGCTAAGATAATATCAGCCTCACCCATATCGATAATTGGTGAGTATACCGTATCGCCGTACTTTACGTATGTTACAACGCTGCCACCGCGCTGACTCATACCGTGAACTTCTGAAACCTTTACATCGTAGCCTTCGTTTATAACAGTATTTCCTAAAATTCTGCTGGCAAGGAGTGTACCCTGACCGCCAACGCCAACAATCATTACGTTTTTAGTAGCCATAGTTATTCCTCCTTTTCTATCGCGCCAAACGGGCAAACGTTTACGCAAAGTCCACAACCGATACACTGTGTTGCATCAATTACCACGCTGTCGCCTTTTACAGAAATTGCAGGACAGCCCAGTTTCATACACATTTTACATTTTCTACACTTATCAGTGATTTTGCAGCGACCTGTGTATTTTACGCCCTTTAGGAGAGCACAGGGACGCTGAGCAATAATGACAGACGGGTCATCGCGGTTGACTTCTTCTTTTACCACTTTTTCAAAATTCTTAACGTCAAACGGGTCAGCTACCACAACGTGTTCAATTCCAACGGCCTGGCAGAGTTTAATTAAATCAACCTGCTTTGTAGCTTCGCCCCTGATTGTTTTACCTGTTGTGGGGTTATCCTGATGACCTGTCATACCTGTGATTGAGTTATCTAAGATAATTACGGTGTTATTGCCCTTATTGTAAACGATATCTATTAATCCTGTAATACCTGAGTGCATAAAGGTTGAATCACCTATAACAGACACTAACTTTTTGTTAAATTCATCCCCTCTTGCTTTTGCCATACCTAAAGCTGCTGAGACAGATGCTCCCATACAGATTGTTGTGTCTACTGACTGCAGGGGTGCAACCGCACCTAATGTGTAACAGCCTATGTCGCCTGAAACTACAAGTCCGAGCTTTTTAAGCACATAGAATGTGCCTCTGTGCGGACATCCTGCACACATAACGGGCGGACGCACGGGAATGGGTTCATCAACCGTTGCAATTTCAGGAGCAGTCGCACCTAAAACTGCACTTTTTACCATAGTGGGAGTATACTCACCGAGTAATGTAAAGGCTTCTTTTCCAATACATTCAACGCCAAGTGATTTTAAGTGAGTTTCGATAACGGGGTCTAATTCTTCTATAACGTACACTTTTTCGTACTTTTTTGCAAAATTTATGAGCTTTTGTGTTGGGAGCGGATAAACCATACCAAGCTTTAAGTAGTCGGCTTTATCCCCCAATGCTTCTTTAGCGTACATATACGAAATGCCGGCGGTAATAATACCGATTTTTGAGCCGTTTTCTTCTATGGTATTAAACTCTGTGGTTTCAGCAAAATCTTCTAACGCTTTAATTCTTTCTTCTACCACAACGTGACGCTTTATAGCATTTGCGGGCATCATAACGTATTTTCCAATGTTTTTCTCATAGGGCTTTAGTTCAACATTTTCGGGTTCAACGAGCTCCACTAAGCTTTGTGAATGTGAAACACGCGTTGAAAGTCTTATAAATACGGGTGTGTCAAACTGTTCTGAAAGAGAAAAAGCCATTTTGGTAAATTCTTTACATTCAGATGAGTCAGAAGGCTCTAACATCATAATTTTAGATGCTTTGGCATAATGCCTTGAGTCCTGTTCATTTTGTGACGAGTGCATACCGGGGTCATCAGCCACACAAAATACTAAACCGCCGTTTACACCTGTATAGCTGACGGTAAAGACAGGGTCTGCCATAACATTTAAGCCTACGTGCTTCATACAGCTCATAGCCCTAGCACCTGCAATAGATGCCCCTATTGCAACTTCTGCTGCAACCTTTTCATTGGGCGACCATTCTGCATATATATTATCAAATTTTACAATTTCTTCTGTAATCTCTGTGCTTGGTGTACCGGGGTAAGACGCTACAACGCCAACTCCCGCTTCATAAGCACCACGAGCGACCGAAGCATTGCCGAGAAGTAATTTTTTCATTGCTATTTCCTTCCTGTATATAAACTTACTCTTATATTATGACATTAAATGCTCCGAAAATCAAGTGTTTCGGAGCATTTAATCTTAGATTATTTAATTTCGTTCTGGTGAGCAACAACGCTCTTGCCACAGTAAATTTCGCGAAGCTTTGGTTTTTCGATTTTGCCTGTGGGGTTTCTTGGAACGTCGGCGAAAATAATTTTGTGCGGACGTTTATATCTCGGCATATCAAGACAGAAATCGACAACTTCTTCTTCAGTTAGAGTCATACCTTCTTTTACCTGAATGATAGCCGCTGCAATCTCGCCGAGTCGGCTATCAGGCAGTCCGATAACCGCAACGTCAGAAATTGCCTGATTTTTTCTTAAGAAATCTTCAATCTGTACGGGGTAAAGGTTCTCGCCGCCTGAGATTATTACGTCTTTCTTTCTGTCAACTAAGTAAATAAAGCCGTCTTCGTCACACTGTGCCATATCGCCCGTATATAGCCAGCCGTCAGAAAGCACTTCGGCGGTTGCTTTTTCGTCTTTGTAGTAACAGGTCATAACACCGGGACCTTTAACCGCAAGCTCACCGACTTCACCGCGTGTAACTTCATTTTTATTTTCATCAACAATCTTGGTTTCCCAGCCAAAGCCTGCTTTACCGATGGCTCCCACCTTATGTTCGTTTTCAATGCCTAAATGTACGCAACCCGGACCGATTGACTCAGAAAGTCCGTAGTTTGTGTCGTATGCGTGGTTGGGGAATATTGATTTCCAACGCTTAATAAGGCTTGGCGGTACAGGCTGAGCACCGATGTGCATCAAGCGCCAATTAGAAAGGTCATATTCTGAAAGTTTAATGTCGCCACGTTCAATTGCATCTAAAATATCCTGTGCCCACGGAACTAAAAGCCATACTATTGAGCATTGTTCTTCTGATGCTACTTTTAAAATCCATTCAGGCTTTATGCCTTTTAAAAGTACAGCCTTGCCACCCACCAAAAAGCTACCGAACCAGTGCATCTTAGCACCTGTGTGGTAAAGTGGCGGAATGCACAAAAACACATCGTCTTTTGTCTGTGAGTGATGTGATTGTTCTGTCATTGCCGCGTGAAGTAAGCTTCTGTGTTTGTGTAAAATCGCCTTAGGAAAGCCCGTTGTACCTGATGAGAAGTAAATGGCAGCGTCATCGTCATCTGTAAGCTTTACAGCAGGCGACTTTGATGAGCAGTATGATGTAAGCTCGTCATAGCTTTCTGCAAATGTTGGGCAATCTCCACCTAAATAAAGCCACATTTTAACGTGCTTCACTCTTGAGTGAATATCTTCAATACGTCCTGTAAATTCAGGTCCGAAAATGATGATATCGGAGTCTGATAAGTCAAGACAGTACTTGATTTCATCAGATGTATAGCGGTAGTTTAGGGGTACAGCCAATGCACCGGCTTTTAATGTGCCAAAGTAAATGGGCAGCCACTCAAGGCAGTTCATAAGTAAAATTGCAACCTTATCTCCCTTTTTTACACCGCGAGAGAGCAAGAAGTTTGCAAATCGGTTTGCACGTTTATTAAACTCACTCCACGTGATTTCTTTTCTGTAGACTTCTCGTGAGTTGCTCTCAATCAAAGAGTATTCACGCCACGTGGTAAGAGTCTGTGCCTCGTGCTTCGGGTTGATTTCCACCAAGCTCACGTCATTGGGATAAAAGTCTGCGTTTTTTTGTAAAATTTCTGTAATAGGCATTGATTTTTTCCTTTCAAAACAGTACAAGAGTATAGGAAATCCTATACTCTGTACGTATGTAAACTGAATTATTTTTTGATTATTTCTCTTCGTAACAAGAGAAAATTTCATCAACAGCTTCCTTCTTGAACTTAGGTGTAACAAAGCTTACCAAAGGAACAACTATCAAAGAAACTGCCATTGCAGCAACGCCCATTTCGGGAGATTTTGCGGCAGCTGCAGAAAATCCTGAATTCAATGTGATAACGAGCGTTGAAATACCAACCGTCAAAAGACCTGCAAGCATACCTGCATACGCACCTGCTTTGGTAATTTTCTTTGAGAACAGACCCCAGATGTAAGGACCGATAAAGCAGCCTGAAACAACACCCCAAGAAAAGGACATCAAGCTTACGATAATCGGAATATTCTGTGTTGCAAAGATAAATGAGCAAGCTACAAATACAAGGCAGAGAAGTCTTGTTGTAAGCATTTGTGTTTCGGGTTTAACTTCCTTCTTTTTCAAAGACGGAATAAGGTCAACTGCTACTGCAGAAGCAGATGTAAGAACAACTGCCTCTAAGGTTGACATAGAAGCTGAAAGTAAAAGTATCATAATGACTGCCAAAAGGATGATACCGAGCGTGCCGCCGCCGAGAACTTCCATCAAAACTGACGGGATTATAGAGTCAACGCCACCTGCGGGAAGTGCGGGAAGGATGAGTCTTGATGTGCTGCCGATAAGGTATGCACCGCAACCGATAATTAAGCAGAACAATGTAGAAATGATTGTTCCGCGTTTGATTGCAGCATCATCTTTAATAGCATAGAACTTACCAATCATCTGAGGAAGCCCCCATGTACCGAAGCTGGTAAGCATTATGTTAAAGCATAAGAACTTAAATGATGAGCCGCCGAAGATATTTGTAAGCTGAGCACCTGTTACGGTGTCGCCTTCTGCTGTGGGAACGTAGTTTTTAAGGTTTTCAATAAGACCTGTGAGTCCGCCGACATTTTCATGACCAAGAACAGCTGCGATAAGGCAAACAACACCAACAATCATAATAATACCCTGAACGAGATCGGTGTAAGCTGTTGCCACATAGCCACCAACAACAAGATATACTGCTGTAAGGCAGGCGATAATCAACATCCATACCCATGTTTCAACACCGGGAAATACTGCACTGAACAGTGAACCGAGACCCTTATATACTGCTGCTGAGTAGGGAACCAAGAATACGAAAATGATAATTGCCGCAAAAATCTTAAGACCTTTTGAAGCATACCTTTTTTCGAAGTAATCAGGCATCGTTTTTGCATTAAGTTTGTGTGTCATTGCACGTGTGCGCTTTGCAAAAAGTAACCACGAAAGCAAGCATCCCAAAACTGCGTTGCCGATACCAATCCAAATAGCACCGATACCGATGTTCCAGCCGTGCTGACCCGCGTAGCCTACAAATACTACGGCAGAAAAATATGTAGTACCGTATGCAAATGCCGATACCCAGGCACCGATGTCTCTGTTTCCTATTAAGAAACCGTCCAATGTTTTTGACTTACCGTAGCTTAAGCAACCGATAAGTGCCATGCCGATTGCGTAGATGCAAAGGGCAATAATTGTGTAAAGTTGTGCGTCTTGCATTGTGTGTTTCCACCCTTTCATAATTTCGGGCAGAATATAAAAAATCCCGCCCTCAAGATTTAATCCAGAGGACGAGATTGTTATCTCGTGGTACCACCTCGGTTCGTACAGACCTCACAGCCTGTACCTTATCAGGTACATAATATACCTTAGTTCTGTAACGGGAACGCCCGTCGCAGCCTACTGTTATTTCGGTGCGCAGCTCGCAAAATGTATTCAGTATGCCATAGCCGTTGTCTTGCAGCAACCGACAACTCTCTAAAGACATCAGTACATACCTACTTGTTTTTGGTCATCGCCTTTTTCGAGTATTAACTTCGAATGAGTTAATGATAACACAATTGTCGACAAATGTCAACCACAAAATATTTATTTTTTTAAAAATTAGAAAAGTTTAACTTTTGCCGTGCCATCGTCTGAGTATTCAATTCTGTCGCCTGAAGAAACTAAAGAATCCATATAGTCGCAATATGCCTTAGCTGACGGGAACATAGGAGTGAAGTTTTCTATGATTTCGTTTGCTCTTTTTGCATCATCAGAAAGGAGAATTAAAAGCATACCAAGCTGGAATTTTGCACTGTCTACGCAAGCAGAAACGGGGTCTGTTACATAATAGTCAGCACCGTGTGACGTACCAATTCTACCGCCTGCATAAGGATGAACAACGGGCATTACGCAGCATAAGTCACCCATATCTGTACTACCTGAACCTATGCGTTGTTTGTATGTAAATTCTTTTTCAGGAAGAGCAAGAGCTGCAGCATCAATTGCAACCTGAATCATATTCTTATCATTTACCAAAGGAGCATAACCGGGAAAATCGTTAATAGCAATGTTTGTACCGATAGAAAGAGCAGCACCGCATAAAGCTTGGTTAACCTTTTTGTTAGCTTCAACCATACCTTCAAATGTGCTACCTCTTACATAGCTTTCCAAGTTCGTAAAGCCGGGAATAGCATTAACCATAGAACCGCCGTGTGTGATGATAGGATGAACTCTTATAATGTCTTTTTCCTGGAAGGTTTCACGAATAGCATTTATTGCATTAAGACCGCAGGTTGCAGCATAAAGTGCGTTTCTGCCAAGCCAGGGAGAACCGCCTGCGTGTGACTGCTTGCCTTTATATGTAACTTGTTTTGCCATACAGCCGACAGAACCGTTCTGCACTGCAAAGTTTTCTGATGTATGTACCATAAATGCTAAGTCAACATCATCAAAGTAGCCACGTGATAAAAATTCGCCCTTACCGCCGAAGTATTTGATTATGCCCTGTTTTTTAAGCTCGCTTCTGTATTCGATTTCTAATAATTCTTCAGCAGGAACAGCACAGAGCTTGATTCTGCCGCAGAATTTATCTAATACACCTGGTTCTTTTAGGGCTGCAGCAATACCGATTAGGGCTGCACACTGAGCGTGGTGTCCGCATGAGTGAGCGGCACCTGTTTCTTTGTCACATTCAGGGTGTTCAGGACAGATGATAGAGTCCATTTCGCCTAAAATCAAAACTGTAGGACCGCTCCTGCCTGTGTCCAATGTGGTATAAAAACCGGGAATGTTTCCTGCCATCGTGAGTTCATAGCCGAAGGATTCAAAAATTTCAGCCATATATTTAGATGTCTTTACTTCTTTGTAACCCGTTTCGGGATTACTCCAGATGTAACGCTCGGCATCTAAAATAAGTTGTGTGTGTTTTTCGACTGCTTTTGCTAAAGTTTCCATAAAAACGTCTCCTTTAAAGTGTAGTTTATAAAATAACACAATAATTTTAACACAGTGAAATCATAAAATCAAGTAAATAACGAAAAAAGAGAAGACAACTGTCAGGGGGGCGGACGCAAAATAGTGCAGATTGGACAAACTGAACCCGTAGGGGTGTGCCCCGAAGGCGTACGTGGGTACGCCGAGCGGTT
>CAZCOF010000033.1:0-14161 GCA_964500095.1 uncultured Oscillospiraceae bacterium
ATTCGTTATTTCATAAGAGAACGAGCCGCGACCGTTCGTTAGTGCTCTTAGGTCTGTTGCGTATTTTTTCATTTCCGATGCGGGAACGATTGCTTCGACTTCTGTATTTACATTATCAATCGGATTCATTCCCAGAATTCTTCCGCGACGTTTATTTAAATCACCGACAACATCGCCTGTGTAGTTATTGGGAACCAAAACTTTTGCTGTTCCGACAGGCTCTAATATTACAGGATTTGCCTTAGGAAGTCCTTCTTTATAGGCGATTGATGCAGCCGTTTTAAATGCCATTTCAGATGAGTCAACCGCGTGGTATGAGCCGTCAACGAGTGTAGCTTTTAAATTAACCATTGGGTAACCTGCCAAAACGCCTTCCTTCATAGCATCACGCAAGCCTTTTTCAACTGCAGGGAAGAAGTTCTTCGGAACGGCACCGCCTACAATTTTTTCTTCAAACACTAAGTCTTCAGCATCGTAGGCCGGCTCAAACTCAATCCAAACGTGACCGTACTGACCGTGACCGCCTGACTGTTTTTTGTGTTTGCCTTCAACTTTAACCTTACTCTTAATAGCTTCACGGTAAGGTGTTTTGGGTTCTTTAAGATTTACAGAAACGCCGAACTTGCTCTCAAGCTTTGAGCATATTACATTAATGTGCTGCTCGCCTACACCTGAGATTACAGACTCGTGTGTTTCGTGATTTCTTTCTAATGTAAATGTCTTGTCTTCGCTTGCAAGCTTAGCTAATGATGCACTTATTTTTTCTTCGTCGCCCTTTGCCTTAGGCTCAATAGCAAGTGATAAAACAGGTTTAGGGAACGAAATTGCACCGATTGCAACAGGGAAAGACGGATCACAAAGCGTATCACCTGTTTCTGTTACTGTAAGCTTTGCTGTAGCACCGATATCGCCGGCACAAAGCTCTTTTGCTTCTGTCTGCTTTTTGCCGCGAACTTCGTAGATTTTACCGATTCTTTCTTCCTTACCCTGAGCGGGGTTTACTAAAACAGTATCAGGTGTTATTTTGCCTGATAAAACTTTAAAATATGAAAGCTTTCCAACATAGTTGTCAACAACTGTCTTGAAAACGTGTAAAACCGTCTTTTTAGTGCTATCGCAAATAATTTCTTCTATCGCACCTGTCTTTTTGTTTTCGCCTTCTATATATGAAAATTCATTAGGAGCAGGCATATAGTCTGCAATTGTGTTTAAAAGGTGTGTTATACCGATTTTAGCAACAACGCTGCCGCAGATAACGGGAACAACTGTTCCGTCTTTTATACCTATTCTTAGGGCTTTTTTGATTTCGTCTTCTGTGAATTCTTCGCCTGCAAAGTATTTTTCCATATATTCATCGGAAACTTCAGCAACGGCCTCTAACAATAAATCACGGCTGCGGTCTGCGATTTCCTTAAATTCTTCCGGAACTTCTTCGTACTTGTGTGTGTCGCCGTCGGGAGAAAACATTTTTGCTCTCATTTTGATAACGTCAACAAAGCCTGTTAGTTTATCTCCTTTTCTTATCGGGAAAGTAAAAGGAGCAATGGCTCTTCCAAAGCTTGTGTTTAATTCTTCAACAACCTTGGCATAGTCTGCTTTTATATCGTCAAGCTTGTTTATAAAGACGATTTTTGCCTTAGTTTTGGCGATATTCCACGCTTTTTCCGTACCTGCTGAAACGCCTGATTTACCGCTGACGACAATTAACGCACTGCCGCAAACGGAAGCACCTTCTAACTGTTCGCCGATAAAGTCGGGAGTTCCGGGTGTGTCTAAAAGGTTAATTTTAGTTCCGTTCCACTCGATAGGGATAACCGATGTATTAAGTGAGATTTTTCTCTTAATTTCTTCGGGGTCAAAGTCTGAAACAGTATTACCTTCTTCTGTTGTACCTGTTCTGTCTACAAGACCTGCTTTTTGAAGCATTGCTTCAACCAAAGAAGTTTTACCTGCATTTGAATGTGCTAAGATACACATATTCCTGATGTTTTCGGTGTTTGTCATAACTGTGTCCTCCTTATATGTAAGCCGTAAGGCCTTTTATTTCCCGTATCCGGTTATAATACTTTTTTCGACGCACAAGGGAAATATTCCTTTATATTTTTAATCGGAAAAATAGACAAAATTAAAGGAGTTTATTTGTATGGTTTAAACAAAGAGTAGACAACCTTCGTTGCAGAGTTGGTGAATAATGAATAACGGAATGACGAATAATTATTGAGCAAACCCTTTGCGCTTGTTTTGAATTTAAACTCACAAGACATTAGTAAGTGTGTCACTTTTTTTGTGTTATTTTACCTTTTGGGTGTGTCGTAGGGAAAATTCAAGAATCTCCCGAAACGGGCGAGTTACAAATCGCCCGAGAAAGCAACGTCTATATTTGGTGCGAATATGATGCCCGGCATACAAATTAGAAAATTGCAACATTTTTATAAAAAAACCGCAGTTGTCAATAAAAATTTAAAGTTTTACAAAAACCTTTGTGTTTATAATAAAAAGGACCTAATAAGTATTAGCCCATTTTTGTCTATTCCAAAGATTTTAAATATACGTCTAAAATTTTGAGTGCAGTTCTTCTTTCTTTTTCGGAGCACAAGTCCATTCTTTTTAAAATTTCTTCACACTCTATATTGGTATTATCTTCTTTTGCTATTAAAATTTCATCCGGAGTTATGCGCAGCACCTTGCAGATTCGCAAAACAGTATCTATACGCATATTAACTGTTCCGCGCTCTATATCTGCATAAGTGCGGTCAGAAATTCCTGCTTTTTCGGCAACATCTGCCTGTGTCATACCTACCCTTTTTCGGAATGAGTGTAGTTTGTTACCTATTACGTGTAAATATTCAAGTGGCATTTTAATTCCCCCATTTCTTCCTATAATAGGAATTATACTTCACATTTTTCTTGACAAAAAGGAAGTATTCCTGTATAATCGTGTGCAGAATAGTTCCTGTTTATAGGAACAAAAGACAAGGAGCACATACTTTATGAAAAAGGAAACCATCTGCATCAAAAAAACAATTAAAAAAAGTCTTTCAATATTTTTAATACTATCTTTGTGTTTATCACTGTTCGGCACGTTGCCGGTCAGCGCTGAAACAAGCTATGAAACAAGCTATAACGAATACGAATACGAGCATTATACATATACGATAGCAGAAGGAAACATCGTGACTATCACCGCCGTTGACTCATCAATATCAGGCAGTATCACCATACCTGACACCTTCCCAAACAGTTATGGTTACGATTGCCCTGTGGTGGCTATTGAGCGTGGAGCATTTGACAGATGTGATTATTTGACAGATGTTACAATTCCCGACAGCGTTACTTTTATCGATAGCTCTGCATTTTTTGATTGTAACAGTCTGACTGCTATAAACGTATCAGGCGGAAACAGTGTTTATTCTACACGCGACGGCGTTTTGTTTGATAAAAGCGGAACCACATTAATTAAGTACCCCGACGCAAAGATGGATCACCTAATTTTTTCCGAATATACTGTTCCCGACGGCGTAACCGTTATCGGAGCTGAAGCCTTTCAGTGGTGTAGCTTTATTAGCATCACAATTCCTGACAGTGTAAAATCTATTGAAGATCTCGCGTTTAACAGTTGTTATCAATTAGAAGAAGTTATCATAGGAAGTGGTGTAACAGAGATTAATCCAAGTGCTTTTTTTGGTTGTAGGGGTCTATACAATATAAGTGTTTCAAACCAAAACGAAGCATATTCTTCAGAAGACGGTGTTTTGTACAACAAAGACAAAACCACATTGATTAAATATCCCAGCGGAAGCCCAGCACAATCATATACACTCCCTGAAAGTGTTGCAGTTATCGGATATTCTGCATTTTCAGACGTCTGGGGTTTAATGATTTACTATAGCGGTACAAAAGCTGAATTTGATGCTATAACTATAGAAGATGGCAACGATGATTTCCTATCAGCCAATATAGTATTTACAGGTTATTATACATACACCATCACAAACAATCAGGCAACCATAATCGCTGTTGATTCTTCAATATCCGAAGACATTACGATACCCGACACCTTAGGTGGCTGTCCTGTTACAGAGATTGGTGAATTTGCATTTAATTATTGCACGGATTTAACCGGCGTAACAATTCCTGATGGTGTTACTTCCATAGGTCCTGGTGCGTTTTTATGGTGCGTTAACTTAAAAAGCGTTGCAATTCCTGCCAGCGTTATCTTTATATCAGGTGATGTCTTTGACGGCTGTGTCAGCTTAACTTATATTTCTGTTTCAGATGAAAACGAGTATTTTTCTTCATTTGACGGCATTCTTTTTGACAAGGATAAAAATAAGCTTATACGTTACCCAATTGGAAAAGACAGTCTTTCATATACAATTCCTGCCAGCGTAAGCAGTGTCGGCGATTATGCCTTTTCAGAATGTACGAGCCTTACAAACATTACGTTTCACAATTCTGTAAGCTTTATTGGAAGATACGCATTTAATAATTGCAGCGCTCTGCTGAGCATTGCAATTCCCAGTGATGTTTCTATAATTTGCAGCGGGGCTTTTTCAGGGTGTACGAGCATAACAAGGCTCACCATTCCCTATGGTGTGATTTGCATTGAAGAATATGCCTTTTCTGCTTGCACAAGCTTAGAAAATGTCACAATTCCTGACAGCGTGCAAACGATTATGAGCGGTGCATTTGCAAATTGCTCAAGTCTGACTGATGTTACACTCTCTGAAAATATTGACTACATATCTGATCACACTTTTGCAGGATGTTCAAATCTGACAAGCATCACAATCCCTGACAACGTGGAAGGTATCAGCTTTTCAGCATTTTACGACTGCTCAAGCTTGACAGAAATTACCATACCCGCCAGCGTAAGCTATATTGGTCGCGAAGCATTTTATAACTGTACAAGTCTTGAAAGTATCAGTTTTCCCAACAAATGTACAGCATCTGACGGCTATATTGAAAGGGATGCATTTAACTTTTGTACTGCTTTGACAAATATTACTATTCCCGACGGGATAACACAAATTGGCGATAATGCTTTTGCAAATTGCTCAAGCTTAACGGAAATTACAATTCCTAAAAGCGTGGCTTATATAGGAACTCTCGCATTTGACAGTGCCGCACTTGATACAATATACTATAACGGCACTAAAGATGAGTTTATGAATATTTCTGCTTCTATGGCGGGCGACCCTTTTACAGGCGAAAATGCAAAGAAGATTTTCTTCCACTATGTTGACTTTGACGGATACTCAACAAAAGTGAGCGATATAGAAAACGGGAACAAGGTCATCTTGGCACTTTATAAAAGCAAGCAACTAACCGATATGCAACCAATTGACTTTAACTCCGAAAACATTGAGTTTACATCTGATAAACCCTACGACACCGCAAAGATATTAGTGTGGAAAGACTTTAAAAGCTGCAGGCCGATAATTGCCGGTCTTACATTAGTAGAATAATAAAAATCTAAAAGCCGTTTTAAAAAGACGGCTTTTTCCTTTATTTTTTACAAAAAACTATTGACAAACTGCCTGATTTAGGGTAAAATAATTTTCGGTGTGAAGATTAAAACCTTTACACCGTATCAAAAAGTGAGGTGATTTTCTTGAAAAAGACAGGTAAAGATTATCAAATTGCTATGCTTTTGGATTTTTACGGCGAGCTTTTGACAGAAAAGCAAGCTAAGGCTATGGAGCTTTATTATAATGAAGATTTATCTTTAGCTGAGATTGCCGAACCCCTTTCGATTTCACGTCAGGGCGTGCGTGACTCTATAAAACGCGGCGAAAAACAGCTTGTGGATTTAGAAAACACCTTAGGACTTTTAAAAAGGTTCAAAGAAATAAAGCGCGACGTAGTTGACATTGAAGAAATGTTCGGCGAGCTTAAAAACTACATTGACACCTACATTCATTCAGAAAAGTTGTCTTTAGCTGTAGCAGAAATCTCAAACAAAATAAAGTCAATCACAGAAAAACTCTAATAGATAAGGAGGCAGCTTGATGGCATTTGAAAATTTGTCCGAAAAGCTCGGTGCAGTTTTTAAAAAGCTAAAAGGGCGCGGCGTTGTAACCGAAAAAGATATAAAAGAATCAATGCGTGAGATTAAGTTGGCTCTTTTAGAAGCTGACGTAAACTACAAGGTTGTAAAAGATTTCGCAGCAAGGGTTTCAGAGCGATGCGTCGGGGCAGACGTTTTAGAAAGCTTAACACCCGGTCAGCAGATTATAAAAATTGTAAATGACGAGCTTACCGCTTTAATGGGTAGCGAAAACACCCGTATAGAATACAGCAAAAACCCGACAGTCGTGCTGCTTGCAGGTCTTCAGGGTGCAGGTAAAACCACGTTTTGTGCAAAGCTTGCCGGTCTTATGAGAAAAAAGCACAACAAGCGACCGCTTTTAGTCGCTTGTGACATCTACAGACCTGCAGCCATTAAGCAGTTACAGGTCGTAGGTAAGCAGTTAGACATTCCTGTTTTTGAAATGGGAACGGACACATCTGCTGTAAAGATTGCAAAATCAGCAATAGAGCACGCGAAGGCTCACGGCAATGATTTTGTTATCATAGATACAGCCGGTCGTCTTCACATTGACGATGAGCTTATGCAGGAATTAGAAGACATCAAGCGTGCTGTAAACCCCGATGAAATCTTACTTGTAATCGATGCAATGACAGGTCAGGATGCGGTAAATATAGCAGAAAGCTTTAATAACCGATTAGAAGTTACGGGCGTTATTATCACAAAGCTCGACGGTGACACTCGCGGCGGTGCGGCGCTTTCTGTCAAAGCCGTAACGGGAAAACCTATTAAATTCTGCGGTGTGGGAGAAAAGCTTTCAGACATCGAAGAATTCCACCCCGACAGAATGGCATCAAGAATTTTAGGCTCGGGCGACGTGATGTCCTTGATTGAAAAGGCACAGGAAGCTTTTGACGAAAAAGATGCAGTCGCGTTAGAAGAAAAAATCAGGCAAAACACGTTTAATTTGGATGACTTTTTATCCCAGATGCAGCAGATGAAGAAAATGGGACCGCTGTCATCACTGCTTAAAATGGTACCGGGCGTTGATGCTAAAGCACTTGATAATGCAAATATCGACGAGCGAAAATTAGACCGCGTTGAAGCAATCATTAAGTCAATGACAATGGCAGAGCGCGAAAAGCCCGAAATCATAAATGCCAGCCGCAAAAAACGAATTGCAGCCGGCAGCGGAAATCAGGTTTCCGACGTAAATCTTCTTTTAAAACAATTTGAGCAGATGCAAAAAATGATAAAGCAATTAGGCGGCGGTGCCGTAAAGCGCTTTAAAAAGAAAAAGAAGAAAAAATAGTTTTATTGTTTTTTATGTTAAATAACATACACATTTATCAATTTTGGAGGTGAAATTAAAATGGCAGTAAAAATCAGATTAAGAAGAATGGGTGCAAAAAAAGCTCCTTTTTACAGAGTAGTTGTTGCTGACTCAAGATACCCCAGAGATGGCAGATTTATCGAAGAAATCGGCACATACAACCCCTTAACAGACCCTTCTGAAATCAAAATCGACGCAGAAGCAGCTAAAAAATGGATTGCAAATGGTGCTCAGCCCACAGATACAGTTAAGGTTTTACTCAAAAAAAGCGGTATCACAGAGTAATCTTCGCGTCTTATGATTATTAAGGAGAAAGAAAATGAAAGAATTATTGGCAGTTATTGCAAAGTCCTTAGTTGATGAGCCCCAAAGCGTTTCTGTTACAGAAAGAGAAGACGAGCGAACAATCGTTTTAGAACTCAGAGTTGCCGACAACGATATGGGTAAGGTTATCGGAAAACAGGGAAGAATTGCAAAATGCATCAGAACTGTTATGAAAGCTGCTGCAAGCCGTGAAAATAAACACGTTGTGGTAGAAATCGTACAATAGTTTTAAAGAGAAAGACCGTAGCATAGGCTACGGTCTTTTTTGGTTAATTTCTGTGGCACAGTCAGAGTTTACGCATTAAAAAAGGTGTGCAGTGAAACACTACACACCGAAAAATGCATAGCTCCCTTGTTGCGACACAAGCTTCAACATCTCTACACAAGAACGTGAAAATAGAGCACGCATTTTTTCCAAAAGAAAAACGTACTTATGTAAAGAATATTCACTTGTGTCGCAAGACCATTATAATAGGAATTTTGTCAAGGGTAAATCTAATATTTTTTCAAAAAGTTTTAAAATCATGGGCATACCGCCGATAAAGCGGTACACCCTTTTCTTTTAGTTGCTGTCATTTCCAAAAATAAATCCTTTTATATCGTTATTCATATTATTAATTAGTTTTTTAATCATATGAATATATTCGAGCTCATTATTTTGATATTGCTGTTTAGACTTTTCTTCACATAAACTTGCTATTATTTTGTCTATAAAAACAATTTTTTGTTCAATTTCATTATAATAGATTTTCATTTCTGTAAAACTGAATTTTGAAACCACAGGTTTTTGATTTTTATCTGTCAAACATTGCTGTTTGTAGTAAATAATGCTGGTTATTGTTGACATTAAAGCATACAAATAAAACAAATACCTCTTGCAAAAAAATAATTTTTTGTCCGTTTCCAGCGTGTTTATACATTCAATTTTTGTTGTGTAGTGGTCTAAAGCGTTTATTGTTTCAGCTATTTCTTTTTGTTTTTCTTGTTTAGTACAATTTTTTAACGGGTTTTCCTTTTTAAAACGGACATTGTTTCTTAGCGCATTTGGTTTCGCTCGTTTTATTAAGAATTCAATAAACATAGTAAACAACATTATTATTACAACTTGTAGTATCCATACAAATACTTTCCAAACAGTAAGTTCACTATTAACTATATTCTTCAATATTTCAGACGAATTTACTAATTCTTTTGTTAGTAATGTAGCTATAATTGCAATAAATGTGCTTATTAACTTTTCATAATTTCTTTTTAAATATGTTTTAAACATCATTATCATCCTCTAAAAATCATATTTGCTCGTTGATTTCCATCTAAAACATTTTCGCAAAGCTCACGAGCACGCTCAACTTCTAATAGGTTTCTATTTCGAGCAATTTCTGCCATATATAAATCAATATAATTTTTCGCTAAATAATCACTCAGTTTTTTATTATTTAGCTTTTCAGCTGCAAGTTTTATTTTAAGCACAATTTCATATACTGCATTTAATATGTATATTGTATTATACGGGATTTTCACAAAATATTGTGTACTTTCATTTCTGAGACTATTGTAAATCTGTCTATACGCTTTTCTTAAAGACTTAATTTGTTTTTTTGAAACCCAATATTTAAATCTGTTTTTTTTCGTATTATTAGTATTGGCAACACTTACAATCTTTTCATATGCAATACTGTATACGGTCAAATGAATTTCTTTTTTATATTCATCCGCATAGTAATTTCCAATAATCTCTAAAATTTCGTCAAAATTTACATTTTGATATTTATCAACATCTTCTTTAGAAATTTGTATCTTCTGATAGACATCTACCAATTTATCCATAATATCTACCGAATGACTTAACCAATATTTTGCATATTCCATTTTTACGACCTCACTCATTAAATTAATACTTTAGATAATTATACCATATTCAACTTATTTCGACAACTATTTTAAGTGAATTACTACATATATCACAAACTTTTTTCAATAAAAACATCAAACTGTACTACAAAACTTAATTAATCGCAGCATAGAACTTCCAATATAAATTGAGGACATACCACTTAATTGCAGTATGCCCTCAATTCATTTTGATTATTTAATGTAATCGGAACATTTATATTCTTTTGCTATTCCTATAGGTGTAAGATTTTTCAAATCTTCCCATACAAACAATTTGATTGTTTGTGTCTTATCTAATGTTACGCCTTCAAAACTGAAATCGACTATTGTGTAATCATCAGCAATCAATTCTTTTTCTTCCATTTTTACCTCTACAAGAGCATTATTGCTATTATAGATTGCAGCAATTACAGTTGCATTTCTGCTATATTGCAAATTGTTTTTCACATTAGCATTGATTATGCAACCTTTTGCTGTGTTTGCTACTGAGTGTAATTTAACCTCATAATAATTTTCGATTGCAGATTTACTTACATTTATAGTTGTTTCATTGTTTGATTCATTGCTATCAGCATCGGCACTTAATGTTACTGTCAGTGCTCCGTAACCATCTTCGTCAAACGCAAGTGATGATAAATCAACATCAAATTCAACTACTGTAGCTTCTTTGGAAGCAATAGTTTCGATTGTCTTTGTTTGTGGAGTGGTGGAAGTTGCATCTGACAAAGCGACAGTTATTCCACTTACATTTTCAAATCCGGCATTTTTAATTGTTACAGAAACTTTATTTTCACCTATCGCTGTTCCTGCTATTTTTGCATCAGCCGAACCGACTTCAACAGATGTACTATTATTATCAACATTGTACTCATCAATGTTTTCTGCTGATATAGTTGCAAAAATATTTTGTGCCGTAAATGTTTCATCAATAGTAAATGGTACATCTATTGTTTTCTTTTCGCCTGCAAGTAATGATGTTTCAGATACATATTCGCCAAGCTTATTGCCTTTTTCATCAGTAATTTCAACAGTATAAGTTGCTACTGATAATTCCCCTTTATTTGCAATATCGACAAGTAAAGAGTTTTCGCCAACAATCAACTCATAACTTCCAAGCATAGCATCATCAACTGTAATATCATAAGACGGTGTAACTTGCAAAGTACACAAATCAGCCTGACCGTCTGTATAATAATCATCAGTTGCAATCTTTTGTGTTCTGTTAAAAGCTAATGTAACAGTTCCATTTTCATCCATAATACCGTGTGGATATTTTACATTTTCGCCAAGTTCTGAAATCTGTATATCCTTACTCCAAGTTTTTCCGTCATAGAACACACCTTGAATTTCAGCACCGCCATCATTTACAGTTGTCCAAGTAATAACAATATTTCCGCTACCGTTGGTTATTACATCAAAATCATCTGTAATACCGCTTTGAGCATTGTCAAATACAGCAAATGTATCTGTAGTTGTTTTATACATTATATTACCTTCGCTATACCAGAACAACCATTCTTCGCCGTTTACCTCTACAGCAATAGGGTTAGAATCCAATGTGCTGTTAGATGTAACCTGTGTTGTTTCTGTTCCGCTTAATGAATAAATATCTCTATCGGCAACAGTTGCATAATCATTATCCGTATCTATCACATAATAAACATTTAAAGCATCAGTATAGCTTGCAGACATATTGGTTATTGCAGTAAGCTCACTTGCAATAGTGCTTTGTTCACTTAAATTGCTACCATCGAAACTGCAGGTCAATATAGAGTTTGTTCCTGCTGTTCCCATAAAGTTATTTTCTGTGTTGGTAGTCCAAACAATATGTGCCACATCGTTATTTACTGCAAGTGTCGGTTTTGTATCAATAGTGCTATTATCTGTAACTCGAACAGCCTCGTCAAAACCGCTACCATTCCATTTTGCTACATAAATTTCACTACTTCTGCTCATATCGTTAATTGAAGCGGTTTCATCAAATTCAGTATTAGCTTTTTGCCATACGATATATCCGTCTTTTATTTCGGGATAGTAATCAGCAGTACCATCATCAGCCACAGGAGCAGGAAGAGACCATTTCCCATTCTCTTCATCATAAACTGAATATACAAGCATCGACTTATTTACAGCTTCACGACCACCATTATCCGTTATCCAAGCCATAACTTTCGTTCCTTGCATATTGGCAATTATGGGAGCAGCATCCTTATATGTATTTTCTTCCAACACAGCCAACTGCTTGTTTGTATAATCAACAGCAAAAAGGGAAATATCATTCGACATACCGCCTATCCACTCCGAAGGTTCAAGAATATAGCTTCTATCTTCAAGTTGAACAGGTGAATCTAAATCTATTCCATTATACATATCTCGCAAAGAGAATAGACCAACTGTTGAACCCAACAATGTATCAGGATTGCCTGTTTCATAAATATACCAAGTTCCTTTAGCAAAATCCTTTTCATAAAGAACGACATTAAAAGGGCCTTTCCATTGGAAGTTAGCACTACCTTCAACTGTAAGTTTCTGATATACTCTTTCTAATGCAACCTCTAAAGCTAATTCAACCTTACCTTTAACTCCGGCGGTCATTACATAAGGTATTCCTAACCCTCCACCAGCTTCTACAAATAGCGCAGGTGTAATAGAGCCTGTAAACGCTCTTGCCACTCCTTCGTCAGGAACATATCCTTTAACACCGCCGACGAACTTCAATCCGCCTCCGGCTCCAATCTCATAATACAGTGGTACAACGCCAACAACAACCATACCTTGATGTGTATATTTTATTTCTCCGGCAACGATAATTCCACCTTCAAAAATCTTCATTTTGCCATTTTCATCAATTACACCTTCAATATATCCGCTTACTGATACATCTGCACTAGTGCTTCCCTGTGTTTTCAGCCCAACATTGCTGTTAAATGCAGAAAGGCAATCTGTGATTTCTTTATAATCTTCTACACCCTCCGTTATTTTTTTCTTTGCCTTATTAAATCCTGTTTTAAGATTTTGCCATTCCTCTTTTTCCCATTTTCCACCGGCATCTTTTTTACCTTCAAGCGTTTTCATGCCAATAGCAACCTTAAATTCATTTCCATCTACAGTTATATCTGTGTTAAAAGCACCTAAACTTAATCCAAATTCGCCATTTATTATTGGCACGGAATCAGGAATTTGTACAACAAAGTCATCAAACAAAGATAATTCGCCGTTAAACTGGGAACCTTTGCCTGTAGATGTTATTTGCAACTGAATGGGCTGAAATTCAACTGTACCACCATCACCTGTTACAAGGATAACACAAATATTACCGTCAGAATTAAATGATTGTGCAGGACAAATATTTTCAAAAATTCCCGTTTCGCTTTCTACATAATTTAATCCACCTTGTGATAATAAAATTTTCCCTTTTGGTTTACCCTGCCAATCGGGCTCAACTATTACCGTAACAGTTTCTGTTGAATCTTCGCCAAATATTTGGTGTTCTGTTAATAAATCATATGTTTTACCGTTTCTTTCCATTATAACTTTCGTATTAGTTTTGTTGGTGCCAATATAACCATCATCAAGCGCAACAAATTTTATTCCATTATTATTAGCATATTTTTGCGCAACTGTTCCTGAATATCCATAGATAGTTTGAAGTTTTGTGTTATCTATAAAAGCATTCCCCATTACAGTTACAGATTTAGGAATAGTAATTGTTTTTAATTCGTTACAGTTCCAAAACGATGCATACTCTATCTCTTTGATTTTTGTACCCAAAGATACATTTTTTAACTTATGACAATTTCTAAATGTATATTCAGTTATTACAACTGGACTATCATTAAATATTACTGTTTCAAGATTTGTACAATTGTAAAATACACCTTGCCAAGCGGATTTATCGCCCATCGCAGTCAAGGAAGATGGGAACTCAATACTTGTCAGTGCAGAGCAGTTTCTAAAAGCTTCTCCGCCTATAGTCGTTATATTGTCACCTAAATCAATGCTCGATAATTTTGTGCAGTCTCTAAATGCAGAGTCACTGATTTTGGTTGGTGAATTATCAAATACTACTTTCTTTAAATTACTGCAACCTTGAAATGCAAGTCTATCAACATTATTAACTAATTTTGGTATTGTTATAGCTTCTAATGATGTACAATATTCAAATGCACTACTGCCGATAGATGTTAAAGTTTCTGGTAAATGAATATTCTTCAGATTTTTAGCATAACTAAAAGCGCTATACTGTATATTGGTTATTTCATCAGGAACGGAATATTCTGTTCTTGACGAACTGGCTGGGTATTCTTTCAAGGATGTTCCAGCCTTGTCGAATAATACACCATCTACACTCTTGTAATATTGGTTTTCATCAGAAACTTCTATACTGATTAAACCTTCACAGCGTGTAAAGTCGTTAATTGATTTTGTTCCACTACCTATGTAAACTGTGGTCAATTTAGGACAATCTATAAAAGCGCTTCCCATTGTGGTAACCGAATCAGGAATGGTGATTGTTTCTAATTCATTACAGTTCCAAAACGATGCATACTCTATCTCTTTGATTTTTGTACCCAAAGATA
>CAZCOF010000033.1:14261-14662 GCA_964500095.1 uncultured Oscillospiraceae bacterium
CTTCTCCGCCTATAGTCGTTATATTGTCACCTAAATCAATGCTCGATAATTTTGTACAACCATAAAATGCATGCACTCCTATTTTGGTAACGGCAACACCGTCTATTTCATCAGGTATTGTTAAGCTTGTAAGTGTTTCATCTGCATCTGTTATTGTACCTGTTGATGCATCAAAATATATCCCATACTCAGAATAATATGTAGATGCCGCTTGTACTGTATTTGATGTAAGCAGATTAGGAAATGCAGACATCATAATCGTTAGTACACAGATACAGCAAATGACCTTCTTTAGTGTTGTTTTCATTGCAAAAATCCCTCCGTAATTTAAAAAGTGCATAACCCGTATTTCAGGGCTATGCACCGAAAAACATACAACCCTGACTTTAGGTTGCTACACC
>CAZCOF010000034.1:0-14258 GCA_964500095.1 uncultured Oscillospiraceae bacterium
AATAATAGAAGATATAATGGTTGGTGTAAACCAAACCGACTGTGAGCATATAGTTATAGAAAACAGACGTGAGGCGATTATGTACGCACTTTCTTTTGCAAAGCGTGGGGACTGTATAATTTTAGCAGGTAAGGGTCACGAAACCTACCAGATAATAGGCAAAACAAAAAATCACTTTGACGAACGTGAAGTTATAGCGGAGTTTTTGGGCGAAGTGAAATAGGAGAATATATATGATTTCCTTAAAAATATCAGAAATTTTGGATATAACGGGCGGAGAGCTTTTAAGCGGTGATGCAAGCGGTGTTGTAACAAATATTACGACAGACAGCAGAAAGGCAGTCATCGGCTCGCTTTTTGCAGCAATCAAAGGTGAAAAAAGTGACGGACACGACTATGTGGCTGACACGTTTTTAAAAGGTGCTGTTTGTGCCATTGTTGAAAAAGACATAAAAGCTGACGGCACAGTTATAAAGGTTGAAAATACAATTTCGTCACTTGGCAAAATTGCCAGAAACATCATGAGAAAAATGTGTATACCTGTTGTGGGCATAACCGGAAGTGTAGGAAAGACTACAACACGTGATATGACGTATGCAGTTATGTCAAAAATGTTTAACACTTTAAAAAATCAGGGTAATTTTAATAATGAGCTTGGTGTTCCTTTGACGGTTTTTTCGGCTGATGAGTGTGTAGAAGCTGCGGTTATCGAAATGGGAATGGACAATTTCGGTGAAATCGACAGGCTTTCATATATCGTAAACCCGACAGTTTCTATAATAACAAATATCGGAATGTCGCATATTGAAAGACTTGGCTCTCAGGAAAATATCTATAAGGCAAAGTCTGAAATATTTAAAAATACAAAGCCAAATGGCACAGTTATCTTAAACGGCGATGACAAAATTTTAATGGCACATAAAGGCGAAATTGCTCAAAAGGTCATAACGGTCGGAGTGAAAAACGCAAAGGCTGATATTGTTGCAAAAGAAATCGTATCGACAAAAGAAAATGTATCCTTTACAGCTTTTGGAATGGGAAAAGAATTTGATGTAGCTTTACCTGTTGCGGGCGAACACAATATCTTAAATGCACTTTTGGCAATTGCGGCAGGAATAGTGTTTGAAATTCCCGAAAAAGAGATAAAAGATGCCCTGTCTGATTTTTCTATGACGAAAATGAGAATGGATATAATAAATACAAATTCAATTACGATAATAAACGATTGCTACAACGCAGCACCTGCATCAGTATCGGCGGCTCTTTCGGTCTTAGGAAAATACGAAGACAAAAAGATAGCGATCTTAGGTGATATAAAAGCACTTGGCGAATACAGTAAAAAAGCACATTTTGACTTAGGGTTAGAAGTTGTAAAGAATAATGTTGACACTCTTGTAACTATCGGACACGACGCGCGATACATAGCAGAAGGTGCCTATGAGCAGGGAATGGATTCGGGCAATATTGTTTCTTTTGATACTGTAGAAGAAGCAACTTCTTCGCTTTTGGATATTATAGAAGAAAAAAGTGTTGTTTTAGTTAAGGCTTCGCGGGCTATGGAGCTTGAGAGAGTAACAGAATTTTTAAAGAACAATTTTTAAGATAAGGGAGCTGATTTTTTGAATACAGGTGCAATACTTATGTCTTTGGGGATTTCGCTTTTGGTATGCGTAATCTTAACGCCCCTTTTAATTCCTGCTTTAATAAGATTAAAGTTCGGTCAGGAAATAAGAGAAGAAGGACCCACATGGCACGCGAAAAAAAGCGGTACACCGACAATGGGCGGTATTGCAATTGCAGTATCGGTAATAGCTTCTATGATTTTAACGGCGGCAGCTTATGATTTTAATTTACACGCTGTTGTCTGTATGATGCTTGGTGCGGCAATGTTTGGTGTGGTAGGATTTATTGATGATTATATAAAGGTTGTTAAAAAAAGAAACTTAGGTCTTACATCAAAGCAAAAATTCTTAGCACAGCTCGCTGCATCGGTGCTTGTTACGGTCTATGCGATAAATTCAGGTGTAATTGACAACGAAATAATAATACCGTTTATAAAAACGCCTGTAAATTTATGGATATTTACTCCGATTTTAATAGTTTTTGTACAGCTTGCGACAGTAAACAGCGTAAATTTAACAGACGGCATAGACGGACTTGCTTCGTCTGTGACTTTAATCGTTTCTGTGTTTTTAATGATTTGTGCTGTCAAGCTTAACAATACAGAAGTTGCTGTCTTTATGGGTGCAACGGCTGCTGCGTGCTTGGGATTTTTGTTCTTCAATGCAAACCCTGCACGTGTGTTTATGGGCGATACAGGCTCGCTCTTTTTGGGTGGATGTGTGGCAATTGGTGCATGTATGCTAAGGCTTCCGCTGATTTTGATTGTTGCAGGCGGTGTTTTCCTTTTTGAAACACTTTCGGTTATTTTGCAGGTGGCTTCGTTTAAGCTAACAGGCAAGCGAATATTTAAAATGAGTCCGATTCATCATCACTTTGAAATGTGCGGTATGAATGAAAAGCAGATTGTTCTGCTGTTTTCATTGGCTGCGACAATTCTTTGTTTGGTAAGCTACTATATATTCTTTTAAGAAAGGTTGATTTTTTATGGCTGCAAAGGCTCGCAGAATTAAAAAAAGTGAATACGGTTCGACCGAGCGTGCAGTTATCAAAAAATCCGGTATGGACTTAGGATTTGTTACTGTTGTAGTTATGCTTGTTGTTTTGGGACTTTTGATGGTTTTTAGTGCAAGCTATCCTTCCGCAAACTACAGATACGGCGATGGTCTTTACTTTATTACACGTCAGTTTATTTGGGCATTGATTGGTGCTGTTGCTATGTTTGTTACGGCAAGAATTGACTATCGCATCTATAAAAAGTTTTATAAACCCATTATGATTGTGACGTTTGTTTTATTGGGGCTTGTTCTTTTGAGTACGCCGCTTAAGGGCTCAAGACGTTGGTTGGGATTTGGTTCATTTACAATTCAGCCGTCAGAAATTGCAAAAATTTCGGTAATTATCTTTTTTGCTAAAGTCTTATCAGAAGCAAAGGAAAAAATAAAAGATATTCCGTATCTTTTAAAATATGCACTTGTTTTAGTGGCAGTTTTGGGACTTTTGATATTAGAACCGCACTTTAGTGTGTGTATTATCATTTGTTTTGTGGTTGCAATTATGCTTTTGGTTGCGGGTTTTCCGCCTAAAATCTTCTTGGGTGCATTTGCGGTTTTAATACCTATAGTTATTGCAGTTGCTTTTGGTGCTGACTACAGAGCTGACAGACTGGCATCTTACATCGACCCGTTTGCAGACAAGCAAGGTGATGGCTGGCAGATAATTCAGTCACTTTATGCTATTGGGTCGGGCGGGCTTTTCGGTCTTGGCTTTGGCAATTCAAGACAGAAATTTATGTACGTATCAGAGCCGCAAAACGACTTTATCTTTGCAATTATATGTGAAGAATTAGGTGTAATCGGTGCGTTTGTTATAATTACTCTTTTTGGAATTTTAATCTGGCGCGGTATAAAAATTGCGGTTAATGCCCCCGATAGCTTCGGTACACTTTTGGTTGTCGGTATCATATCGTTAGTGGGCGTACAGACATTTTTAAATATTGCCGTTGTGACAAAGCTTATCCCGACTACGGGTATAAGTCTTCCGTTCTTTTCAGCGGGCGGCTCATCTTTGGTATTTTTAATGGCGGCAATGGGAATAGTTTTAAATGTTTCAAAACATAAAAGGCACGTAATAAGTGTCGGATAGCGGGGTTTTAAGCATTGAAAATCTTAGTTTCGGGCGGCGGCACAGCAGGTCACATTAATCCTGCGATTGCTATTGCCAAAAGAATGAAAAAAGAATATAACGCCGAAATCCTTTTTGTCGGCAGAGAAAAGGGTATGGAGCGTGACTTAGTCACAAAGGAAGGCTTTGATATAAAATTTATTGAAGTTGAAGGGCTTATAAGAAAGCTGACTGTGAAAAACATCAAGGTTTTGATAAAGTATTTAACGGCAATAAAAGGGGCTAAAAAGATAATCTCTGATTTTGCCCCCGACGTTGTAGTAGGAACGGGCGGTTATGTGTGTGCACCTGTAATGAGTGCGGCAAACAGCTTAAAAATTCCGACTTTGGTTCACGAGCAAAACGTATTTCCCGGAATGGCGGTAAAAATGGCATCATCTTTTGTAAATTGTGTTGCCACGAGTTTTTCTGATACCAATAAATACGTTTCGGAAAAGGTTTCAAAAAAATGCGTTTTAACGGGAAATCCCTTGCGAGAGAACCTGTTTGATTTATCATATCAAGAGGCAAGAGACCGACTTGGTATAGGTAATGAAATATTTATAGTAACCGTTGGAGGCTCACTTGGTGCTCGTACAATAAATAATGCCTTGTGCGATATTATAAACAATTCAGGCAGCGAAAATGTAAAAATTTTAGGCGGTACAGGCGAACGCTTTTACGATGAAGTAATGGAAAAAATCGAAAAATCAAAGCTTGGAGAAAACGTAAAAGTCGTTCCCTACATTTACAATATGAATGAAGTTATGCCGGCGGCGGATTTGATAATTTCCCGCTCAGGGGCTGTAACTGTGAGTGAGCTTTGTGCAATGGGCAAAGCATCAATATTGATACCGTCTCCGAATGTTACTCACAACCATCAGGAGTATAACGCAAAATCAATTGCAGATCGCGGTGCATCAATTATGATTTGCGAGCGTGATATAAAGGAAAATATAGTTTCAGATACAGTAAACAAGCTTATAGCTAATCGTGAAAAGCTTGACGATATGTCAAAATGTGCAAAAAAACTTGCGATTTCTGACGGAACGAAAAGAATTTGTGACATAGTAGAAGAACTCGCCAAAAAGTAACATAAAAAAGAATAGTGCATATTATGGTAATGAATTTTATTTATTATCAGGAGGTGTGCACTTTGTCTAAGATTTTGGTAAATGGCGGAAGGAAATTGTCGGGTAATGTAACAATTCACGGTGCCAAAAATGCGGTTTTGCCGATTTTAGCGGCAACTGTGATGGCAGAAGGTGTACATACAATTTATAATTGCCCAAACCTTTCTGACGTTTCGGTAACGTGCGAAATTTTGCAAGAATTAGGAGCGAAGGTCACACGATGCGATGACGCGTTAATTGTTGATACGACAGGCTCGATGGAGAGTTTTATTCCTGAAAGCCTGATGCGAAAGCTTCGCTCATCAGTAATTTTTTTGGGAGCAGTCTTAGCACGAAAAAAAGAAGCGAAAATTTCAGCACCCGGCGGGTGCGAGCTCGGTCCGAGACCGATTGACTTACATATTAAGGCACTACGCGAACTTGGTGCAGATATTAAAGAAGAACACGGCTATTTGATTTGCCGAGCAGATAACTTATGCGGAAAACATATTCATTTAGATATTCCGAGTGTCGGTGCTACGGAAAACATTATGCTGTCGGCGTGTGAAGCAAGCGGTGTAACTGTTATAAAAAATGCAGCTTGCGAGCCTGAAATCGAAGATTTGGCAAACTTTTTGAATTCTATGGGAGCTAAAATTTCGGGTGCGGGAACGTCAACTGTTACGATAGAAGGAAAACGAAAACTAACTCCTTCCGGCTACAAGGTTATGCCGGACAGAATTGTTGCTGCAACATATCTTTGTGCAGCCGCTGCAACCGGTGGCGAAGTTGCGGTCAGCAATGTTTGCCCTGAGCATTTGTCGGCGGTGTTGGCTGTGCTTTCCGATTGCGGGTGCAAAATTATAAAGGGAGAAGATAAGGTTTTACTAAAAGCTCCAGTGACAATTAAAAGTCCTGCGGCAATTAAAACAATGCCGTATCCCGGATTTCCGACAGATGCACAATCGTTGTTTTTGGCACTTTTATCAAAAAGCGACGGCACCGCAATCATAACAGAAACTATATTTGAAAGCCGATATAAAGTAGCAGCAGAGCTGTCACGAATGGGAGCAAAAATCAGCGTAGACGGTCGTGTTGCGGTGGTTAAAGGTGTGAAAAAACTCTCAGGTGCGTGCGTCAGTGCACAAGACCTGCGGGGAGGTGCGGCGCTAGTTATAGCGGCGCTCTCGGCGGATGGTAAAACAACGATAAATTCACCTGAATTTATATACAGGGGATATGAAAATTTTGAAGAAAACTTACGCAATCTCGGTGCAGATATCGTATACGAAGGGTAGTTGATAGAATGCCAAAGAAAAAGCTTACAAGTGCAGAAAAGTACAAAAGAAAAATGCTCACAAGAAGAATTACAGTGCTTAGTGTTTTGGCACTTATTGTAGTTTTGTGTATTTGCCTTTTTACGCCGATTTTTGGTGTGAGCGAGATAGTTGTCGAAGGAAACCAAAGGCTTAACGCTGAAGAAATCATACAGATAAGCAACATAAAGCAAGGGCAAAACATCTTCAGAATAAACACAAAAAAAACAGCGGCAAAAATAGAAGAGCTTGCATACGTTGACGATGCGGAAATTGTGAGAAAATTCCCTACAAAAATAAAGATAGTCTTAGACGAGTCAACAGAAGATATTATCATAGATACTCCGACGGAGTTCATTGTTGCAACGATTGACGGAAAAGTGCTTTATAAAACTACCGATGTAACCCAAGTGCCTGTTCCCATTGTCAAAGGCATACAGGTAAAGGAAGCCCAAATTGCAAAGCTGCTAGAAACAGAAGATGAGAACGATGCAATAAAGGACATATCTTATGTAAAATGCTTTTATGGAAGTGACTATTGGTCAGAAATTGATGTGATTGATGCGACAGATGAATCAAACTTTATGATGATTATGCGTTCGGGTCTTCGTGTGACGTTCGGTCCTTTAGATACAATAGAATCCTTAGAGCGAAAAGTAAGTATGCTGGATGCAATTATTCCGCAGGTTAAGCCTACCGAAAGAAGTTATCTTGACTTAACGACAGATAAAGGGTATTACGGCACATACACCGAAGACGAATATGAAAATATCAAAAAGCTAAGAGAAGACGGCGAGCTGATAAAGAAACTGACCGAAGAAGAATTGACAGAAGAACAGACCCAAGAAGGTGAAAAAACTTCTGAAAAAACAGAATAAAACGACAAAAAAACAGAAAATCCGGCACAATTAAAGACAAAGTAAAGAAAAAGTAATAATTTTGTAAAAAAATTTTATTTTATACTTGTAATTATCTATATGTTGTGGTATAATAAATTAAAATTAGTATATATGCGTAATTTTTATTGCGTAAAATATAGAAAATTAAAATTAAACAGACGGTTTATTACATACAAAAGAGGGAGGAAATGCAAGTGTTTGATTTTGATAATGGAGGAGCAAGTATTGCTCAGATTAAAGTTGTTGGTGTTGGCGGCGGCGGTAACAATGCTGTAAACAGAATGATTGACGCAGGCTTAGGCGGCGTTGAATTTGTATCAATCAACACGGACAAGCAGGCACTTTTATCATCACAGGCAAATCAGAAAATTCAAATTGGCGAAAAATTAACAAAAGGACTCGGTGCAGGTGCTAACCCTGACGTTGGTGCTAAAGCTGCTGAAGAAAGCTATGACGAAATCGCTCAGGCAATCAGCGGCAGCGATATGGTATTCGTTACAGCAGGTATGGGTGGCGGCACAGGTACAGGTGCAGCTCCTGTTGTTGCACAGATTGCAAAGGATATGGGTATCCTAACATTAGGTATCGTTACAAAGCCCTTTATGTTTGAAGGTAAGCAGAGAAGCAACCGTGCAGACGAAGGTATCGCAGCGTTAAAAGAATGTGTAGACGCAATTGTTACAATTCCTAATGACAGACTTATGCAGATTTCAAATCAGCATACAACAGTTATGGATGCATTTAAAATGGCTGACGAAGTTTTACTTCAGGGCGTTAAGGGTATTTCGGACTTAATCACAGGGAATGCACTTATCAACCTTGACTTTGCTGACGTTGTTACAATTATGAAAAACACAGGTATTGCTCATATGGGCGTTGGTCGTGCAAGCGGCGAAAAGCGTGCAGAAGATGCAGTTAAGATGGCTATTTCAAGCCCGCTTTTGGAAACCACAATCGACGGTGCTCGCGGTATCTTAATTAACATCACAGGCGGACCTGATTTGAGCTTATTCGAAGCAAACAGTGCTGCAAGCCTTGTTTCAGATGCTGTTGACCCGAATGCTAACATCATCTTCGGTGTTATGATTGATCCTGAAATGAAGGACGAAGTTTCTATCACAGTTATCGCAACAGGTTTTGAAGGTGTTTACGGTACAGCTGTAAATGCCCCTACAACACTCTTTGCATCAACACCTGCATACAAGGGCGGTGCAGTTACACAAAGACCTGCAACTCCCGTAAATCGTACAGAACCTAAGGCTGCTCCTGCAGAAGTAGACATTCCTTGGTTCTTAAGGGACAAAAAATAATATTTAATACATAACAAAAACCGCAAAGGTAATCCTTTGCGGTTTTTGTTTTTATTGATATAAAAAATTATAATTTGGGCAGCAAGCACACTTCTTGCTTGCTTGTAGAAAGCACAACAGATGTTCTTGTCAACGATACGCCCTGCATTGATTTTATAGTGTTTAAAACATTCTCTAAGGTTTTAGCAGAGAAAGTAATAATCTTTAAAATAAAATCAAAATCGCCCGCAATATAGTGACATTCAGCGATGTCTTCGTGGCGGGCAACCATATCACAAAAGCTCTGATTGTATTTCGGGTGCTCAAGTCTTACTGAAATAAAAGCAGTCAGCTCACGCCCTGATGTTTCCTGATTTATAATAGCTGTGTACTGCTTTATAAGACCTGATGACTCTAATTTTTTTATTCTTTCAATAACGGCAGATGTAGAAAGGCTGATTTTTACACCGATATTTGTAGCATTTTCTCTGGCGTTTTCCTTCAAGCAAGATAAAATTTTTAAGTCCAGTGAATCCATACCATTACCTCCGTAGTGAGTAAATATTAATTGTATTATACAATGTTGAATTCTTTCTGTCAAGAAAAAAAGAGCTGTAGCAAAATCATTTTGCTACAGCTCCCGATTTAGGCTGGACAGACGTTTATTACTCAGCCTATAAGGAAAGGATAATGGGAAACTTTTTTATACTGCGTTTTTCATCTTCAATTTGATAGAATCAGAAATCATAGCTATAAACTCACCGTTTGTCGGCTTTCCTTTATTTGTGTCAATGGTGTAGCCAAAAATATCGGTAAGCACTTCTTCGCGTCCGCGATTCCAGGCAACTTCAATAGCGTGGCGGATTGCACGCTCAACACGTGAAGATGTGGTTGAGAAGTTTTTTGCAACCGTCGGGTACAAAAGCTTTGTAATGGAATTTATAAATTCATCGTCTTTTATGCAAAGGCTGATTGCATCTCTTAAATAGTTATAGCCCTTGATATGAGCGGGTACGCCGATGTCGTGAATAATGTCTGTAATTACGCTTTCTAAGTTCTTTTCCGTAATTGCGCTGCCTGAGTGAGCACTTATAACAGAAACGGATGAAGGAGTAATTTTGCTTGCTTCGCGAATACGTGCTGCAATGTCCTTGGCTTCGCACGGCTTCATAATATAATATTTTGCACCGAGCGAGAAAGTTTTTTGAACGACTGTATCGTTTCCGATAGCAGAGTAGACTAAAATGTTGGTTTGGATGTTTTCTTGTGAGAGTTTTTCCAAAAGCCCCAAGCCGTCAAGCTTTGGCATCACGATGTCTAATATTACAGCATCGGGTTTTAAGGTTTTGATAAGCTCGTAGCCGCTTTGTCCGTTTTCGGCTTCTCCGATAAATTCCAAATCGGAGCAGGTCTTAAAATAGTTTTTCAAATTTTCGCGCACTTCCTGATTGTCATCAATAGAAATTACTTTAATCATATTTATCCTCCTAAATACTAAAATTGGAAATAATTTACATTTTCGACAATCTAATTATAGCACGTATATTTTGTAAAATTCAAGGGCTTTTTTCCAAAAAATGGCAGTAAAATGGAAAATAATGGAAAGTGTCACACCAAAAACCCGCTAACAGCGGGCTTTTGACAATTTTCGACGTGACAAAAGTATACAAAATGAAACACTCTCCTGCAATCGTAGGAGAGTGTTTCATTTTATTCAAGATAATCTTTGAGCTTCTTACTTCTTGACGGATGGCGCAACTTTCTTAAAGCCTTTGCCTCAATCTGTCTTATACGCTCACGTGTAACGTCAAATTCCTTGCCGACTTCTTCTAAGGTTCTTGCTCTGCCGTCTTCTAAGCCAAAACGAAGCTTTAGAACCATTGATTCTCTCGGCGAGAGCGTGTCTAACACGCTGCTTAGTTGTTCTTTTAACAGCATAAATGATGCGGCTTCTGATGGTGCGGGAGCGTCGTCATCAGGGATGAAGTCACCTAAGTGGCTGTCTTCTTCTTCGCCGATAGGAGTTTCTAATGACACCGGCTCTTGCGCTATTTTCATAATTTCACGAACCTTGTCAATTGACATATTAAGCTCTTTTGCAATTTCATTAGGATGCGGGTCGCGACCAAGTTCTTGAACCAACTGACGTGATACACGAATTAACTTATTAATTGTTTCTACCATGTGAACGGGGATACGGATTGTTCGTGCCTGATCGGCAATGGCACGGGTAATAGACTGACGAATCCACCAGGTAGCATAAGTACTGAACTTATAGCCCTTAGAGTAGTCAAATTTTTCAACGGCTTTAATAAGACCTAAATTACCTTCCTGAATAAGGTCTAAAAAGAGCATACCACGACCGACATATCTTTTAGCGATAGATACAACAAGTCGCAGATTTGCTTCAGCTAAGCGCTTTCTTGCTTCTACGTCGCCTTCTGACATCTGCTTGGCTAAAAGCATTTCGTGTTCAGCATCTAAAAGCGGCACTTTACCGATTTCTTTTAAATACATCTTAACGTGGTCGTCGATTGAAACGCCTTCGGCTGAAGAGATTTCCATAACTTCTGCTGCTACGTCCATTTCTTCTGTGGGCTTTATGTCTTCTAATTCTTCTTCGATTTTTTCAAGCTCTTTTTCCATATCGGCGACAACTTCTACGCCCTCGTGTTCTAAGGTTTCGTAGATTTTTTCAACCTGCTCGGTTTCTAACTCTACATCTCCGATAGCGTCTGCGATTTCTTTGTAGGTTAGGACTCCGTTTGATTTACCTTTTGCTGTGAGTGTTGCTATTGCATCTAACATTCTCTGTTCAACTTCTGTCATTTGACTTCTCCTTTCGGGCTGATGCTATCAGCTCGTTTATTTCATCTACCTTACCTTCTTTGGCAAGTCGGTTAATTTTTTCGTTAAAGTTGTATTTTTTGATTTTTTCAACAGTATCCTTTACTGTTGACAGTGCATCTCCGACATATTCCTTGTAGAGAATTTCAGCAGCCGATGCTTTTAAATTTTCAGGAATTGATGAAAGAAACGCTCCGGCATCGCTTGATTCGTTGCCTTCTTTAAATTTTAAGATTTCTGAAAACAGCTGTCTGTGAGTGTCGGACGAAAGCTCTGATGCTTCAATCAGCACTTTTGCCTGCTTAAACGCCGTAATGTTAAAAAACATCACATTTAAAAGCATTCTTTCCGACTTATACGTCGCAGTCACAGGCGGTCCGCTGCGTGGCACATAGCCTGCGGGCTTTGTTGACTGAATTTCCCTTTGGGCTTTTTTATACGTTTTTCTGTTTTTGTCGTATATTATTTTGTTTACCTGTGCAATTATTGAATCTACTGAAATATCCGTTTCTTTGGCAATTCTTTTTATAAAGATTTCACGCTCGACGGCATTTTCGTTATTTGCTAAAATTTCTGCCGCTTCGTTTATAAACTCCACTTTTTGGGATGACTCGACAAGATTATATTTTTTTCTGATATTTAGAATTTTATACTCTGTCACGGACAAAGCTGATGAAATTACCTTTTTAAAGCTTTCTGCACCCTTTTTTCTCAAATATTCGTCAGGGTCTTTTGCATCTTTATAAGAAAGTACTTTAAGCTTTATTCCGGCGGCGGATAATGTATCAATCGCCTTTTCACAAGCTTTTTGTCCCGCTTCGTCGTTGTCATAGCAAAGATACACCAAAGGAGCATAGCGTTTTATAAGCTGTGCCTGCTGGTCGGTAAGGGCTGTTCCGAGTCCCGCTACGGCGTTTTTAAAACCGAAGGTATGTAATGAAACTGCGTCCATATTTCCTTCGACTAAAATCAGCCCGTCTTTTGCACTGTATTGCTTTGCGATGTTTAGAGAAAATATGTTGCTGCCCTTATGAAATACGGGTGTTTCGGGTGAGTTCATATATTTTGCGGGGCTGTCGTCTAATGCCCTGCCTGAAAAGGCAATTACATTTCCGCGAACGTCGATGATTGGAAACATCAGCCTGTTCCTGAATTTGTCATATATATGACCCTTTTCATTTTTAACAGCAAGTCCTGCATCTATAATATCTTCGTTTTTATATCCGTTTTCTTTTAGATAATCTACCAAGTCAGACCACGATTCCCTGGCAAAACCTATGCCGTAGGTACTGATGATGTCACGGTTTAATCCGCGAGAAAAAGCGTACTCTCTGGCGTGCTTTGCATCATTACCCGACAGGTTAGAAACATATCGCTTGGCAGCGAGTTTGTTCATTTTTAAAATTGTCTCACGTTTGTCGTGCCGCTTTTGAATTTCGGGGCTGTAGACCTCTTCTTCTAACGTAATGCCTGCACGTTCAGCTAAAAATTTTACCGTGTCCACAAAATCGAGATTTTCAATTTTCATTATAAAATCTATAATATTTCCGCCCGTACCGCAGCCGAAGCAATAAAACAGCTGCTTGTCCGAGTTTATGTGAAAGGAAGGTGTTTTTTCTCTGTGAAAGGGACATAAGCCGACAAAGTCAGAGCCGTTTCGCTTAAGTGACACGTAGCCTGATGCGATGTCTACTATGTCAGAGCGATTTAAAACTTCGTCTATTGAGCTTTGCATAAACTTAGGCATATATCCCACCTCCTTGTCATCTCTAACATATATATTCGACAAAAACTTCATTTTTCCTTTAATTTTTACATAAAAAAATAACCCCCGCAAGGTCGAGGTTGATAAGGAAGTAATGGTTTTGCATCCTAAAATCAGAATTTTTGAATGAAGTTCAAGGCAAAAAAACAACATTATCCTGACGGATATGTGGCTTTTTTAACGCAGAAATTCGTCAAAAATACGATTTATAGGACAATACTTCCTTGTCAATCTCGACCTTAAAAACGGGGGATAATAGCTCATTACATAGGTAAAAATTTAAATATTACAGATAAAATTACTACAATACCCAGTATAATTCTGTAAACACCAAAAGCTTTAAAATCGTGCTTTCTTATATAGGTCATTAAGAACTTGATTGCAAGAACAGACACTATAAAAGTTACAATAAATCCTGAAATTAAAACCGACCATTCAATGCTTGTAACCGAAGCACCGCTTAAAACGAATTTTAAAAGCTTTAAGCCTGATGCTCCGAGCATTACAGGCACTGCCAAAAAGAATGAAAATTCAGTTCCAACTTCTCTTGCACAGCCTATAATTATCGCACCTAAAATCGTAGAGCCTGAGCGTGATGTTCCGGGAATTAAAGACAACACCTGAAACATACCGATTAAAAGTGCCTGAGAGTATGTAAGGCTTTCTAACGAGTTTATTTTTGGAGCTTTATTTTTGTTTTCTATAATTA
Source organism: uncultured Oscillospiraceae bacterium (assembly GCA_964500095.1). Lineage (GTDB taxonomy): Bacteria > Bacillota > Clostridia > UBA1381 > UBA9506 > Congzhengia. The sequence goes on from CAZCOF010000034.1 coordinate 13,721, forward strand.
AAAAAGCAATACCGTAAATTATTAAGGTTGCTGCGATAACTAAAGTTGACGACAGCACGCTGTCTATCAAATCTTCAAACAAAAGCCCAACTACAGCAGCCGGAATTACAGCAACGATTACCTTAGACCATAATATGTAGGTGTCTTTTTTTTCGGCAGGACTTTTTTTCGGTGAAAATGGGTTCAGTTTGTGAAAATAAAGCACAACTACGGCTAAAATTGACGCAAATTGTATAACTACCTTAAACATATTCCAAAATTCTTGCGAAACGTTAAGTGTAAGTAATTTTTCAACTAAAATTAAGTGTCCTGTTGAAGATATGGGAAGCCATTCTGTGATGCCCTGTACGATTCCGATTACGACCGATTTTAAAATTTCTATAAGCATAGCATTTCTCCATTCTTTTTAATAAATGTATTTTAAAATTAGTGTACGATTTAGATGACACTTGTTTAATCACCATAATATTTATATATTACTTCGACACCATGAACTTTTGTTTCTTGCTTATAATTAATTGTTGTTGTATTATTGACC
>CAZCOF010000035.1:0-14102 GCA_964500095.1 uncultured Oscillospiraceae bacterium
TTCCGTCCAGCCCAAAAGGAGCTGTAGCAAAATAAATTTTGCTACAGCTCCTTTTCTTTACTTTTTCTTTGCAATTTCCTTTATTTCTTCAAATTTTGAAAGGACATAAGAATACCCGTTTTCACTGTGCGGAATTAAGCAATCCGAACAATCTTTTATCTCATCTTCTATGTACTTAAAGTTCCCGCCGCACCTGTCGCCTAAAGCGTAGAGCGGGCAATAGCAAAACAGACAGTTAAAATTTTCGCAATCTGCTTTGTGGCACGGAAAGTACACACAATCAGTGTTTTTAAAATACGAAAAACTGTTTTTCATAAAATTTTCTCCTTATCTTTTGCGTTTAAAAAGGAAAAAAGGCACTGCTCTATTATCTGTTTCTTTCATTATGACATCAACAGAACAATAAATAAAAGGAAGATTTTCTAAGTTAAGCTTTCCTTCGTGTCCCTCTATATCGTATCTTCCCACTTCTGTTGCAGGGTCTAAAATACAAAGGGTATCATCATCTGCTGAAATTATGGTAATATAGTGACCGCCGCGTGAGAAAAGCCCTTTATACCCTTCTCTGTCACCGCCGACGTTTGCGATAACTTCTCCGCCTGAGCGAAGGCATTTTAACATTTTTTCCTTTTCGTTTGTCATTTCAAATTCAAGGCCGTAATTTTTGGCAACTACAGTACCTAAAACTGCAAGGTTTGTGCCACAATTTTTGTTCGCTCCGTTTTCTTCTGACAGTCTTACACATTCTTCTAAAGGCAACGTTTTGTCAGTCAAATGCTCCACTACCATACACATAGAACACAAGCCGCAGCCCGATGTTGCGACACATCGTCTTTCAGGCGGAACGCCGCCGTTTGCAACGTTGTGGTTGTATGGAATATGTGGGTATTTTCTCTGGTTTAAATAAAGCATTCTTATTCTCCTTTGTTCATTCTTTTATGAAACACCATTGCTAAAATCAGAGCAGTTATTCCCGAAACTAACTTACCCACAATGACAGCTAAAATATATTCATCATTAAACGCCATCGTAAACGCAAGGTGTCCGGCAAAGGTAAATGCTGCCGATACTGCAAAAGCTGAATTTAAAACTATTCCTTTTTTATCCATTTTATTCATCATTTCAAAGGTCGTTACATTGGTTGCGAGCGTCGACACAAAGCCCAATGCAGATACTTCGTTTATGCCGAGCTTTTTACCTGCTTTGGTAAGCAGTTTGGAAACAGCCTTAGATAAAATATGTAAAAAAGTAAACGCACCTGTCATAACTATACTTGCATTAAGACAGATGGCTGCCCCTTCTTCGAGTGGTGCAAGTCCTTTTACGACTTCTACTCCTGTTAAAAACCTTATAATTCCCAAAGCCAGTCCAATTGTTATTATAATTTTTATAATTTTTCCGAAAATTGCAAATATCTTAACGCATACATCGGGACAAAGCATAAGTCCGCAAGCAATAATTGCTGAAAAAATAACAATCGGCAAAATATTTATAACGAGTGTCAGAAGATTGATTTTTAACAGAATTCCCGCTATAAAGCATCCTACAGGAATAGTGACTATACCACATAAAAGCCCCAAAAACATTTCCTTATGATGCTCAGGTTTTACTACTCCGATTGCATACGGAATGGAAAACGAAAATGTTGCTCCCATCATAGATGATACGACCAAAGCATTAAAAAGACCTATTTTTTCATCTGCTGCAATCTCTGCTGCTAAGGATGCACCGCCCATATCGTTTGCAAAAAGTGCTGCCGGTATTACGGAAGGGTCAATATGTAATACGTTTTTTACTATATCAAATAAAGGTTTTAATGAATCTGCAATTAAAGGCGAAATGATAATCATACCTATCATGGAAAGAGCCATAGTTCCAAATAGCATAAAGCCTTTTTCAAATTGTTTCCCAAGACCCAGCTTATTTTCAAAAATTCTGTCTACAGCACCAATTACAGAAAAAACAGACATAAATACTGCTACAAAATTCATAATATCCACCGTATTAAAGCGAAACCGCTTTAAAACCTTTCTCCGTAAGTATATAACGTTCATTAAATCCGCAGCTTTTTAAAAGCTCGGCGGCCTCTGAAAAGCCGCAGTCTAAAAATTCCTTGTCGTGACAATCGGACGAAATCACCGCACCAAATCCCAATCTTTTTAACTCCTTTATTATAAAAGGAGCAGGATATGGTGTTTTTCTGTATCCACGTGCTATCGATCCCGTATTTACTTCAAAAAACGGGATTTTTCCAGCTAAGATTTTCGCCGCTTCTACGGCTGCGTTTTTATATTCTTTTGATTCTTCATCAAAAAACTTGTGCGTATCAGAATGCTTACATATCAGGTCAAAATGCCCTAAAATATCAAAGTTGCCATATTCAGGGAGCGTTGACAGCAAACGATAATACTCCTTTGCATAAGCCATACCGTCACCGCCAAAATATGTGTCAATTACACTCTTTACCGTATCCGCCGACCGATCAATTCCCACGATTTTTCCGCACAAAGGCATATAATGAACCGTACCGATTAAGTAATCATACCCCGAAAGGTCAACCTGCGATTGCATTTCAAATTCCAAACCGCAAAAAACATCTATTTCGCCTTTGTATTTATCTTTTAGCTGATTTATTTCTTTTTTATACTCTTTTGTACCTTCTTCCGACATACTGATAGCAGGTGAAAAATACATATACGAATGTCCCGAAAAACCAATACTGTCAAAGTCCTTGTCAATAGCTTTAAGTATCATTTCTTCAGGCGTATTTTTCCCGTCACAATATGCAGTATGCGTGTGTAAATTCTGTTTGTGTATCATTTTTCCCTCGTCTTATGTAAGTATAATAATTATAGTTTAGTATATCGCTTTTTTTAAAATCAGTTAATCTCATTTTTTAATTAAAAAACATTCCACTAACATAACCAAAAAATCAAACAACACCGGAATAATAATCGGCCAAAAGCCGTAGTAAACATCCGGAGAAAAAGCATCAAAAAGCATCACTGCCGCTCCTGCAATACCTACAAGATATGTAAACAACGCTCTTAGCTTCCACTCACCAAAGCATTGATAATCGGCTGTTTTCTTTGCTAACCATATAGGAATAACCGATAGAAAAACATCTATTTCAAACCCGATAATTCCAACAAAACCCAAAAGTACCAAAACTATTCCAAATATTATAAACATACTCTTTTTCTCCGCTCATTCTAATCATACAAGCGCATTTTAACATATTTTTTTGACATTTGCAACAGTCCAAAGCAAAAAAACGATTTTAGTTATTACTAAAAATACAAAACCGTTGATGTTGATATTTGTCGAATTTTATGATATAATTTCGCTCATTATTATTGTTTTGGGAGTGTCCTACGTGTTTAGATTTAAAGATAAGGCCTTGTCTTTTCCTTTTCCCGACACCTGCATTGTCTGCGGCGAACCTGTAGAGTCTGCTGAATACGCTTGTTTAAAATGCAAGAGCAAAATACCATACTTATCTATGGTCTTTAAATGCAGAACCTGTCTTTGTTTTTTACACAGTGCCGAAAACGGCATTTGCGGCAATTGTCTTATAGAAAAACCACAATATTCCCGCTTAATCTCCTGTGTAGAGTACGAAGGGTATATAAAAAAGACTCTCAGGGCATATAAATTCTGGAACAGACCTGATTATCACATTGGATATTCTAAACTTGCCTGTGAAGTTTTAGAACGTGAAGATATCTTCTTTGACGCCGTCATTCCCATACCGCTATCTAAAAAGTCACTCAAAAAACGTGGTTACAACCAGTCTCTTTTAATTGCAAAAAGAATTGCCGATTTTTTCGAAGTGCCCTGTTTTTCTGACTTACTTATTAAAACAAAAGAGACAAAACGGCAGTCGGAGTTAAAGTTAGAGCTGAGAAAGAAAAATATAAAAGGTGCGTTTTCGACATATAATCCGGAGCGGTTAGACAGGTTACATATTTTGCTGGTTGATGATGTTTTTACATCGGGAAACACAATGAAAGAAGCTGCAAAAGTGCTGTCGCCTTATACAGATAATATCACAGCATTTACCATTGCACGTGCTAAATTCAAATATTAAAAAGGGATGCTTTTGCATCCCTTTTTAATGCTTAATCGATTGGATTTCCGTCCTTATCAAATAACGGAAGTTTTTCAAGATAAATTATATCGTCACGGTCTGCTGCTTCACCTTCTGCCAAAACCGTCATTTTACCGCAGATGTTACCGCCGACTGCATTTACAAGATTTTCTAAAGCCTTTAATGACTCACCTGTCGATATAACGTCATCGACAACCAAAACACGCTTGCCCGCCATAAAATCAGCATCGGATTTATCTACGCACAGAATCTGCTCGTGGTCTGTTGTGATAGAATGAACCGTGACTTTAACTATGTCTTTCATATATAATTTTGAGCCTTTTCTTGCCACTATGTATTTTTTGCCCGACTGACGCGACATCTCGTAAGCAAGCGGAATTCCTTTAGCTTCTGCTGACACCAAAACGTCAAACTCAGGTGCACGTTTTAAAAGCTCTTCGGCAGCAGCTACCGTAAGTTCTGTATCTCCAAACATAATAAAGCCTGCTATATATAATTCTTTATTAATCGGGAATAATGTGAGTGTACGGTTTAGTCCTGCTATTTTCATTTCATAAGAAGTTTTCATAATAGACACACCTTTCAAATGATAAAATTACATTATAAGTATAATAAATTTTGCGATTTTAGTCAAGTAATTTGTAATAATGTGTAAAATTTTAAAAAAATTCCAATTTTATAAAAAAACATCTTGCTTTTTTTAAAGCTTTCATATAAAATAATGTTGTATACTTATGAATATTTATTTTTTGGAGGTTTATAAATGATTTCAGCAGGAGAATTTAGAAACGGTGTTACATTTGAATTTGAAGGCAACGTGTACCAGATTGTAGAATTCCAGCACGTTAAGCCCGGTAAAGGTGCAGCATTCGTTCGTACAAAGCTTAAAAACGTAATTACAGGCGGCGTTGTAGAAAAGACATTCCGTCCCACAGAAAAAATGCCTAAGGCTCACATCGAAAGAAAAAGCATGCAGTACTCTTACAACGATGGCGACCTTTTCTACTTTATGGATAACGAAACATTTGATATGATGCCCTTAGGTCCTGACCAGTTGGGTGACGCTTTAAAATTCGTTACAGAAAATATGGATGTTACAGTTTTATCATACAAAGGCAGTGTGTTCGGTATTGAACCTCCCACTTTTGTTGAGCTTACTGTTACAGAAACAGAGCCCGGATTTAAAGGTGATACTTCAACAGGTGCTACAAAGCCCGCAACTTTAGAAACAGGTGCTCAGATTAACGTTCCGCTCTTTATCGATCAGGGTGAAAAAATCCGTGTAGATACAAGAACAGGCGAATATATGGAAAGAGTATAATTTTTAATTACACATTTGGAAGGAGAATGAAATTATGGCATATCTTTCAGAACAGGCAGCTTACTTAAAGGGTTTAGCAGACGGTATGAAAATCGAAGACTCTTCAAACGAAGGAAAGCTTTTGTTAAAAATCATCGAAGTTTTAGACGAAATGGCAGTTACTGTTGATGAACTCGACGAAGAAGCAACAGAAACAGCACAAAGACTCGAAGACATTGAAGATTGCTTAGATGAAGTTTGCGAAGATTTAGACGATTTGTGCGACGACATCTACGGCGATTGCGATTGCGACTGCGATTGCTGTGATGATGACGATGAATATTATGAAGATGATGATTTAGAATTCTACGAAGTAGAATGTCCTAACTGCGACGAAAAAGTATATTTTGACGAAGATATGATCGATGACGAAGTTTTGGTTTGCCCTAACTGCAACGAAAAAATCGAAATCGAATTCGACGAGGACGAAGAATAATGACAACTTGCTGCTTTACGGGTCACAGAAATTTACCCCTTAGCGAGCGAGAACAGATTTTGTCCGTTCTTACAGAAAAAATCGAAGAACTAATAAGTGCTGGCATCGCCGTTTTTATAAACGGCGGTGCTTTAGGTTTTGACACTTTATCTGCTTTGGCTGTTTTGGGTTTGAAAAATAAATATCCGAATATTAAGCTGAAAATCTATGCACCGCACAAAGAACAGGCACTAAGATGGAGCGAAGAAAACAAGAGTATTTATCAATATATTCTGTCACGTGCCGATGAAGTAAAAATCTTAGCCCCCTATAATTATACGGGCTGTATGCACGAGCGAAATCGCCGTATGGTGGACGATTCTGACTGTGTCATTGCCTATGTAAAAAAAAGTTCGGGCGGCTCTTACTACACAGCAGCGTATGCAGAGTCAAAAGATAAAAAAGTATATTACATTTAAGACAAAACATTTTTGGTTGTTTTGTCTTTTATTTTTGCATTTATAAGAATAAAATGGCTGTTTTTTCAAATACTACAATTAGATTTTTAAAAAAAGGAGTTTAATTGATGAAAGCCACCGGCATAGTTAGAAGAATAGACGATCTTGGCCGCGTTGTAATACCAAAAGAAATAAGAAGAACATTAAGAATCAAAGAGGGCGCACCGTTAGAAATATATACAGGTAAGGACGGAGAAGTAATTTTTAAAAAATATTCGCCTGTAGGCGAGCTTGGAGAATTTGCAGGCGATTATGCCGAAACCTTGTCAAAAACAAGCGGATACCCAATTTGCATCACCGATATGGATAATATAATCGCAGTTTCAGGTGTTCCTAAGCGTGAGCTTACTGACAAAAAAATCAGTACAGATATAGAAAAAATAATGGAAGAAAAAACTTCGTTTATATCACGCGGTACAGAAAAAAAGAGCGTCGCTGTAATCGACGGCAATGAAAAATACTCAGCAGGCGTAGTTGTTCCGATAATTTCAGAAGGTGACACCATCGGCTCTGTAGTTGTATTTACAAACGAACAGCAACCGAAAATGAGCGAAATAGAAGAGAAGCTGGCACAGTCTGCCGCGACATTTTTAGGTCGCCACATGGAACAGTAGCTTGGATTTTAAAAAATGTGCAGACTACAAAAAACGGCAAAACTTTCGTTTTGCCGTTTTTTATCATTAAACTTATATACTCCATTTGTTAGTCTTTACAAACTTTCTTGAAACCCACTTGCCGTTTGTAAAGTCAGGAATTGCAACAGGGGCTCCGCCCAATGCGATTGATTCTTCTGAAAGTACTGAAATTACCATCCACGATGCACAATCATATACATCAATAGGTGGCTCAACATCGTCTTTGATAGAATCAATAAATGCTGTACATACGAGTCTGTCCATACCGCCGTGACCTGCTTTTGAAAGCTCCCCATTTTTAACCTTTTCTTCCCAGATAGGATGGTCGTTTTGCTCTATGATGCTATCTGCATTGCCCAATAGGTCTTTTACATTCTTTTCTTGCGGGAATCCGTCTTCCTTGTATTCATACATATCGTCAAAGAAGAACTGATCCCCTATACCTAAATATCCGCCTTTTGTACCAAATACACCTAAGTTTCTCGTATAAGGTCTGGGTAATGTCTGGCTCATTTCCAAAGTGATTGTTTCGCCGTTTGCACATTTTATAATTGTTGTAACGTTATCACCCTGAGCAAACTTTGAGCCGTTGAAAGCTTTTGTTATTTCTTTATCGTTATTAGCAAAATACTCTTCCAATGACGGTCCGTGTGATGCCATCGATACTAAAGACACCATACGGTTTCCGCGATTTATGTCTAAAATTTTTGCAATCGGGCCGAGTGCGTGTGTGGGATAGTTGTCACAGTTTCTCTTCTGGTGGTTTTCGAGTCTCTCTAAACCAACACCACGAAGTACTGAGAATAGATAACGCAAATCGTGAATGTAACCGCCTGTAGCGTGCACGATTGTTCCGAATTTGCCTTCTATTTTCATTTTTAACAAAGCAAGCTCAACACGTCCGTAGCAGCAATTTTCAAGCATCATACAACGTCTTTTTGTTTCCTGCTGTGTTTCTACCAATTTCCAACATTCACGGACAGAATACGCACCGCCCGCTTCTATTGCTACGTCTTTTCCCGCTTTCATTGCCTTGCATGCCATTTCAATATGAACTGACCATGCGGCTGTGTTGATGATAGCATCAATCTCTTCAACTTTCAGCATTTCATCGTAGTCTGTGAACAAAAGCGGCTTGTAGCCTACCCTTTCCATCATTGTTTCTTCTGCTTCTTTTAAACATTCTTCTTTTACATCACAAACAGCAACGACTTTAACGCCTTCGATATTTAAAAATGTCTTTAAAATACCTCTGCCACGCGGACCATGACCTACTAAACCAATTTTAACTATTTCTTTTTTCGCCATTTTTTCCACTCTCCTAAAAACTTTGCTCAATGTAAGTATAGAATAATTGGCGTCAATTGTCAATCTGTTTATTAATACATTTTTATTACAAATAACAGGGTTGTTAGCAATAAAAAACGACAAAACTTACGTTTTGCCGCTTTTTTTGTTAGATACTCCACTTATTGGTCTTTACAAACTTTCTTGAAATCCACTTGCCGTTTGTAAAGTCGGGAATTGCAACAGGGGCTCCGCCCAAAGCGATTGATTCTTCTGAAAGTGCTGAAATTACCATCCATGATGCACAGTCATATACATCAATAGGTGGCTCAACATCGTCTTTGATAGAATCAATAAATGCTGTACATACGAGTCTGTCCATACCGCCGTGACCTGCTTTTGATAAATCGCCGTTTCTAACCTTTTCTTCCCAGATGGGATGGTCGTTTTTAGCTATGAAGTCATCTGCATTGCCCAAAAGGCCTGTTACACTCTTTTCTGCAGGCAACCCGTTTTCGCCGTATTCATACATATCATCAAAGAAAAATTCATTGGCAGTGCCTAAATATCCGCCCTTTGTTCCAAAAAGACCTAAGTTTCTTGTGTAGGGTCTTGGAAGTGTTACGCCCAATTCCAATGTGATTGTTTCGCCCTGAGCACATTTAATCGTTGTTGTAACAATATCTCCCTGTGCAAATTTTGAACCGTTAAAACTCTTTGTGATTTCTTTATCGTTATTTGCAAAAAATTCTTCCAAAGACGGTGCGTGTGATGCCATAGATGTTAATGACACAAATCTGTTTCCGCGATTTATGTCTAAAATTTTTGCAATGGGACCGAGTGCGTGTGTGGGATAGTTGTCACAGTTTCTCTTCTGGTGGTTTTCGAGTCTCTCTAAACCAACACCACGAAGTACTGAGAATAGATAACGCAAATCGTGAATGTAACCGCCTGTAGCGTGCACGATTGTTCCGAATTTGCCTTCTATTTTCATTTTTAACAAAGCAAGCTCAACACGTCCGTAGCAGCAATTTTCAAGCATCATACAACGTCTTTTTGTTTCCTGCTGTGTTTCTACCAATTTCCAACATTCACGGACAGAATACGCACCGCCCGCTTCTATTGCTACGTCTTTTCCCGCTTTCATTGCCTTGCATGCCATTTCAATATGAACTGACCATGCGGCTGTGTTTATGATAGCATCAATCTCTTCAACCTTTAGCATTTCGTCAAAGTCTGTAAATAGTAGTGGCTTATAGCCTACTCTTTCCATCATTGTATCTTCTGCTTTTTTCAAGCACTCTTCTTTTATGTCACAAACAGCTACAACCTTAACTCCGTCGATTTTTAAAAATTCCTTTAAAATCCCTTCACCACGTGGTCCATGTCCTACTAAACCTATTTTAACTATTTCTTTTTTTGCCATTTTGTTCACTCCTATCTATAAATTTAAGTCACTACCCTAATTCTAAATGATTTTATATCAAATGTCAATTAGTTTTGTGCGTTTTTAATCTCTGCCAAAACAAAGCGTAAAGATTCTGCAGCGTCTTTTAATGTTGCTTTTTCTATTCTTTTGTTTTCTTTTACACAGTCTGTAAAGTATAAAAGCTCGTTAAAGTAACCGCCAAGATCTGAAATGTTACCGCCTGACGCACCGACACCTATGTCTTTTTTCTCTATCTTTATTTCTTCAGCAGAATCATTTGTATAAAGCATCATTTTGCCACTTTCTGTTGATAATACACCTTTTTCAAATACTACTCTGAACATTGCAGAAAAAGGATGTGTTACCGGAAGTCCCCATGTTCCTTCAACAGTTACAACGAAGTCTTTATAGTTTAAAAGTGAATTAATGTATGAATTTTGCTCGCCGAGTGTATTTTTAACAGAAGAAATCTTTTCAGGCTCACCGAATAATGAAAGGACATAATCCATATCGTGAATGTGTAAATCCTGTGCTGCACCGCCGGAAAGCGGAATATCAGAAAGCCAGTTGTTCCATCCCCATGTGGGAACAGGGCTGATTCGTCTGAAGTTTGCATTTACAACCTTACCGTAAGTGTTAGCGTCTACAATTTCTTTTAATTTTACATATTCATCCCAGAAGCGGATTACCTGACCGATTTGCACATTACAGCCTGTTTCTTCTGCTTTTTTAATCATATCCTTTGCCTGTTCGTTTGTTAATGCTACAGGCTTTTCAACAAATACATACCCTACCTTATCCATAGCAAGAACAGCGTGTTCTGAATGTAAATATGTAGGAAGACAAATATCAATTATATCTACATCTGCATTTTCAATCAATTCTTTTCCTGTTTCATAAATAACCGCATTTGTGCCTTCGGCTAAGTTCTTAGCTTTTTCATTTCTTACATCTGCTACAGCCGCAAGTTCTACACCTTCAATATTTTTGTAGCAGTTAGCGTGCATTTCGCCCATAAAACCGCAACCTATTAAACCAACTTTTAGCATAGTTTTATACCTACTTTCTTCCTAAAATTTTATCCATTGAGTTTGATGTGTTGTAAATAAGTGCTTCATTATAAGTCTTGTAGTTAGGTATCATTTCGGCAGACACCCAACCGTCGTAACCTACATCGTTCAGAGCTTTTACAACTGCAGGATAATCTACATCGCCTGCTAATAAATCAACAAAGCCGTGAAGACCGCCTGCTTCTTTTCTGTAATCTTTAAAGTGAACTTTTTTGATTCTTTTTCCTAAGATTTTAATCCACTGTTCAGGAAAACCGTTAAACAATACATTACCAACGTCAAAATATGAACCAACGTATTCGCTGTCGATTTTGTCGATGAATTCTTTCATTTCAATGGGTGATGTTAAGAATTTATTCCATACATTTTCTAAACCAATAGAGACTTTTGCAGATTCTGCATAATCTTTTAACTTCAAAAATGTTTCTAAACTTCTGTCGTAAGCGTCCTGATAATCTGTAACCTTGTCAGGATTTATAAAATCTGCACATACTGTTCCGGGAATAACCAAACAAGCATCACATCCGAGTATATGCGCCATATCGATTTCTTTTTTTACAATATCCTGAGCTTTAATGCGTATTTTTTCATCATCATCGGTTAATGAATAATCCCAGTAAAGACCGCACGCTACACTGCTGATTGTAATCCCCAAATCGTCTGCTGTTTTTTTAATTTCTAAAAATTCTTTTTCTGTGGTTTTTAAAGAAGTTTCCCCTTCTTCGTTTAAAGCAAGCTCAATTCCATCAAAACCTGCTGACTTTGCAAGCTCTAAGCTTTCTTTCGTTGACAAATTTCCAAAAGACCAGATACTGATACCTTTTTTCATAAAAACACTCCTTGCTTTTTTTAAATTTTTGTGTTACATTGGTTATGTAATGACACAATGCCATCTCTTGATACTAACTATATAGCACTGTTCAGGCTTTGAACAGACATTTTTTTACGATAAACATTCACTTTTGTTCACAAAATAAATCGGGAGGCTTTTTATGAATTCTTCATATATACGCACGAAGTTTAACAACTTTATAAACGTTACAGAAATCGTTACAATCCACTATTATGAATTTGACAACACATTTGAATTCTGTGGCGAAAAGCACAATTTCTGGGAAATAGTATATGTTGACAGCGGTTCTGTCGAAATTATGTGCGATGACAAAAAAGTCATACTAAAGCAAGGCGAAATACTGTTTCACCAGCCGAATGAATTTCACACCATAAAGTCGTACAACTCATCTCCTAATATTTTTGTAATATCATTTGTATCAAAATCATCCGCTATGGCGTATTTTGCAAATTACAAGGCAACTTTAGATAAAACCTTAAAGCCTTTTATTTCTTCGATAATTGCAGAAGCCGAGAGTACGTATGTAATACCAAAAAACGACATCAAGCTAAAAAAGCTGGTTGTAAAGGACAACGCAGCAGTAGGCGGCGAACAGCTTATAAAGACGTATTTAGAGCAACTCTTGATTATTTTGTCACGTGATATCTTAGGAAAAAAAGATGTTGTTATATTTCCGTCTAAAGAAAGTATGGAAACCTACATCATTTCTGAAATTAAGAAATATATAAAATCAAGAGTGACCGAAAGACTTCAAATCGACGACATCTGCCATCATTTCGGGTACAGCAAAACATATTTGTGTCAGCTTTTTAAGGCACAGTGCTCTGTCCCCTTGATAAATTACTACAACAAGGAAAAAATAGAATATGCAAAAAAACTAATCCGTGAACAAAATTTAAATATGACACAAATTTCGGATATGCTTTCTTTTGACAATCCGCAGTATTTTGCACGGGTTTTTAAGCGAGTTACAGGGCTTACTCCGTCTGAATTTGCGAAATCGTTAAAAATTGAAAGACACTAATTGTGAATTAGCTGTAAAATATTTTTTTGCTATTTACACCGAGCAAAAAATGAAGTATAATTATAGGTAGAAATCTTCAAGGAGTATTTATTATGCTAAGAAATATATTTGCAGGCGGTTTTAGTTTAGATAATGTGATATTTGTTTTATTAAGGGTTATAGCCGTGCTTTTAGCCATCAGCGTTCACGAAATGGCACACGGGTTTGCAGCATACAAATTAGGTGACAACACTGCAAAATACGACGGAAGATTGTCGCTAAACCCTATCCGTCACATCGACCCGTTCGGTGCTTTGTGTATGCTCTTTTTTGGTTTTGGCTGGGCTCGTCCCGTAAGAGTAAATGCAAACTATTTTAAAAACCCAAAGCGGGATATGGCTCTAACAGCTCTTGCCGGTCCTGTGTCTAACTTTTTGATGGCATTTTTGGGTATGTTTGCACTGTTATACCTGTGTCCATTGTTTAAAAATGTGTATATATATCAGTTTTTCTTTATGTTTGTTATACTCAATATAGGTTTGGGTGTATTTAACTTAATCCCCATACCGCCTTTAGACGGTTCAAAGATTTTTCTTTCTTTGCTGCCAAGACGAATTTATTATGAAATTATGCGATATGAGCAGTTCGGGTTCATCGTCTTAATCATTGCTTTATATCTCGGTGTATTAGACCCGATACTTGACTTTTTGGTAAACGGTATTTATACCATTTTGTTTTACTGTGCAGGGGGTGGGCTACTCTGATGCAGCAGATAGAAATTTTAGAAAACAACAACAAAGAAGATGAGTCACGACACAGCGTAAAGCTTGATGTTTTTGAAGGTCCATTAGAGCTTTTATTACATCTTCTTAAAAAAAACAAGGTGAGCATTTACGATATTCCGATAGTCAAAATCACCGAGCAGTATTTTGAATATATGAATACGTTAAAAGAGTTTGACATTGAGTATTCAAGTGAATTTGTTGTAATTGCTGCCGAGCTTTTGTACATAAAGTCAAAAATGCTTCTTCCCAAGCGTGAAGAAGAAGATGCAGACGACCCAAGAGCAGATTTAGCGAAACGTTTAGCTGATTATCAGCGTATGAAAGCAGTGGCAGAAATACTAAAAGAAAAGGAATTTTCAGACTACTATAATTTCTACAAAGAACCCGAAGTTTTGCCTAAACGAGAAGCTGACTACTCCGACCAGAGCTTTGAAATAGACATTTTATTCGGGGCGTTTTTATCGGTTCTTGACAAAAGCGAGCGAAAAGCTCCGCCACCGAAAAGTGCTTTTGGCGGTGTTGTCGGCAGAGTTACTGTTTCAGTTAAATCAAGGGCAGATTACATTCGCACAAAATTAAATTCAGGAAAAAAAGTTACATTTACGTCATTGTTTGAAAACGACGACTCAAGACCGT
>CAZCOF010000036.1:0-13667 GCA_964500095.1 uncultured Oscillospiraceae bacterium
AATGAGCTTTTCTAAAGTCTGCCTTGCGATTTCACGTCTTACGGGGTCAAAACCTGATAAAATTACAGCTTCAGGTGTATCGTCGATAATCAAATCGATACCTGTTAAGTTTTCTAAGGTTCTGATGTTTCGGCCTTCTCTACCTATAATTCTTCCCTTCATTTCTTCGTTGGGAAGATTAACAACGGTAACAACAACTTCTGCGACGTGGTCTGCGGCACATCTTTGAATTGCACCTGCAACGATGTTTTTCGCGATTTTTTCGGCGTTTTCCTTCGCCTGTGTTTCTATTTCTTTTGCCATAATAGCTGCATCTGCTCTTACTTCGCTCTCTAACTTTTGGAGCAAGTACTGCTTTGCCTCTTCTTTTGACAAGCCTGATAAATTCTGGAGCATTTCCAATTCTTTTTCTTTAATTGTTTTTAATTCTTCTCGGATTACGTCCAATTCTTTATCTTTTTTAGCAATAGCTTCTTCGCGTTTTTCTATTGCTTCGTTCTTTTTGTCGAGATTTTCTTCCTTTTGCTGAATACGATTTTCCTGTCTTTGAATCTCATTACGTCTTTCTTTTATTTCTTTTTCAAGTTCAGCTCGTTCTTTGTGGTTTTCTTCCTTTGCGGCTAAAATCGCTTCTCGCTTTTTGCTTTCGCCTTCTTTTTTAGCAGCTTCGATAATTCTTGAAGCTTCGGATTTTGCAGAGCCTATTTCTTTAGCTTCGTGTTTTTTTCTTGCAGAATATCCTGCCTTGTAAAAAACAAGTGACGCAACAACAATCAAAACAAGCGCAACAGCACCTATAATGATTGGATTCATCTCTTTAATACCTCCTTCTTTTGAAATTTTACTATACTATATATATGTATTATTTAAACATAAGTATACTACTTATCCTACTTTAATACATTATTACTCTTTTATTATAAACCTTTTTTCTCCCTTTGTCAAATTTTTTTATCGCCAAAACACGCGAAAATTCCGCACGGTTGACACATTTTGTTTTTTGTTATATAATTGTAACAATGAAACGGGGTGTTTTTTTTGTTAAAATTGTCTAATGGCGCAAGTTTTGTTATTAAAAAGCTGAAAGAAAAAGGATACTCAGCATACGCAGTAGGCGGAGCTGTTCGCGATGCCCTTTTGGGGAAAGCTCCCGATGATTTTGATATAACAACCGATGCTACACCCGATGATGTTAAAAAAATATTTAAAAAGACGTTTGACACAGGAATAAAGCACGGAACGGTGACGGTTCTTTTTGATAACGAACCGATAGAAGTCACAACCTTCCGCTTGGACGGCGAATATAAGGAT
Organism: uncultured Oscillospiraceae bacterium; assembly: GCA_964500095.1. Classification (GTDB taxonomy): domain Bacteria; phylum Bacillota; class Clostridia; order UBA1381; family UBA9506; genus Congzhengia. Next base: position 1,312 of record CAZCOF010000036.1, read on the forward strand.
AACAGAAAACCCGAAACTGTGACGCTCGTAAAGGATGTCGTAAAAGACTTATCCCGCCGTGATTTTACTATAAACGCCCTTTGCTACAACGACGAAGAAGGACTGCTTGACTTGTTTGGCGGGGTAGATGATTTAAACAACAAAATTATAAGGGCAATAGGAGATGCCGAAAAAAGATTTAATGAAGATTCCTTGCGAATTTTACGTGCTGTGAGATTTTCAGCCCAACTTGGCTTTACGATAGAAGAAAATACAAAAAAAGCGATTGTTTCGTGTGCTTGTTTGGTTAAAAATTTAAGTGTTGAGCGGATAATTTCAGAAATTGATAAAATTATTATGTCTGACTCTCCCGAACACTTAAAATCGCTTTATGATTTGGGCGTTTCAGAACACATTATGCCCGATATGTGTAAATGTTTTATGCAAAAACAAAACACCCGCTGGCATATTTATGATGTTGGAATGCACACCATAAACGTTATAAAAAACAGCCCGAAAAAGCTTCATTTACGCTATGCTGCCCTAATGCACGACTGGGGAAAGCCGCATTGTCACGGGATTAACGAGCTTGGTGAAGACAGCTTCCGTAATCACGCAAAGGTATCCTACACATTAGCAGAGAGTTTTTTGAAAAAATATAAATTTTCGAATAGCCAAAAGGATAAAATATTAAGACTTGTTAAATTTCACGATTTAGAAATTTTACCCGAAAAAAAATATGTAAAGCGGGCAATAAACAAAGTCGGTGACGATATTTTCTTAGATTTGTGTTCGCTAAAGCGAGCCGATTGTCTGTCGCAGAATTTAGAGCTTACATCCCCGCGTCTTAACTTTATTGACACGTTAGAAAAGCTTTATTTTGAGATTAAAGAAAATAAAGAAGGTATTTCACTTAAAGATTTAAAAATTTCAGGAAATGATATAAAAGAAATGGGTTATGAAGGCAAGAAAATCGGCGAGATTTTAAACTTTTTATTAGAGCATATAATAGAAAAACCCGAAGACAACGAAAAGGAAGTTCTCATTGAATTGGTTAAGAATAATAAATTTTAATATCTGTATGTAACAAAAAACGGAAGAACATTGCTGTTCTTCCGCTTTTTTGTTGTTTATTCTTCGTAACTATATACTTCCCAGTCTGCAATATTGATAAAAAGATTTTTTAGTTCTTCATCAGATGCAGTTATTCCGACGTATTGTATTTCGCCTGCAGCGTACTCTTTTGCAGCTTCTTTTACTCTTTCTTCAAACACCTTATCTTCAGTGTGGTTTTTTCCTGAAATGAATGTTTTGCAGCCGAAAATTATTGCCTTTTCTATCTCATTGTCTAATTGTTTAACTAAATCCTTTGCGTTTTCTTTTTCGTGAAAATTCATAAAACACGCGATCATAATAATTCCTCCTTAAATTTAAATAAAATTACATTAAAAAAAGTGCGTAACATAAGTCACGCACTATAAAAACACGACTTATGTTCTGTGCCAACAGAAACTTACCATCAGAAAATCCACGATCGCAAAGTTATTAAACAAAGCCGTGCTTTTTACAAGACACAACTTCGCGATTATGAATTTATATATAAATTTCTGTTGGCATTTACAATGGTACCACATTTATCGACAAATTTCAAGTCTTTTAAATAATCGTGACAAAATGTTTCAGTTTTTTTGTATTGTTTTTATATTGGGTACCAAAAATTAATGAAAAAAAAGAAGAACATCGCTGTTCTTCTTTTTTGTAATCTTTTTTATGAATTTTTTAAAAATTCCTTTTCCATTTCCAGAATATCTTCAAGCCAGTAAATACCGATGTCAAGTGCTGCCCACATACTTGTGCGTTCTGCTTTTTTTGTAAGCTTGGCACTTTTAATATCGTCGCCGTTTTTTTCTAAAAGCTCAATGATGATTTTTTTTGCCATATCTAAATCATTAACCTTTTCCGATTCTAAAATTGTAAATCTCACGATAAAGTTTTCGCTAAAATCACCATAATACAAGGTGTTTCCGTCGCGGAGCAAGGGCTTGTCACGATATACTAAAACGTCTCTTTCTGTAAGTGCTTTCATAAGCTGCCTCCTATAAATCTTTTTCCAGTTCTGCCAATGCCTTAGCATCGACTTCTTCTTTTTGGTTAGTTGTTCTGTGGGTGTTTTTAATAATTACGATGTCGTCAACCTTAAAATCATTCACTACTGTATCCGACGTGTCAATTTTAACAGAAACAACGCCTTTTAAAAGCTGCGACGCTATAACTGTTCCGCGTCCCATTGGTGTGTCTACCAACGCACCGACGTTGGGAGCTTTTTTGAGTAATTCTTCGTATGCGTCTTGCTCATACTTTAAGCAACACATCAATCTTCCGCAGGTTCCTGAAATTTTTGTCGGGTTTAGTGATAAGGATTGCTCCTTTGCCATTTTAATTGACACGGGCTCAAAATCTCCCAAAAACTGCGAACAACAAAGCGGTCTTCCGCAAATACCGAAACCGCCCAAAAGCTTTGCTTCGTCACGAACGCCGATTTGTCTTAGCTCTATACGTGTTCTGAAAACCGCAGCCAAATCTTTTACAAGCTGTCTGAAGTCAACTCTGCCGTCAGCGGTAAAGTAAAACAAAACCTTGCTTCTGTCAAAGGTGTATTCAACGTCAACCAAGTTCATTTCCAAGTTATTAGCCGCAATTTTTTCCAAGCATATATCATACGCTTCTTTGGCACGAGCCTTGTTGTCTTCGGCTGTTTTTAAGTCTGCGTCTGTTGCCTTTCTTAAAACGCTTTTTATCGGCATATTAAATTCTTCTTCATCAATTTCCTTGTCCGAAATTACAACAGTACCGTATTCGATACCGCGTGTTGTTTCAACGATAACGCCGTCACCGGGGTTAAGCGCTAAATCTTCGGGGTTGAAATAATAAATTTTACCTACGGGCTTAAATCTTATGCCCACTACTTTAGTCATGGAGTTCCTCCCATATACGTACAACGGCGTTATTTACCGTTGCGTTAAAATTCAAATTCTGGTCAAGCAAGATTTTTAACTCGCTCAATATATCAAAGGCTGATAACAGCTCTTTTTTGCTAAGATTTTGCGTAAAAACTTTCATATCCGACACGCGGTCGGAAAATATGATGTTTTCTGAAAGGTCTGTCTTTAAAAACACGCAATCTCTCAAAAACGCCAAAGAAAAATCTAAAATTTCTGTGATATTTTCCTTTTCTTCAGTTAAAAATGTTGTCATTTCGCGAACTGATACGGCGTTTTTTTGTAAATTTAAAATACATTGTATGCTCTTTTTGATGCGAGTGACTTTTTCATCATCTTTTATTAATTCCTTAGCCGTTCCTATGCTTCCCCTTGAGAGTCGGGCTATGATTTTTGCATCGATGTCGCCCTGTTCGTTTTCTTTGATGTATTTTTCCACCGTTTCATCAGGAAGAGGAAAAAACGACACTGTCTGCGAACGGGACAAAACAGTAGGCAAAAGCTTTTCTTTAGACGTTACACAGATTATAAACGTAACGTATTCGGGCGGCTCTTCTAAAACCTTTAAGAGTGCATTTTGTGCTTCAAGACTTAAAAGGTCGCCTTGTTCTATTATAAAAATTTTACGTTTTGCTGAAAACGGCTTTAGGTAAACTTCTGAAATCACCTGCTCACGCACGTTATCAACACCGATTTGTGTTTTGTCACTGTCTTTTTCTACCGTGATTATATCGGGAAGTGTTTTTGCGTTTGCCTGTATGCACGTTTTGCACACATCACACGGCGGGTTTTCATTTTCGCAAACTAAGCTTTGTGCAAAAATACGTGCGCATAGCTTTTTGCCCACGCCGCAAATTCCTTCAAAAACGTAGGCATTAGATATTTTGTCTTGGGTTATTGCTAACCCAAGACGTTTTTTTACAGTTTCGTGGCCGTAAAGGCAAGAAAAATTCATCAAACCTTCTCAAATCTTTCTACATCGATTACGAAAATTGTGGCACCGCCAACTTCAATTTCTGTCGGGAATGACATATAGCCTGTGGTTGCACCTATGTAGGGCTCGCCTGAGAATACAACCTGCTTACGCTTTGCGCTGAATTTTGCAATAACATCAATTGCTTTTTGTACATTTTCTTCTTCTGTACCTACTAAGAGTGTCACGTTGCCGACTCTTAAAAAACCACCTGTTGAAGCCATCTTTGTTACGGAAAAGCCTTCTTTGTTAAGCTCTTTCATAACGTTTGTAGCATCATCATTACTAACGATTGCAAATACTAATTTCATATAATCCCAACCTTTCTGCCTTGCGGCTAATTTATGATTTCATATATAAGTTCAGCCAAGTCGCGTGTTGAGTATGGCTTTGCTAATCTTTTTATATTTTCTATAAGCTTTTCTTTTACATCGGGGTTGTGAATAAGCTCATAAATTGCCTTGTCTACTGTAAACTCATCGCTCAAACCGATTGCGACTCCGTTACTTTGCATAAATTCTAAGTTTCTTTCTTCCTGACCGGGAATGGGGTTTGCTAAAATTATAGGAATTCCCTTTGCCATTGCTTCTGATGTTGATAAGCCGCCCGGCTTTGTAACGATGCAGTCGCACGAATCCATCAAAAGCGAAACGTTGTCGCAAAAGCCGTAAACTGTCAAATCTTTTTTGGTAGAAAGCGTATCGAGCTTTTCTTTTAATGACTTGTTGTTTCCGCAAACGGCAACGATTGAAAAATCGTCGTCTAACGTGTCTAACTGATTAACCAAATCGACCGTAGCATTAGCATAGCCCATAGAACCCATCATTATTAAAACTGTAAATTTGTCCTTTAGCCCAAGAGTCTCTCTTGCTTCTTGCTTTGAGACTTTCTGAGAAAATTCTTCTTTTATCGGAATTCCCAAGGGAAGCACATTTTCTGCAGTTCCGAGCTTTTTTAAAGCTACGGGTGTGAGATTTTCCGATGCGATAATGTAATAATCAGACGTTGTCTGCTCCCACATCGGGTGAACCGTAAAATCTGTAACAATAGATATGATTTTTGAGTCTATTCTGTGTTTTTTTTCGTGAATGTTTAAAACAACTGTAGCAAAGACGTGTGTTGAAACAATTACATCGGGCGAAAAGCTTTCGATAAATTCAAAAAGCTTCTTTCCGCATATCTGGTAAAGCATCTGCGAGCTTGCAGTAAAGCTCTTTTTTGTGCGTTTATCCATTTTGTTATATACCAGTCTGTAGCCCGTCGTCATGTGCGTGCTTGCAAAAAGGTAGCCTTCGGACACTAACTGTGCTGCTAAATCGTTTACGTTTTCTGCTATATCTAAAATTTTACATTCTGTGTTTTCCTGCTGAGTCAAGTACTCATAAAGAGCCTTTGCCGTCTGCAAATGACCGCCGCCCGCAGGAACGGAAAGTATTAAAACCTTCATAGGAAGCAACTCCTTAGAATAATCCGGGAATATTAAGACCGCCGGCGATTGAACTCATACCTTCTTCTGTTTCTTTTTCGATTTGTTTAATAGCATCATTAACTGCAACCATAACCAAATCTTCAAGCATTTCTGTATCTTCAGGGTCAACAATCTCAGGTGCTATTGTGATTTTTGTAATTTCCTTTGTGCCGAGCATTTTAACCTTGACCTTGCCGCCACCTGCTGATGTTTCGATTTCTTTTGCTTCTATTTCTTCCTGAACACGCTGCATTTCTTCCTGCATCATCTGTACCTGACGCATTGCTGTGTTCATTTTGTGGTTTCCGCCGCCTGTGAATTTATTTCCTTTTGCCATTGTTAGTTACACCTTTCTTGTTTCAGATTATGTCATTTTGAGCTAAATAAACTGTATTTCGGGATGAGTTTTACTCAGCTCTTCTAATTTTTTGAGCGGGTCTTGTGGTTCTTCTCCGATTTCTTTCGGGGTGACGCAAGCCACATCAACATCTTCGCCTGTGACGTTTTTGACTGCCGCCTTTATAAGTGCGATGTTTGAAGCTTTTGATGCAATACCCTTTGACATTGCGACATTTTCGCCAAACACTACACAGAGCTTGCCGTTTACCATTTTGGCCGTTACGTTTAAAAGATGCGGATACAGCGGCATTCCGCCGTTTGATTTGATGTGATTTATAATTTCGGGCCAGTGGGAAGCAACGGAGTCGTTGCTACTTGTCTCGCTTTTTGGCTCACGTTTTTCTTCTTTTACTTCTTCTTTTGGTTTTTCTTCTTTTTCTTCTTTGGTCTTTACGGGTTCAGGTGGTTTTTTAGCTGATTTTTCTTCGGTTGGGCTTTCTTTTTTTAAAGCCGTAAAATCGCCTGATTTTAGCTTTTCTTCCAACACGTTTATTCTGTCGATTAACGCCAAGTGCGAATCATCTGTGTCAGGCTCGCACATTTTGACAATTGCCATTTCATACGTTGTACGTACGAACGTCGATGCACGCGTTTTTGCATAAGCTTCGCTCATTAAGTCGATTGAACGCAAAAGTCTTTCTTGCGAAAACTCCTGTGCCAGCTCGTCGATTTTTTGAGCGTTTTCTTCTGAAGTGTTTAGAAAAAATTCGGGTTTTTGTGTTATTTGTATCATCAAAATATCACGAAGATATTTTATAAATCTTTCTGCAAAAAGGCCTAATTCCTTACCTTTTTCAATAATTTCATTGATTTTAGTCAGGGCATCTTTTGTATTACCTGCAGCAACAGAGTGTGCTAAATCAAATAGTGCATCATTGTTTGCAATGCCTGTAACATCAGTCACCGTATCAAATGAAAGGTGAGTATCAATTGCCCCCACGCACTTGTCTAAAACAGACAACGAGTCGCGCATTGAGCCGTCGCCAAGCTCTGCTATCAAGGAAAGTGCACTATCATCATACGTGTAGCCGTCGGCTGTTAGTATTTCGCCCATTCTCTCGGTGATATCTTTGTTGGTGATGCGTCTAAAATCAAACTGCTGACAACGGGAAAGCACCGTAATCGGAACCTTGTTAAGCTCCGTTGTTGCTAAGATAAACATTACGTGAGCAGGCGGTTCTTCAAGCGTTTTTAAAAGGGCGTTAAATGCCTGCTGTGTTACCATATGAACTTCGTCTATTATATAAACCTTTTTTTTGGCTGTGCCGGGCAAAAACATAACGTCGTCAATGATTTCACGAATGTTTTCAACCTTGTTTTTTGATGCACCGTCAAGCTCTATTACGTCTAAAATCGACTCATCCAAAAGTCCGCGACACACGCTACACTCATTACAGGGGTTTCCGTTTTGAGGGTTTTCGCAGTTTACGGCACGGGCTAAAATTTTGGCTGTAGACGTTTTTCCCGTTCCGCGTGTACCGCAAAAAAGGTATGCGTGAGCGGTTGATGCGTTCATAATCTGGTTTTTCAGCGTTTGCGTTATATGTTTTTGTCCGACTACGTCGTCAAAAGTGAGCGGTCGCCAACGTCTGTATATTGCCTGATATGCCACGTGCTTTTCCTCCTGTAAATTTATAAGAAAATTGACTTTTTAAAATTTATGTTCGCTTTGCTCACCTTTTTAAAAGGTAAATTTTCTTGATATTTAAAAATATTAAAAAAACCGCCAAAGGCGGCTAAATACCGCGTCTTCGCAGTATGGTGAGATTTGCGTTCACACCGGGAGGAGCCGTATCACACTCAAAACATCGCTTATCGCTGCTTGGTTCCCCACCTGACGAGGTTCACGAATCTCAAGTTGTACGGTTCCCGGCCGACAACGCATAAAGCGCAGAACGCTGATTTTCGGGACACTTCCCTTACATATAGTATACCATATCAAGTTTTAAATTTCAACTGTTTTTTAAGTTATTTATTCAAGCGTTAGTATATGCAAAAAAAACGGCATTTAAACCGTTTTTTCGCCCAGTAGTCTTATAGAATTCAAAATAGCAATAACGCACACACCGACATCTGCAAAAACAGCTGCCCAGATGTTTGCAAGGCCTAAAGCTCCGAGCAAGAGAACCGCCACCTTTACGCCTATTGAAAAGATAATATTTACACGTGCTACGCTAACTGTTTTTTTGGAAATCTTAATTGCTGTTGAGATTTTTTCTAAATTGTCATCGGTCAGCACGACATCTGATGCTTCAATCGCCGCATCCTGACCTAATTGCCCCATAGAAATCGCAATATCAGCTATTTTCATAACGGGTGCGTCGTTTATTCCGTCACCTGCAAAAATTACCCGCCTTGCACCCTTCTTTATTTCTTCTGCCGCTGCCACTTTATCCTGAGGCAAAAGCTCATACTTTACATCGTCTGCACCAACAGCAGAACAAACTGAAAGTGCTGCTTCTTTTTTGTCGCCGGTTAAAATGATGACTTCTTTTATCCCTTGATTTTTGAGCTTTTGTATCGCATCTTTTGCGTTTTCTTTTACCTTGTCGCATAGAGTGATTGTGCCCAAAAACTCACCGCCTTTAGCAATGTAAAGAGTTGTGCCGGCAACAGATTCTTCGGTACAATCAATATTTTTTTCTGCCATCAGCTTTATGTTTCCAACCAACAGCTCACCAAATTCTGACTCTGCACAAATACCTAATCCCGCAAGCTCTTTTTCGTTTTTTATATCTAAAAGCTCGCCGCTGTATGAGTTTTTAATTGGCTCTGCTACAGGGTGGTTGGAAGTTTCTTCAAGGGTTGCCGCAATTTTTAAAAGCTCGTCTTCTGTCGAATTTACGGGGTTCACCTTTTCAATGTAAAACTCTCCCATTGTGAGCGTTCCTGTTTTGTCAAAAACTGCTCTGTCTGCTTGAGACAAAAATTCTAAATAGTTTGAGCCCTTGATTAAAACACCGACGGATGACGCTTTTCCGAGTCCTGCAAAAAATGCAAGCGGAACGGATATTACCAACGCACAAGGACACGAAATTACCAAAAACGTCAAAGCACGCCTAATCCATTCAGTAAAATCGCCCAAAAATATACTTGGCACAATTGCTAAAAGCAACGCAAGAACAACTACAATCGGCGTGTACAAAAGTGCAAATCGGTGGATAAAGCTCTCGTAGGTCGATTTTTTAGAAGAAACATTTTCCGTAAGCTCTAAAATCTTTGCAACGGTTGAGTTTTGGTATGTAGATAAAACTGTAGCGTACAAAACACCGCTTAGATTCACGCTTCCGCTCAAAACAGTGTTTCCACTGCCTACAGACGCGGGCATACTTTCGCCCGTTATCGCCTTTGTATCGATGTCTGATGTGCCGTCTTCAACACGACAGTCAACAGGGATTCGCTCGCCCGCTTTTATTAAAATCTTATCACCGACCAAAAGCTCATCAGGGGTAACGGTTACATATTCACCGTCACGCAAAACGTGAGCCGTTTCGGGGGCAATGTCGCAAAGTGCAGCGATTGATTTTCTGCTCTTTGAAACAGCAATTGATTGAAAAAGCTCGCCAATCTGGTAAAAAATCATTACCGCAGCACCCTCAACCGGTTCGCCGATAAAAAATGCACCGATTGCAGCAACGCTCATCAAAAAATGTTCATCCAGCGGGTTAAGACGCACTAAATTTTTCACCGCTCGCACCAAAACACTTGCTCCGCACACCAAAAACGCCACGACAGAAAATATAAAAGATAAAGAAAACGCACCGAAATTTATACTCTCTGTCAAAAACGCCGCAATGAAAAAAAGTGATGCTATTATAATTTTTAATAATTCCTTTTTTTGTTTTTTACTCATAGCCTTCACCTAAAATACAATCGTTGCATCGGGTTCGATTTTTTTGCACTCTTTTGTCGCTTTTTCCAAAACTTCTGAAAAAATATCGTCATCAGCTTCTATCGTGATGCTTGATTTTACAAAATTTACAGATGCAAAAGTAACGCCATCAATCTTTTTTACAGCGTCTTCCATCTTTGCTGCACAATGTGCACAGTCTAAATCTTCAATTTTAAATGTCTTTTTCATAACCTTTCTCCTTTCTTTATTCTTCTATATGTTCTATGCCCATACTTATAATTGTACGCACGTGGTCGTCCGCAAGTGAATAAAATACGGTTTTGCCATCACGGCGTTGTTTTACTAATCGGGCATTTTTTAACACTCTTAACTGATGCGAAATCGCAGAAACTGTCATAGACAAAAGCTGTGCTATGTCGCACACACACATTTCCGCTTCAAAAAGCACGTAGAGTATTTTAATTCTTGTGCTGTCGCCGAATACCTTGTAAAATTCTGATAAATCAAAAAGCTTTTCTTCTTGGGGCATATTTTTTCGCACAGAATTTACAATTTCATCGTGAACGTGCATATATTCACAAAAATCTCCCATAACCTGCCTCCTTAAAACAAACACTTGAACGATTGTTCAAATGTATTATATAACAATTTATCCGGTTTGTCAATAGAAAAGGAGAATAAATACAAAAAAATCCACCTGCATAACAGGTGGATTTTGTAATTACAATTAAATTACTTAAGTGTAACTTTTGCACCAACTTCTTCAAGTTTAGCTTTGATTTCTTCAGCAGCGTCTTTTGAAGCAGCTTCTTTGATAACTTTGGGAGCGCCGTCAACCATATCTTTTGCTTCTTTAAGACCAAGACCTGTAACTTCACGTACAACCTTGATAACCTTAACTTTTTCAGCGCCGGCTTCTGTTAATTCTACGTCAAATTCTGTCTTTTCTTCTTCTGCTGCTGCACCGGGAGCTGCTGCGCCAACAACTGCTACAGGAGCTGCTGCTGATACGTTAAATTCTTCTTCGATTGCCTTTACTAATTCAGATAATTCTAAAACTGTAAGAGCTTTAATTTCTTCAATCATAGCTGTGATTTTTTCACTCATTTTATTTTCCTCCTAAATTTTGTCTAAAAATTTTGTTTTTTTGTTAATAAGTTAATTGATTAAGCGGTTTCGCCCTGCTGTTCTGCAACTGCGTTAAGAGCACGAGCAAGACCTGCGATTGTAGCATTCAAGCCACCTGCAAGCATAGCATACAAGGTATCCTTTGAAGGAGTCTTAGCTAATGTATCGATTTCTTCTAAAGACATAGCCTTGCCATCCATAAAGCCTGCTTTAATTGAGAATACTTCGTGGTCTTTAGCGAATTCTGCTAAAGTTTTTGCAGGAGCAACAACATCGTCAAAGCTGAAAGCCAACGCTGTAGGTCCGTTTAAGATTTCATCGAAATCAGAAAAACCTGCTTCATTCGCTGCACGCTTTGTGATTGTGTTTTTAACAACTGCATATTCTACACCGGCCGCGCGTAACTTGTTACGAAGCTCTGTGTCTTCAGCAACTGTAAGACCACAGTAGTCAACGAACACACCTGCTGCCGCTGTTTTGAACTTTTCTGCGAGATCAGCAACCATCTGCTGTTTCTGCTGTAAGATTTTTTCACTTGCCATTTTAATTTCACCTCGCTGTAATAAAAAATTTAAAGGCTTTTCTCCGCAAACGAAGAAAAGCCTAAAATTTGTTAATTTTATGCTCTCCTCGGCGGGCAATTTTAAGTGCTGTGGCACACCTGCTGTCTACGGAAAAAGTTATTTACTTTAATAAGCAATGTTCATTCTAACATAAGTTTTACTGTTTGTCAAGTAAAATTAGTCAGAAAGTTTAGCCTGGTTGATTTTAACACCGGGGCCCATTGTTGAAGCCACTGCACAGCTTTTGATGTACTGACCTTTAGCAGCTGCGGGCTTAGCTTTAATAACTGCACCAAGTAAAGCTTTGAAGTTATCAGAAAGCTTTTCAACACCGAAAGAAACCTTACCGATAGGGCAGTGGATGATGTTAGTTTTGTCAAGACGGTATTCGATTTTACCTGACTTGATTTCATTAACAGCCTTTGTAACGTCCATTGTTACTGTGCCGGCTTTGGGACTCGGCATTAAACCCTTAGGACCTAATACCTTACCTAAACGACCAACAACGCCCATCATATCGGGTGTTGCAACAACAACGTCGTAGTCAAACCAGTTTTCGTTCTGGATTTTAGGAATTAATTCCTCGCCGCCGAAAAAGTCAGCACCTGCTGCTTCAGCCTCTGCGAGCTTGTCGCCTTTTGCGAATACCAAAACACGAGATGTTTTACCTGTACCGTGCGGAAGTACTATCGCACCACGAACCTGCTGGTCTGCGTGTCTTGAGTCAACGCCTAATTTTACGTGAACTTCAACTGTTTCGTCGAATTTTGCCTTAGAAGCCTTAACAACGAGGTCTAAAGCTTCTTCAGGGTCATAAACTTTTGCTCTATCTATGAGCTTTGCGCTCTCCTGATAGTTTTTACCTCTAAACATTATTTTTTCCTCCTTTTGTGGTCAAACAAGCGCTTTTGCACTCTCCCACTTAATTAAAAAAACCGAAATTAGTCTTCTACTACGATACCCATGCTTCTTGCAGTACCTGCAATCATGCTCA
>CAZCOF010000037.1:0-13662 GCA_964500095.1 uncultured Oscillospiraceae bacterium
AATATCCGCCGAATGCATCTTTTACACCATTTGTTAAAGCTTCGATACCATCAAAGTTTTTGAAGTTAACTGAATTTGTAGCACCCATTTCTTTAGCGAATGCCAAACGCTTATCTTCACCGTCAACTGCAACGATGTTTTCAACACCCATTGTACGAAGAATTGCGATACATAAAAGACCAATAGGTCCGCAACCCTGAATAACAACACGGCTGTTGAATCTTAATGTACCTACTGTCTTTGCTCTTTCAACTGCGTGAATTAAAACAGCAGCAGGTTCGATTAAAAGTCTTAAATCAAGACTTAAATCACTTACATTAAAGATGGTTGAACCACCACGAATAACTATGTAATCAGCAAACCAGCCGTTTAGATGGATGTCATCATCGGGAATAAGACCGTAAACGTCTGCACCTTCACCAACGTTTTGCTTGTTTAAGTCATACATTGTAATATCAGGAGAATCCTTGAAAATCATACATGTAACAACTTTGTCGCCAACTGCCAAAGGTTTTCCGGCACTGTCTACCTTAACATTTTTACCCATCTTAACGATTTCGCCTGAGCCTTCGTGTCCTAAAACTACAGGAATAAGACCGAAGGGGTCTCTTTTGAATTCATGAGCGTCTGTACCGCAAACACCGCAACCTTCAACCTTAACTAAGATGTCATCGTCGCCAAGTTCAGGGATTGGGAATTCCTTAATTTCGTAATGCTCTAAAGCTGTGAGCATTGCAACTTTTGAAGTTTTGGGAATTTCGCTGTTTGACTTGCAGCTGCAAGAGCCGCCGTCAGAACATTTGCAGTTTTGCGGATCTTCTGTTTTCATGTTAGAAAGTACTTGTTTTACGATTGCTTCGATATCGTTTGAATTAATAGCCATAATAACAGAACTCCTATTTCATAATATTTTTATATTTTTGTTTAGGTTTTATTAAACCTATTTGTTTATTAATTCTTGGAATGCTTTTTCGCCGTATTCGGCCAAATATACATCCTGTTCCTCGCTACCGCCTGAAACACCTAAACCGCCGATAATTTTGCCGTTTGCCTTAAGCGGAACACCGCCGCCGAAAACAACAATTTGACCATCGTTGGTAAACTGGATTCCGTAAAGCGGCTGATTAGGCTGAGTCAAAGCCTTTAAATCAAGTGTAGACATTTTTACCGCAACTACTGTGTAAGCTTTATTTAAAGCAATATCGTAGCTTGCGATTAAAGCGTCATCCATACATTCAACCAAAACCGGTCGTGCAGCGCTATTTGAAACAGCGACTACAACATTTAAACCTATTCTTGTAGCTTCAGCTTCAACTTTTTCAGCTAATTTTTTAGCGAGATTTAAAGTCATTTCGCGAGAAGTATTGTCAATGTTTTTTACAATACTTTCAACAATTTTTGAAATCTCGTGGTCATTCATATTTTAAGACCTCCGAAAATTATTTGCCAAGCTGTGCAATAACTTTTTTTGTGATTTCAGCAACTAAATCGTTGTCGGAAGAACCCCCGCAATTTTTGCCGCAACCGTGGCAGCTGGGAAGACCTGCTTTAGCATTGGGGCATACATCTGCAGGATGTTTACCTGTCATACCAAACTGTCTTCTGATTTCATAAAGCTTTTCAACCTGAGCTTCGGATAATTCCTGAGGTCCGCCTAACTGCTTAGACAAGAATAATAATTCAGCATAGAATTCTAATGATTCCATCTTGTGATATGCAGCAAGTAAAGAGTCAGAATATGCCAAAGCACCGTGATTTTCCAAAAGCACAGCGTCGTAGTACTGTAAGTACTTTGATACTGCATCAGGGATTTCGTGTGTTGAAGGTGTGCCATACTCAGCGATCGGAACACAACCTAAAGCAATAACCGCTTCAGGCATAATGGGCTGTGTAAGCGGAATGCCTGCAATAGCAAAGCTTGTTGCATAGATTGGGTGAGCGTGAACAACCGCCTGAACGTCGGGACGTTCTTTGTAAACTCTCATATGCATTTTGATTTCAGATGAGGGTTTAAAACCTTTGTTTGCTTGGATTACATTGCCATCAGCATCTACCTTACAGATGTATTCAGGTGTCATAAAGCCCTTACTTACGCCTGTAGGAGTACACAAGAATTCATTGTCAGAGAGTTTTACTGAGATGTTACCATCGTTGGCAGCAACCATACCTCTGTTATAAATTCTCTTACCGATGTCACAAATCTGTTTTTTGATTTCGTATTCGGATACCATTTTCATTTCTCCTTTTCAGTTTGAGATTTATTATATTTTAAATAATATACTACATATATTACCAAATAACATAATAGCATATAAACAAGTGTATGTCAAGTGGTATTATGTGGTTTTTTGTTGTTTTTTCTGTTTTTTTGTTAAATATTTCAAAAGCTCAGGTATACCTTCGCCTGTATATGAACTTATCTTGAAGATTTTTTTGCAGCCGCAAAGCCTGAGCCAGTTAGCAGCACGCTCCGGATTCCCATCTTCTATATCTATCTTTGTCACTATACCAATAACCTCGCGATTTACCTGCCCTGTGATGTTAGGTGGGTAGAGTGAGAAAGGCTCAGTTGAGCTGGCGAGTAATCCTATAACATCAGATTCGTAAGAATACACAGCGAGTCCGCTTCCAAGATGTTTTGTTTGCATATATTCGCCGGGTGTATCAATTATTAAATCATCATAACTTATGTACTGAGTTTTTTCATATTTAATATCTTTGCCCATTAGTGCTTGTGTAAGTGTTGTTTTGCCTGCTTCGCTGCGGCCGACCAGCATTAAACGTTTTATCATGTCTTTGTTATGTTACAAACGGTAAAGCCGAGAGTTTCTTTAGCGTAGTCACACAAAGCCCGTAGCGATGCTTCGACTTCGGAAACTGTTCCTGTGATAATTAGTGTGCCGCTGAATCTGTCGACAAAACCAATTTCGGCACCGGAAGCTTTTGTTGCGATATCTGCGATTATGATTGCAGTTTCTGCGGGTGAAATTGTAACAACACCTATTGCTGATTTTGCGTAATCAATATTAGGGTCTAGCCCCAATTTTTTATAAAGAATTTTTTCAGGAGCTGCAATAATATGAGCAATGCTGATTTGTTTCCCTGGAACCAACTCCTGAACAATTCTCATTTTATCGTGTAATTCCATTAATTCTTCTTTTAACATAAATTCTAACCTCCAAACTGACAATGCGGCTAGCTTGTCGCGATTTTTAACTTTCGAAAATAATATTTAAAATCTCATTATTTATACTATTGGTTTTAAACTTGCACATTCTGATGACTTCAGGATTGGCGTTTTCAGGTGCATAAGTAAGTTGTGCACATCTTAACATATTTAAATCGTTTAGATTATCACCAAATGCAGCTGTTTCGCTCGGTGATACGCCATAAGTATTTTGCAACACTTTAGCCGCTGTTCCTTTGTCGGTTCGTGCGGTTATATATTCAGTCCAGAGATTGTCTTCGTAAATTTTATTCAAAATACCGGACTTAACACCGAGATTATCAAGCTTGATTTTACCTTTTTGCGAAAGTTTATAAAATGCAACCTTAAAGATATCGTCGGGAAAAGATGCTATATCTTCCTGAGTAATCTTCTTTGCAAAACCAAACTCTTCTGTGTCAGATATGCAGCAGGTACAATCTTTTGAATAAACGACTAAAGCTTCGTAGTCGTTTTTGTATGTCTTGGAGATACAGGCAACCTGAGATTTATTAAGTGGAGAAGAGAAGAGAACGTTATTCTGTTTAATCATTAAACTTCCGTCATTACAGATGAATGTCACGTCATTAATAACAGGTGCAAAAAGTTTTTTTAAATCAGTATAACTTCTGCCACTTGCGATGCAGATGTGAACACCGGAAGATGTAGCACGATTTATTGCTTTGAAAACATCGTCGCAAATAGCTTTATCGCCGTGTGGCAAAAGCGTTCCGTCAACGTCGCAAAAAATCATACGAATCTTTACACCGTTCATCGTACTCCTCCATTAAAACCTATTAATCCTATATATACAATATATATGATAAAGCATTTTTATATTTTTGTCAATAGTAATCACAGAAAAAATAAAGAAAAAACAAGGAAAAATTTTGAAACACAGAAAAACAAAAGATAGTTTTTTATGGCAAAAAGACATATTAAACAAAAAACGATGAAAATTCATATAAAAATTGTGCAAAATTTTCAATTTCTGTAAAAGAAAGAAAATCGATTTCTCTTTAAAATATATAAAAAGACCCCCAACAGGTTGTGTTGGGGGATAAATTAATCTTCGGTTACATACACCTTTGTATCTAGCGGGATTGTTTCAGAAAGCCACTTTATATCGTCAGGTCTTAATCTTACGCAACCGTGTGAAATCATTTTTCCTACACGAGCATCCCTGTCGCTGCCGTCGTCGTTGACTAAGGTACTGTGTAAGGCATAACCGCGATAAAACCTCATAATAGGTCCTACATAGTAACCGTCATACTGCCATTTCGGTTGATATTGATGATAAACATACTGTCCTGTAACTGTAGGAGTGGATGCAGCACCTACAGAACAAGGAAAGTCGCTTACAAAATTCCATCTGCCATTTTCCCTATGGAAAACATTTACCGTATAATTCGCTTTTGATACCCATATCAAATATGGAGTGTTGCTCCAGATTGCCATATCGTTTACGTGCTTTTCGACCAAATATTTTTTTGTTACAGACAAAGGTGTGACTTCTATAAAGCTTTCGTTGCATATAACTAAATTTCCGTCTGTTTCGCGAAAAGCGTATGTACCTATAAGACACTCTTCATTTAACTTATATTCTGTACCGTAATGGGTATAACTTTCTATACCTGTTGTAGCAACTAAATTAAATTCTGTTCCTACTTTATATATTCCAATAGGAAATGTGATTTTAATTATACCGGGATCTGATATATCTACAAATTGATTTGAAAGCCAGGTTCCGTCTTTTAAAAACAGGTTAAAACGGAAAGTGCATGTTTCAAATGTTCCAAATTCATCAGATACTTTAACATAAAGATTAAAATCCTTTGTCATAAGTGGTTGTGCAAAAACATTTGACGAGCACACAAGAAGAATTAAGACAACAAAAAATAATGAGACAAGTCTTTTTTTCATAATGTTCATCCTTTAGAGTATAGTCATTTGTACTACTAATTAAATATATCATATCCGTGCGGTGCAGTCAATCAAAAAACTATAAAATTCTTTTAAAAAAACAGTTGACATTTGGAAAAAAAGCTGATATAATCTTCTACGTTGACTGGGTGTGGCGCAGTTGGTAGCGTGCTTGAATGGGGTTCAAGAGGCCGGAGGTTCAAGTCCTCTCACTCAGACCAAAAAAAGAGAGTACTCAAAAATGAGTACTCTCTTTTTTATTCAACACAAATTTTGTCTTTTATCTTTTCATAAGTTTTTTCGCCTATTCCGTACACGTTGCATAAGTCACTTGGCTTTTTGAATGGTTTAGAAGTTCTGTGTTCAATAATTGCTTCTGCTGTTTTTTCGCCAATGTTTTCAAGGAGCATAAGCTCGTCTTTTGTTGCAGTATTTATATTAATTAAGCCGTATGTATCGGCATCGTATTCGTTTTGATAAAGTGTGCCGTTTTCTGCGGTTTTGTCAATTGTTTCTTCAATTAAGCTACTTTCGTCTGCTTTTATAATAGTTGATTTGTTTTCGTTTTCCATTTTTAAAAACAAAATTCCGGTTACAGAGATAATAACAATACAAACTATCGTTATTATAAGTGTTACTTTATCTAAAAATTTATTTTCTGAGTTCATAAAATCACCTGTTTTAAAAAAAGTTTTTTTAGTCTTGACAGAGCAGAAAAATTATGATATACTCTCATCTGTTGGAAAAAGAATATTTAGGGGTATGATGTAATGGTAACATGCCGGTCTCCAAAACCGTTCTTGAGGGTTCGAGTCCTTCTACCCCTGCCAAAATAAACAGTTCATCGTAAGATGGGCTGTTTATTTTTATGCGGAAAGGACTCGAACCCTGAGAGGGCACGAACCGTTAAATAAAACAGTCCGGTGGACTGTTTTATAGGTGAGTGGTGCGAAGTCCGGTACCGAAAGGCGAAGCCTTTGGGTGGACAAGCAGGGAAGACGCGAAGCGGCTTTGTCCTTCTACCCCTGCCAAAATAAACAGTTCATCGTAAGATGGGCTGTTTATTTTTATGCGGAAAGGACTCGAACCCTGAGAGGGCACGAACCGTTAAATAAAACAGTCCGGTGGACTGTTTTATAGGTGAGTGGTGCGAAGTCCGGTACCGAAAGGCGAAGCCTTTGGGTGGACAAGCAGGGAAGACGCGAAGCGGCTTTGTCCTTCTACCCCTGCCGCGTCGCAACGAGCCTTTATACTGTCGTTTTTTATAAAAACGTTTTCTTATCTCTCAAATTTTATATAAACTCACTTTAATTTCACGCTTATTCACATCGACAACTGCATATTCCTGCTTTATATATCCAATAGAACCCGGATTTAAAATGTGCATATCATCATTTTCGTAAAACTGCTCGTGCGTATGACCGAATATGCACATAGAAGCTCCTTTTTCCATAGCTATCGATTTTAAAAAGGATAAATCTAATTTTACCCGTTCTTTGTGACCGTGAGTGACGTATATTAAGTGTCCTTCACATTTTATAATTCTGTTGAAAGGGTAGCGCGAGAAAAAATCGTTATTTCCGCAAACAGAACAAATTGCGTGAGTTTTGCCATATACCATCTCTAAATATTCACAATCATCAGCAACGTCACCGCAATGAATTATGTGTGTAATATCTTTGTGGAGTTCGATTGCTTTATCCATTCCGTTTGTTGATTTATGACTGTCGCTGAATACTAAAAATTTCATAGCTGCTCCTTAAAATTTATTAGGTTAATTATATGATATTTTTCGATATTTGTAAATAAAAATATTATTTTATAAAAAAGAAGGTTGCATATTACTGTAAAAAGTGGTACAATAGATACAATATTATAAGTTTGCACTATATATAGTTGTGCGGGAAAATATGAGGAAACTTTAGATGAAGAAGAAAAAATGGATTTTTATGCATAAAGAGCACACAGCTGAAGACATAAAATCTTTAAGCGAAAATGTCGGTGTTGCTCCTGTTATTGCTACTATTATGTTAAACAGAGAAATCACAGACCCACAAAGTTTTATTACGCCGTCAGAAGATGCTTTATTAGACCCTTTTTTGATGCTGGGAATGGAAAAGGCGACTGAGCGTATATTAAAAGCGATTGAAAATAACGAAAAAATTGCCATTTACGGCGATTATGATGTAGACGGAATAACATCTACGGCAATTATGGTTAAGTTTTTACGTTCACACAAGGCAGATGTTATTTATTATATCCCAGACAGAAATGAAGAAGGCTATGGTATTAATACAGATGCGATTGATAAAATTTACGCTCAGGGAGTAACTCTGTTAATTACCGTTGATTGCGGAATAACCGCTGTTAGGGAAATTGCATACGCGAAGAAATTAGGTATAGAAACAATAATTACAGACCATCACGAATGTAAAGACGAAACACCTGAGGCATATTGCCTTTTAAATCCGAAACAACCTGATTGTGAATACCCGTTTAAAAAGCTTGCAGGTGTTGGTGTTGCATTTAAGCTTTTACAGGCTTTGACACTTAAAATGCATTTTCACATGCGTGAGCTTATCGATGAGTACATCGACCTTGTTGCCATCGGAACTATTGCCGATGTAATGCAGTTAGTAGGCGAAAACAGAATAATTGTAAAAAAGGGACTTGAGCTTTTAAAATATACAGTTAATCGCGGCATCAGGGCATTAGCTGAGATTGCAGACATCAACCTGTCAGGCGTTCAAACAGGAACGATAGGATTTATGTTAGCCCCCAGAATTAATGCAGCAGGCAGAATGGGAGACCCAAGATGTGCTGTTGAGCTTCTTCTGGCAAAAGATGATATGACGGCTAAAAGATATGCTGAAATTTTAAATGACAAAAACAGAGAGCGTCAGGAAACCGAAATAAGCATTTTAGAAGATGCTTTAAACATAATAGAAACAACGCCGTCAATTAAAGACGATTTTGTTATTGTATTATCACATAACGGATGGCATCACGGTATTATTGGGATTGTTGCTTCGAAAATTTCCGAGCGTTTTAATAAACCTTGTATACTTATAAGTACGGACGACGAGAACGGAAAGGGTTCAGGCAGAAGCATACGTTCATTTAATTTGTTTAAAGCACTTGAAAACTCAGCACACTTGATGCAGAAATTTGGCGGGCATGACCTTGCTGCAGGGTTATCAATAAAACCTGAAAACATAGATGAATTCAGAAAAGAAATCAATGAATATGCAAAAAAATGTCTTACGGAAGACGATTTTATGTCGATTTTATATATTGATTCAGAGCTTCCGCCGCCATATATCAATATGAATACAGCCGAAAAGTTGACAATATTAGAACCGTACGGTATGGGAAATGCGTGTCCGCTATTTTATGCAAAAAATTTGACCATTTCTCAAATAAAGCCGTTAAGTGACAGAAAGCATATTAAATTGATACTCTCAGCAGATGAATACACATTTGAAGCTATTGGTTTTAATATGGGAGAACTATTGGATATTTTAGCCGCGGATGATAAGGTTGATATTGTGTTTAATATCGATATAAATATATACAGAGGTGCAAGACAGCTTCAGGTTTTATTAAAGGATTTAAAAATAAGCCAGACAGATTAGAGGTGTCAGTATGATTTTTGCAACGCACGATTTTGAAGCTCTGAAGAAAAGAGCTTTGGACGCAAACCCAAATTTTAATATAGAAAAGCTCGAAAAAGCTTACGCTTTAGCAGAAGGTGCCCACAGCGGACAAAATCGTGCTTCAGGAGAGCCGTACATCACACATCCTTTAGAGGTTGCGTATATTTTAGCCGATTTAGAGCTTGACTGTGACACTTTAGTAGGTGCACTTTTGCACGATGTTGTAGAAGATACGGATTACACAATACACGACATTAAAGCAGAGTTTGGCGATAGCGTAGCAACGATTGTTGACGGTGTTACAAAGCTTGGAAAAATTCAATATATAACAGCAGAAGAACAACAAGTTGAAAACATCCGAAAAATGCTTTTAGCTATGGCAAAGGACGTACGAGTTATATTGATTAAGCTTGCTGACCGTCTTCACAATATGCGAACGCTTACTGCAAAATCCGAAATGAAACAGCGTGAAAAAGCACGCGAAACTTTAGAAGTTTATGCAGCACTTGCTCACAGGCTCGGTATGTCAAAAATCAAATGGGAGTTAGAAGATTTGTCGCTTAGATATATTGACCCTGTAGCATACAAAGAAATCACAGAGTCGATAAACTTAAAAAAGCAGGAACGTGAACAATTTATAAATGACATTATAAAGACCCTTCACAAAAAAACCGAAGAAATTGATATAAAGGCTACTATAACAGGTCGCGCAAAGCATTTTTACAGTATTTACAGAAAAATGTATACACAACAAAAATCAATTGATGAGCTTTACGACCTTTTTGCTGTTCGTGTTATTGTAGATTCAATAACTGAATGTTACGCCGTTTTAGGTATGGTACATGAGCTTTATCATCCTATTCCGGGAAGATTTAAAGATTATATAGCTATGCCAAAACCTAATATGTACCAGTCGCTCCACACGACTGTAATTGGTCCGAACGGCACACCTTTTGAAATTCAAATAAGAACGTGGGAAATGCACCGCGTAGCAGAATACGGTATCGCAGCACATTGGAAATACAAAGAAGGTGTTGACAAAAAGACGGCGGTTGACACAAAACTTGAATGGATACGCCAGATATTGGAAATTCAGAACAGTGTAGTTGATACTGACGATTTTATGCGTACCTTAAAAATTGACCTTTTTGCAGACGAGGTTTTCGTATTTACTCCTAAAGGCGATATTGTAAACCTGCCTGCAGGCTCAACGCCTATTGATTTTGCATTTTCAATACATAGTGCTGTCGGTTGCAAGATGCAAGGTGTAAAGGTTAACGGCAAAATCTCCACGCTTGATTACATTTTACAAAACGGAGACATTGTTGATATTATGACATCTTCTGCTGTTAAAGGTCCAAGCAGGGATTGGTTAAAGCTTTGCAAAACATCACAAGCTCGCACAAAGATCAACCAATGGCTGAAAAAAGAACGTAGAGAAGAAAATATTCAGCACGGAAAAGAGCTTATTGAAAAAGAGTTAAAAAGAATTAATCTCACTCAGAGTCAATTATTCAGACCTGAGTGGATAGAGATGCTTTGTAAAAAGTATACTTTCTCATCTGTTGATGATATATATGCAGCGGTAGGGTATGGCGGACTCACCGTTAATAAGATTGTGGGCAGATTAAAAGAAGAATATAGAAAAGCACAAAAAGCGGAAGCGATGGATACCGAAATTCCGGTAATCGAAACGCCGCAAAAGAGTAAAAAAATCTCGAGTAACGGTGTTGTTATAGAAGGTATTGAGGATTGCTTGGTGAGATTTTCGCGTTGTTGTTCACCTGTACCCGGAGATGATATAATCGGTTACATAACTCGCGGGCGAGGAGTAAGTATACACAGAAAAGACTGTCCGAATATTACAGGGAATAAAGAAAGCACTGAAATAGAACGACTGATAAATGTTTATTGGGAAAATGATATTTCTCAAAAGGGTTCATATATCACGCAAATTCAAGTTTGTGCAAATGACAGAAAGGGTCTTTTAGCTGAGATTGCAAGTACAATTTCTGACCTTAGAATACTTATAACAGGTATCAACTCAAGACTTTTAAAAGATAATGTTGTAGTTGTAAATCTGACTATTGAAATCAATTCAAAACCTGAACTTGATATGTTATCTAAAAAACTGAACAATATCAAGGATGTTTTTGAAGTTAAACGTAAATCCGAATAAAATTGGAGTTAAAAATATGCTAGTTATCAAACAACCTGTCGGTATAATGGGTGTAAATTGTTATATTGTTGGAGAAAAAACAGAGGCAATAATAGTAGATCCCGGAAGCGACGCAAAAAAAATATTTAACATATTGGAAGAAAATGAAATCACTGCAAAATATATAGTGCTTACACACTGTCACTTTGACCATATTTTAGCCGTAGAAAAATTAATGCAGGAATTAGATGTAAAGCTGATTGCTTGTCAGACGGAAAAGGAAAATCTTTTAGACCCAAGCATCAACCATACTGACAAATATTCGAGAACACCCGTAAAGCTTGCGGCTGACATATACGTTAAAGATGGTGATATTATAAAGAGCGGTAAATTTGAGTTTAAAGTAATTGAAACTCCCGGTCACACATCCGGCGGTATGTGTCTTTACTGTAAAGGTGAAAAACTTTTAGTCTCAGGAGATACGCTTTTTTACGCAAGTGTAGGCAGATGTGATTTGGCAACGGGAAATGAGCAAACACTTATAAAAAGCATAAAAGAAAAGCTTTTTATATTGCCTAATGACACATTAGTATTGCCTGGACACGGAGACGATACTTCTATCGGTTTTGAAAAAGCAAACAATCCATTTATTTATTAGGTGAGAAAAGTGCAACAGAAAGAAAAAACAGCCCATTGGGGGACTTTAGTAGGTATAAGACCGGTCAAAAGAGTCGTAAATATGTTGACTGACGGTATGGATGAAAACCAAGTTGCAAAAGTTTTAAAGGAAGACTATGAAGTCAGCGACAAAAAAATCGAATTGGCTTTATCCATAGCAAAAACAGAGCTAGAAGTTATTTCTACATTGCCTGAAAATGCAATATCTCTATATATCCATATTCCGTTTTGCCCGTCAAGGTGTGCTTATTGCTCATTTGCATCGCTCCCTGTGTCAGAAATGCAACACTTTATAGAACCATATTTATACGCTTTATATGAAGAACTCGACACAATAAAAAAGATTGTAAACGATTTGAATTTATCAATTGTAAGCGTCTATATAGGCGGCGGTACTCCTACATCGATACTTTCTATTGAGCTTGATAATTTGCTCAATAAAATTGAAAAAACATTTGATTTATCCGCTTGTCGTGAATTTACTATAGAAGCCGGCAGACCTGATACAATTACTAAAAGTAAGCTCGAAGTAATGAAAAACCACAACATCGACAGAATAAGCATAAATCCCCAATCTATGAACGAAAAAACTCTGTCAGTTATTGGAAGAAAACATTCTGTTAAGCAAATATATTCTGCATACAATCTTGCAAAAAGTATGGGATTTAAAACAATAAATATGGATGTTATTGCAGGTCTTCCGCAAGAAACTGCAGAAGAATTTTCAAACACTATTGATAAGGTTATAGAATTGTCGCCTGAGAATATAACTGTCCACACTATGAGCATAAAGCGTGCAGCCAGACTAAACCAAATCGGAGACTTTTCAGGCTTGCCGCAAACAGATTCTGTCGATAAAATGGTCGATTACGCTCATAAAAAGCTAAAAGAAAACGGCTATTCACCTTATTATTTATACAGACAAAAAAACATTCTGGGAGATTTGGAAAACACGGGGTTTTTTAAAGGAAATACTCAAGGTCTGTACAATATATGTATGATGGAAGAAGTAAAGACCGTAATTTCTGCAGGTGTAGGTGCTGTTACAAAGCTTGTAAAACCCGGAAAAATTGAGAGAATTTTTAACGTCAAAGATGTTAGAGAATACTTAAACAGAGCAGAAGAAATGCGAAAACGAAAAGATTACATATACGAATTTTTTAAAAATTTGGAGGTATAAGAATATGAAATGTCCTTTTTGTGAATTCGAAGAAAGCAAGGTAATAGACTCTCGTCCAACAGACGAGGGTGAAGCAATCAGAAGACGTCGTGAATGCTTAAATTGCGCAAAGCGTTTCACAACATACGAAAAGATTGAAACCATACCGCTTATGGTTATCAAAAAAGACGGCTCGCGCCAGATGTTTGACAGAGAAAAGCTCTTAAACGGTATCATAAGAGCTTGTGAAAAGCGTCCTGTTGCAACATCTGATATGGAGCGTATCGTAAACGAAATTGAAACAGCAACACAAAACTTATTAGAACGTGAAATCTCATCACAAAAGATTGGCGAAATGGTAATGGAACGCTTGCCTGCTATTGATGAAGTTGCGTATGTTCGTTTTGCTTCGGTTTACAGACAATTTAAAGATATAAATACCTTTGTTGAAGAGGTAAATAAGTTACTTAAGAGGTAATTATGGTTAATATTGGAAACAGCTGGGATAATTTATTGGCTGAAGAATTTTCAAAGGAGTATTATAAGAACCTGAGAAAAAACTTAGCTGTTGAGTATAAAACCCGAACAATATATCCCGCTATGGAAAACATATTCAACGCACTAAAATACACATCTTACGAAGATGTTAAGGTTGTGCTTTTGGGACAAGACCCGTATCACGGACCGAATCAGGCTCACGGGTTGTGTTTTTCTGTGCAAAAAGGAATCCAACAGCCTCCGTCACTTAAAAATATGTTTAAAGAATTGGAAAGCGATATAGGCATTAAAGCACCAAAACACGGATGCTTAACCGATTGGACAAAACAAGGTGTTTTGTTGTTAAACACTGTTTTAACAGTAAGAGAAGGAGAACCTAACTCAC
>CAZCOF010000038.1:0-13591 GCA_964500095.1 uncultured Oscillospiraceae bacterium
CTGCTGACAACTGATAAAAGCGTTGATTTTCCAACGTTAGGAAAGCCAACAAGTCCAACATCTGCTAATAGTTTAAGCTCTAAGATAAGCTCTCTTTCTTTTGTTTTTTGTCCCGGTTTTGCAAATTTCGGAACCTGGCGAGTAGGCGTTGCAAAGTGAGTGTTTCCAAATCCGCCCTTACCGCCGCGAGCAGCAATAAATTCATCACCGCTTGATTTTAAATCTGCGATTATTTTTCCGCTTTCGGCATCTTTTACCAATGTTCCAGCAGGAACTTTAATATATAGAGTTTCTCCGTTTTTACCAAATGATTTTTTTGCTTTTCCGTCTTCGCCGTTACCTGCTTTATAATTTCTTTTATGACGAAAATCATAAAGCGTAGTCATCTGCGGGTCAACAGTTAAGATAACATCGCCGCCGTGTCCGCCGTCACCGCCGTCAGGTCCGCCTGCTGCGACGTATTTTTCTCTATGAAAGGAAACTAAACCGTTTCCGCCGTTTCCTGCTTTTACAGTTATTGTCGCTGTATCTGCAAACATATAACTCCTCCATTTTTATTTGTTTTCTTTTGTTACAGGCAAGAAAATAATTACTTTTGTACCTTCTCCTACCTTGCTTTCTACTCTTATGGTGCCGCCGTGAGCGTCAACTATACCTTTTGATATAGAAAGCCCAAGACCAGTGCCGCCAAGTTCACGACTTCTTGCTTTATCTACTCTATAGAACCTTTCAAAAATTCTGTCTAAATCCTTTTCGGGAATTCCTATGCCGTTATCTTTCACCTCGACAAAGAAATCTCCGTAAAGCTTTCCTGCCTTTATGCTGATTTTGCCGCCATTCGGTGTGTACTTTATTGAGTTGGATATTACATTATATAAAACCTGTTCTATCTTATCTCTATCGCCATAAAAATCAGGAAGTTCAGCTATGGCCTCAAAATTCAATCTGTGACCTTTTTCATCAGCTACCAAAGTCATCGTAGAAACGACATCGTTTATCATTGACTTTAGAGAAAACATACTGCGGTTTAATACCATTTTACCCTCTAAGCTTGATATTAATAACAAATCCTTAACCAAGCGTGTCATTCTGTCCGTTTCGTTTAAAATAGTATTTGCAAAAGTTTCTGCTGTTTTGTTATCTCCTATGATGTCCAAAAGTGTTTCTGCGTGAGATTTTAATGTTGTAAGCGGTGTTTTCAGTTCGTGTGAAACATTGGCAACAAACTCACGTCTTGAGGCTTCTAACTGCTGCTGTTTTGTTACGTCGTGCAGCATTACTAAAACTCCGTCATTTTTCTTTCTTTGATTATTATATACAGCAAAGCTTGCTTTTAAAGTAAGATTTCCTTTTGTGATTTCACGCTCAAATATGCGGTCGTCATCTAAATACAGAAGATCACCGATTTTGATGTTTGCCTCAAGCTCTGAAAAAAGTCTGTCAAACTTATATTTTTCGATTCTTTCAATATCGAGCATTTTTCGTGCTGTTGAGTTTATGTGGATTATCTTTCCCTTTGTATCAAATGCCATTACGCCGTCTGTCATATTTTGGATAATCGCTTCAATTTTGCTTTTTTCAGTAGAATAGTCTGAAATTGTCTTTCTGAATTTTCCCGACATATCGCTGACAGCTTCTATCAACATTCCAATTTCATCTTTTGTTTTGGGTGTTTCAATCTTTGTGTCGAAGTCACCTTCTGAAATTTGCTTTGCACTTTTCGTAAGTTCTTTAATCGGCACCGTTATTATCTGCACAACAAAAACTGCCGCCACGCCAAAAACTATGGTGCCTACCAAAATTGTTTGAAGCAACGTAATAATTGTTTTATTGGTAAAAAAGCCCTTAATTCCGTTTTGGAACAATTCGGAATTATCAACACCAACCCGAAGTACTAAAAATGTGCCTGCAACTGTCATAATCGCAAGCACAATGAGTACAAATATGGTTACCAGTTTCAATTGTAAACTTTTAAACATATCTATATTTTCCCTTTTAATTATTTTTTAAAGTAATATCCCACACCGCGTTTGGTTAAAATGTATTTTGGATTACTCGAATCGTCTTCTATCTTTTCACGAAGTCGTCTTATCGTTACGTCAACAGTTCTCACATCGCCGTAAAATTCGTAACCCCAAACACTTGAGAGCAATGCTTCTCTTGTAAAAATACGATTCGGCTGTGTAACTAAGAACTTCAATAGCTCATATTCACGTAATGTTAAGTCTAACACTTCGTTATTCTTTACAGCTTCATATCTTGTCGCATTTATGATGAAGTTGTCATCAACGCTGATTTTATCATCAGTATCCGCCGCAACATCGCTTGTAATTCTTCGCATATTTGCTTTGACTCTTGCGATAAGCTCACGAACTGAAAACGGCTTTGTTATATAGTCATCAGCACCAAGCTCAAGTCCTAAAACCTTATCAACTTCTTCATCACGAGCTGTAATCATTATAATTGGTACATTTAACTTCTCACGAACTCGTCTGCAAACATCAAAACCGTCCATTTTAGGCAACATAATGTCTAATAAAATCAAATCAGGATTCTGAGTCAGTGCACATTCTAAGGCACTAACGCCGTTATCGGCCGTCAAAACCTCAAAGCCTTCCTTTTCAAGATTGAACTTTAAAATGTCAACTATCGGTTTTTCATCGTCGACAACTAAAATTTTTCTATCCATATTTAATACCTTCCTAAGTGTATTATTTTATATTAGCAAATTTATCCAAAAATATCTAAGCCTACATTTACCATTATAAATTATTTTTCGCAATATGTCAATTATAATAAATAAAAATCAAAAAATTTTATATTTTTGTTGAACATTGTATAATTTTAATGTATAATTAATATGAAATTTTATTTAGGAGATTAATATGAAGAAACTACTTTGTCTTTTAATGACTATAGCTATTACATTTTCTTTTACATATTCTTTTGTTTCGGCAACAGACAACAGAACAAAAGACCCTGATGCTAAAAAAACTGAAATCACCGAGCAACAAAAAGAAGAATCGACAAAAACCGAAGAAAAAAAAGCTGAAAGCACGCCTGTTGTAACACTCGGTCCAGAAATACAGGCAGAAGCCGCCTTTTTAATATGTCCAAACACAAAAAAAGTTTTTTATGAAAAAAACGCAGATATGCGTATGTACCCCGCTTCTACAACAAAGATAATGACAGCGTATTTAGCACTTACACATCTTGATTTGAATAAAGAGTGTACTGCAAGTGCTACTGCTGTAGACATCGACCGCGACGGCTCTAATATGGGTATATCTCAAGGTGAAATACTCACTGTAAGGCAACTCATAGATTCGTTGGTTATACATTCAGCTAACGACGCTGCAAATGTTTTAGCTGAAGAAGTATCAGGCTCAATTGAAGAATTTGTAAACTTAATGAATTCTACTGCCAAAGAACTCGGAATGAATAACACACATTTTGAGAATCCACACGGATATCATTCCGAAAACCATTACACCACAGCACGTGATATGGCAACCATTGCGTGTAAAGCTATGGAAAACGAAACATTTGCAGAAATGGTCGGAATGAAAAAACTCACCATTCCAAAAACCAATAAATACCACACAGAAAGGGTTTTCAGCACAAGAAACGCATTAATCAATCCATACAGCGATATCAGTCTTCAATACCGCTTTGCAACAGGTATTAAAACAGGTCACACAAGTAATGCAGGTTACTGTTTTGTTGGAAGTGCGACAAGAAATGATATGGATTTGATTTCTGTAGTATTTAAATCAACAAGCTACAACCGTGCATTTATAGATACAAAAAATCTTTTTGAATACGCATATTCAAACTATCGTATAAGAACGGTAATCAAGAGTGATGAGCTTGCTTCAACCTGTAATGTGAGATGGGCTTGGGGAAAAGATCATCTTGTTTTAAAAACAAACAAAGACGTAAAGACAATACTCCCAAGAGATAATTATTCTCAAGAGCTTTTAAAAAGCGAAATCATTATCAACGAAAACATCACAGCACCCGTTAAAGAAGGCGACAATTTAGGAACTGTCAGGTTTTTCTATGACGATGAGTTAGTTGCAGAATCCCCGCTTTATGCGAGTCGTTCTGTTTCACGCAATTATTTTAAGATGCTGTTTTCGTTTTTATTAAACGGTTGGTTTTTAACAGCACTCGGTATTGTTGTAATTATGATATTTGTATCAAAATTAAAACATTCAATCAAGAAAAAATACAATAAACATTTTTAATAAAGAGGGATAAAATTCTATGATTAAGTTAAAACACAGTCTTGAATTCTTTTCGGAGAATTTAAGATATTTAATCAAAAAGAATAATATCAAAAACGTAGAGCTGGCAAATTTTTTAGGAATGTCAAAATCTGCAATCAGTAACTATATAGCAGGAGTTTCTGTGCCAAAGTTAGAAACGGTTATTAAAATCGCTTCTTATTTTGACGTGAATTTTGAAAATCTTATCGGTAAAAAAATCAACGAAGCAGAAATCTCTTTTAACGAAGAAGGAAAGCTCGTATACAACATTCCGCTTTTTCATAAACGGCTTGTTTCCGACAGTATTATCTACAGAAATGAAAACTATGTAGGCATCATCACTTCTCCGATTCCTGTAAATGACGATTTGGAATGTTACGCTGTAAAAATCTACGATGATTCTATGAAAAGCTACGGCATTATTTTTGGCAGTATGGTAATATTTAGTGCCGTAACAGAAGTTTCCGATGATGACATCGCAGTAGTATTTATAAAATCAAAAAAGCAGCTCTACACACGCTCTGTGAAGTGCTCTGACAAAAAAATCGAGCTTTTTTCCGACAACGGTAAAGAAACCTATAAAATTACAAAAAGCGGATGTGATGCTGTGATTTTAGGTAAAGTCGTATCAGCAACATTTTTCCCAAATAAATCAGACTAAAATAAACAGCTGTAGTATAATGCTACAGCTGTTTATTTTATACCTAACAAATCGTAGGCATTTTTCCAATAAATTTTTTCATACTCTTCATCAGTAAGCTTTAGTTTTTCTAAACACTTTATTTCAAATTTATGATTTGACAAAGGATAATCTGTACCGAATAAAACCTTATCTGCTCCGTGAAGTCTTATAATCTCCTTCGCTTCTTTTGGTTTTAAAAATTTGACTGAGCTTGAAGTATCTAAGTAGAGATTTTTACCAATTAAACACTCCTTTGCTTCTTCCCATTCGCTATAACCGCCCAAATGTGCCCCGATAAACGTTATTTCAGGGAGTTCTTTCATAACATTTGCTAACCGTTTAGGAGATGATGCGTCGGAGTTTTTGTCACCCAGATGAATTAAAACAGGCAATTTCGAGCCAATACGCTCAAACATTTTTAAAGCCTTATCTTCATCTATTTTAAAACCTTGAAATATCGGGTGAAACTTTATACCGGATAAGCCCAGCTCTATCATACGCCCGATTTCTGTATCTATATCATCAAAATCAGGATGAAGCGTACCAAAGCCTATTATATGTTCTTCAACAAGACCCGAAACGTAGTCGTTTATCATATTAACCTGTGTAGGCTTAGTCGCCGTAGCACAAACTACGAGTTTGTCTATATTGTTTTCTTTTGAGCTTTCTATTAAATGTATCAATCTTCCGTCTGCAGCGGGAGATATACCATAGTATTTCTGTAAGTTTTCTGTCGCCTTTATTGCTATTTTTTCATCAAAAGCGTGGGCGTGAATATCAACAATTTTTCTTGTCATTTTATCACCTGAATATAAGGCGCCGAGCACTCGGCGCCTTAAAGTTTAAAAATATTATCTTTGCACTCTGCCTGAGCCGTCGCCACCAACAAGATTTTCAACATCGCTTCTTGAAACGAGATTAAAGTCGCCGGGGATTGTGTGTTTTAGTGCTGATGCTGCTACACCGAATTCTAAAGCGTCTTTAAAGTTTTTACCATCTAAGAAGCCACAGATTGTGCCGCCTGCAAAGCTGTCTCCGCCGCCAACACGGTCAACAATAGGACAAACTCTGTATTCTTTAGAATGATAAAATTCTTTTGTATCTTTAGAATAAATACAAGCCGACCAGCCGTTGTCTGATGCACTGTGACTTACACGAAGTGAGCTTATGACGTATTCAAAATTGAACTTTTCTACCATCTGTTCGAATATGTCTTTATAGCCTGCAAGCTCTAATTCACCGCTTGTAACATCAGTGTTGCCGGGTTTAAAGCCTAATACTTTCTCGGCATCTTCTTCATTTCCAATGCAAATATCAACATACTGCATAAGATTTGTCATAACCTTTTGTGCCTTTTCGCTTGTCCAGAGCTTTTTACGGAAGTTCAAATCAACTGAAACCTTAACTCCGTGTTTTTTTGCCACCTGTAAGGCTTTTTCTGTAAGTTCAGCTGCGGCATCACTTACTGCAGGTGTAATACCTGTAAAATGGAACCAGTCAGTATCAGCAAAAATTGCATCAAAATCAAAATCTTCGGCCGTCGCTGTTGAAATCGAAGAATGAGCTCTGTCGTAAACAACATTTGAAGCTCTCATTGCTGCACCTGTTTCTAAGAAGTATATGCCTAATCTTTCTCCACCTTTTGCAATGTGCTTTGTGCAAACATTGTGTTTTCTAAGTGCAGCGATTGCACATTCACCTATCGGATTTTCAGGTACTTTTGTTACGAATGATGCATCGTGTCCGTAATTTGCAAGTGATACTGCAACATTTGCTTCACCACCGCCATAGCATACATCAAATTCGTCTGCCTGTATGAATTTTTCATTTCCGGGTGTTGATAATCTTAACATTATTTCACCCATTGTAACTACTTTTGCCATTTATGTATCCCCTTTTTAATTTAATTATAAGCCTCTGGCTTCTTTAATTTTTTCTACAAATTCGCGAGCTGTCTTTGTAATCTTGTCATATTCTCCTGTCTTTGCACCTGCTGTTAATGAGCCGCCCGCACCTACTGCTGATGCGCCCGCTTTAATCCATTCACCTACATTTCCTACATCAACACCGCCTGTGGGCATTATCTTTGCATACGGTATAGGACCTTTAATTGCCTTAATAATCTTAGGACCGAACGCTTCGCCTGGAAATACTTTAATAAGGTCAGCACCGGCTTCCATTGCTTCTACAACTTCTTTAATTGTCATAGCACCAGGCATACAGGGAAGTCTGTAACGATTGCAAAGCTTAACTGTTTCTAAGTTAAAATACGGGCTTACAACATACTGTGCACCTGAAAGAATAGCCATTCTTGCAGTTTCAGGGTCTAAGACCGTGCCTGCACCCAAAATAATTTCATCAGGAGTGTAACGCTTTGCGAGTTCTTCGATAACTCTGTGTGCACCGGGAACTGTAAATGTCAGTTCGATCGCTGCTACCCCACCTTCAATACAAGCATCTGTGATACGCATTGCTGTTTCTGCATTTTCTGCTCTTACAACAGCTACAATACCGGCATCACAAATACGGGTTAAAATTTTCTCTTTATCCATTTTTATATCCCCTTAAACTTTAAATTATTTGCCTTCAACAATTTTCTTTGTATCGCGAGCTATGGTCATTTCTTCATCGGTAGGAACAACGTATACCTTAACTTTTGAATCCTGAGTTGAGATTTCTGCTTCTTCTCCGCGAACCTTGTTTTTCAAAGTATCAATCTTGATACCCATAAATTCTAAACCTTCTAAAATCTTTGCTCTTGTGTCGATACTGTTTTCACCAACACCGCCTGCAAATGTGACAACATCTACACCACCCATAATGGATGCGTATCTTCCGATGTATCCTTTTACGCTGTGGATAAACATTTCTAAAGCTAATGCTGCTCGCTCGTTTCCTTCTGCTGCTGCAGTATCTAAATCTCTAAAGTCTGATGAAACGCCCGAAACACCAAAAACACCTGACTTTTTGTTTAAGATACTGTCGATTTCTTCAACTGTGAGTCCTTCGTTTTTAGCTAAGAAAGGAATAATTGCAGGGTCAATAGAGCCTGAACGTGTTCCCATTACAAGACCATCTAAGGGTGTAAGTCCCATTGATGTGTCTAAAACCTTACCGCCGTCAACAGCAGCAATTGATGAACCATTACCCAAATGGCAGGTAATGATTTTTAATTCTTCAATAGGCTTTCCTACGATTTCTGCAACCCTGTGTGAAACATAGTTGTGAGATGTGCCGTGAAAACCATACTTTCTTATTTTATGCTTTTCATAATATTCATAAGGAATAGCATACATATAAGATTTAGCGGGCATTGTCTGGTGGAATGCTGTGTCAAACACACCAACGTTCGGAACACCGGGCATAGCTTCTTCACAAGCTGCAACACCTGTTAAGTTTGCAGGGTTATGCAAGGGTGCTAATGGGTTACATTCTTCCATAACATTTTTTACTTCGTCTGTAATCAAAACGCTGCCGCTGAAGAATTCACCGCCGTGAACCAATCTGTGACCAACTGCTGAAATTTCACTCATATCAGCAATTACGCCGTGATTTTTATCTGTTAAAGCATCCAAAACAAGCTTTATTGCAACAGCGTGATTTGGCATATCTTTTTCTACAACTACCTTGTCACAGCCGTCGGGAGTATGTGTAAGCTTTGAGCCTTCGATACCGATTCTTTCGCAAAGACCTTTTGCCATTACGTTTTCTGTATCCATATCAATTAACTGATATTTCAACGATGAGCTACCTGCATTAATAACTAAAATCTTCATTATGTACTACCTCTTTCTTATTTGTTATCCTGAGCCTGTGCCTGTACGCAAGTAATAGCACAAACACCGACAATATCTTCTGCTGAGCAACCACGTGATAAGTCATTGCAAGGTTTAGCAATACCCTGTGTAATAGGACCGTAAGCTTCAGCTTTAGCCAAACGCTGTGTTAATTTATATGCAATATTACCAACGTTCAAGTCAGGGAATACCAATACGTTAGCCTTACCCGCTACGGGTGAACCGGGAGCTTTAGAAGCTCCAATTTCAGGAACGATTGCAGCGTCAGCCTGAAGTTCGCCGTCTAAAACTAAATCAGGGCGTTTTTCTTTAGCTAACTTTGTAGCTAACTGCATTTTGTCAACTAATTCACTCTTTGCACTGCCATAAGATGAGTATGAAAGCATTGCAATAATGGGGTCTGCTTCGATTAACTGTTTGAATGAAGCCGCTGATGAAATTGCAATTTCCGATACTGCATCAGCATCGGGATTTTCATTTAGACCGCTGTCTGCATAAATAAATGTGCCATTGTGACCATATTCGCAATCAGGAACAACCATTACGAAGAACGCACTTACCAATTTTGTTCCCGGAGCTGTTTTTAATATTTGAAGACAAGGACGAAGTACGTTTGATGTTGAATTCACAGCACCTGCAACCTGTCCGTCAGCATAGCCTGATTTTACCATCATAACACCGAAATACAGCGCATTTCCCATTGTTTCGTATGCTTTTTCAGGTGTCATACCTTTAGCTTTTCTCATTTCATAGAATTCGTTAGCAAACTGCTGTCTTTTTTCATCAGTTTCAGGGTCAATTACAGTAGCCGCTGAAATATCAAGTCCCATAGCAAGCTCTGCAATCTTTGCTTTGTTACCCAAAATGATAAGATTTGCAATTCCTTCTTTTAGTATCATATCAGCAGCTTTAATTGTGCGGATATCTTCACCCTCTGCCAATACGATTGTTTTTTTGTCTAGTTTTGCACGTTCTTTAATTCTATCTAAGAATTTACTCATCGTGCAATCCCCTCCTTTATATAATAAAAATTTAAATTAACCAATTGATGTACCGTCTGCGATTTCTTTATCAAAAGAAACTAATGATAAATTCTTTTTGTCGCTTGCAGCGAGTATCATACCTTCTGACAGGATACCGCGCAGTTTTACAGGTTTTAGATTTGTTACTACAGCAACGCTTTTTCCTACAAATTCTTCAGGCTTATAGTATTTTGCAATTCCTGATACAATCTGCTTTACTTCATCGCCTACTTTAATTTTTGAAACCAGGAGTTTTTCTGCACCTTCGACGTAGCTTGATTCTAAAACTTTACCTACCTTGATTTCAACCTTTGCAAAATCTTCAATAGAAATTAAGCTCTCTGCATCTTTCTTTTCTTCTTTTGCAGGTTTTTCTAAGCTCTTTTCGATTTCTTCAAGCTTTTTCGCTTCATCAAGTCTTAAAAACATAGGTGTTGCTGTTCCTACCTTATCGCCTGACTTGATTTTTCCGAAAGCATCTAAAGAGTCCCAAGACGTTTCCGATGTATTAATCTGGGTAAATATGCTTTTTGCTGTTTCGGGCATAAAGGGCTGAAGCATTACTGCTATAAATCTGATTGACTCTAATAAATTATATAAAACACCGCCAAGTCGTGCCTTTTGTGATTCGTCTTTAGCTAACGCCCAAGGCATTGTTTCGTCAATAT
Organism: uncultured Oscillospiraceae bacterium; assembly: GCA_964500095.1. Lineage (GTDB taxonomy): Bacteria > Bacillota > Clostridia > UBA1381 > UBA9506 > Congzhengia. The sequence continues at coordinate 10,441 of CAZCOF010000038.1, forward strand.
ATTTGTTTGAACGACGTGCTAAATTCATAATTTCCTCTAACGCATCCGATGTTTTAAACTCGTTCATCTTTTCAGTAACAGCTTTTGCCGCTGAAATTGCCTGAGCCTTTAACTCGTCATCGAATTCGCCTGCACATTCAGGCTGAACAACACCTTCAAAATATTTATTAACCATAGAAACTGTACGGTTTACAAGATTTCCTAATGTGTTTGCAAGGTCAGCATTAAAGCGTGAAATTATGTTTTCATAAGTTATAGTGCCGTCTTGAGCATAGGGCATTTCCTTTAATAAGTAGTAACGAATTGCTTCTACTCCAAAAAGGTCTGCTAAGTCATCTGCGTACATTACATTGCCCTTTGATTTACTCATCTTGTCTGTACCTGACAACAGCCAAGGATGACCAAATACCTGTTTAGGCAACGGCAAACCGAGTGCCATTAAAAGTATCGGCCAGTAAATTGTATGAAAACGCAATATATCCTTACCGATGATGTGAACATCAGCAGGCCAGTATTTTTTCATAAGCTCTGACGGCTCACTATCCGGGTCATAGCCTAAAGCGTTTATATAGTTCGACAAAGCATCTACCCAAACATAAATTACGTGTCCGGGATCAAATTCTACGGGAACACCCCAGGTAAATGATGTTCTTGAAACGCACAAATCCTGAAGTCCGGGCTTCAAGAAATTGTTTACCATTTCTTTTTTGCGGCTTTCAGGCTGTATGAATTCAGGATTTTCTTCAATATGCTTCATTAAAGCATCCTGATATTTGCTCATTTTGAAAAAGTATGCTTCTTCTTTTGTCTTTTTTACAGGTCTGCCGCAATCTGGACAACAGCCATCGACTAACTGAGTTTCTGTAAAAAACGATTCACAAGGTACGCAGTACCAGCCTTCGTACTCACTTTTGTAAATATCGCCCTGCTCATATAGCTTTTTAAATATCTTTTGAACGCTCGCCTCGTGGTAGTCATCTGTTGTTCTTATGAATTTATCGTAGTCTGCACCCATTAAATCCCATATTTTTTTGATTTCGCCTGCTACGTTGTCGACGTACTGTTTGGGTGTAATGCCTGCTTTTTCTGCTTCTTCCTGAATTTTCTGACCGTGTTCGTCTGTACCGGTTAAGAAAAAAACATCATAGCCCATCTGCTTTTTAAATCGCGCAATCGCATCGGTAAAAACAATCTCAAAAGTGTTACCGATGTGGGGTTTTCTTGATGTATATGCTATCGCTGTGGTGATGTAAAATTTTTCCTTCCCCATAATTTTTCCTCCATTGCATACTAATATACATTATATAATATCACTTTTTTCATACTTTTAAAAGACTTTTTTTATATTTTTTTCAACTTTTTTCATAAAAAGCACATAATATACACTATTTTTTCTCATAATATCATAAAAAATTAAAAGGAGTCAAAAAAATGCGTAACATAAGAACTGATTTGGCAATAGAAACTCACGAGCAATTCTGCGAAACTGCACAAAAACTTGCAGGTGTCGATATTTATGATAAATCTGTTAGGGATATTGAAATAACGCACGTAGAAATAAAAACCGAAGAAGCTGCAGAACAAATGAAAAAGCCCATCGGCAACTACATTACCCTTTCAACACCTGATTTAAGGTACATTGACAAAAGGTTATACGAACGTATTGTAAAAACAGTTGCAAATGAAATAAAGCAAATGATAAACGACGACATAGACAAGCCAATTTTAGTAGTCGGTTTGGGAAACCGTGCAATTACGTCCGACTCTTTAGGTCCCGAAACAGTTGACAGACTGATTGTAACACGTCATATGTTTTCTCACGCACCTGAGCTTTTATCACCCGACTTTGCATCGGTTTGTGCTATAGCTCCTGGAGTTTTAGGCATTACAGGCATTGAAACAGAAGAAATAATCGGTGCTGTGTGTGAAAGGATAAAGCCATCCGCTGTAATTGTAGTAGATGCACTAGCCGCAAGAAGTATAGAAAGAATTACAAATACAATCCAGATATGTGACACAGGCATTTCGCCCGGTGCAGGCGTAGGAAATAACAGAAAAGAAATATCCGAAAAGACACTTGGAATACCTGTAATCGCAATAGGCGTACCGACCGTAGTTGATGCAATTACAATTACAGAAGACACGTTAGAGCTTCTCTTTTGCGATTTGGGAGAAGAATTTCCGATTGAAGATGTGTTAAGGTCGCAGAGCGTATCAAAAGAAATTTTAAACTTCTCTACCACTCCCAAAGAGATTGATATTTTAATCAGAAAATGTGCCGAAGTCGTAGCAAACGGAATTAACTTTGCCCTGCACGACAACATCACATTTGAAGATATTGATATATTGGTAAATTAAAAGAGTGTGCTTTGCACACTCTTTTCTGTGTAATACAGCGATACTACACTAATCTCTGTCCTCATATCACTTATTCTATTTTTTATCAAACAGTAATCTTTTTGCGTTACCGCTAAAAATAAGTTCTTTCTCTTTGTCAGAAAGCTTCTCGCCTAAAACGCCGTTAACATACAACTGCAAATTACATATCGGATAATCAGTTCCAAATAAAATTCTTTCCGCACCGATATTATCAACAAGGTGACGAACAAGACCATATCTGAATAAGCCCGTACCTGATAAATCAAGGTGTACGTTGTCAAACTTTTTCATTATATCAATGTGTTTTTGCACATTAGTTTTTTCACCGGGATGAGCAAAAACGAAAGTAACATCCTTATGTGACGCAACCATTTTTTCCATACTTTCAAAATCCATAGTATGTACACTTACAATTAAATTATGTTTTGCTATCACATCTAAAATTTCCGAGAATTCTTTGCGCGAATAATCTTTCCAACAATTCGTATACGGAACTATTTCACCTATCAATTTAACATTGTTTTTCACGGCAAATTCTATCTCTTCTATAGACTCGTTCACATAATCGGGATGCACGTGAAAACCGGGCATATACTTTTCGCCGTAAATATCACGAAGCTTTAAAGCTTCCCTGTTACATTTTTTTAAAGTTTCAAACCCTTCGTCCATACCTTGCTTAATTACACTGCCGCAAAACATCGATATGCCCGCCGACTCCATATCTTCAAGGGTTGTTTTATAATCCATATTCATATTTTCTTTATAATGACAG
>CAZCOF010000039.1:0-13504 GCA_964500095.1 uncultured Oscillospiraceae bacterium
AGGGCTTAATCAAGCCTTTTCTTTGCCTTGTGTGGTCTGTGCATTTTGCTACAGCTCCTTTTTGCTATTTAATATAATTTTTGTAGTCATCTTTTAGATGCTTTTCCATTAGTGAATAGGCTTTTTCTGCCTGTCCGTCTTTAATTGCGTCTGCAATCATTGTATGCTCGGATACATCACTTATATACACTTCATTTGTCAAAAATTCAAGACTTCGCATTTTAAAAAGTCTGGCTGACATAGAGCGGTACAATTCCTGCAAAATTCTGTTGCCCGAAAGCTCTGCTATGATGTTGTGAAACAAAAAACCCGCAGATAACATTTCTTCTTTTGTTTTGCACTTTTGCATTGAATAAATTGTGTCATAAAGCCTTTTTATTCCGGCGTCATTCTTTTTTTGTGCAGCTAAATACGCTGCGTGCGGCTCAATGATAAATCGCACTTCAACAAGTTCTGATATGTATTCTTCGTCATTCATAAGGTCTACAAGCTCGCGTGATGCGATTATTTCCTTTGCATTTTCAGAAACAAAAGTGCCCATTCCCGTTTTAGAAACTAAAATCTTTGAAATCTGAAGACTTTTTATAGCTTCCCGCACTGTGCTTCGGCTTACCGAAAACTCGCAAGAAAGACACGTTTCTGTGGGGATTTTTTCTCCCGGTTTCCACTCGCCGTTTTGTATCATTTCTATTATTTGGTTTGAAATTTCTTCATATAATTTTTTCTTTGATATTGGAGCAATCAATTAAATCTCTCCTTGATTGTTGATTTTTGTATTGTGCTAAGTGTTTATGCCATTATAAGAGTTAGATGCAAGTCTCTGTCTTGGCAAGTCTGTGTTAAGCCGAGAATAAAAAATCTTGTCGATATGCAAACTTCGTTTTCTCGATATTTTTACTATCGTAAAATCGATATGTTTTCGCTTCGCTTAACCTTGATATGAATTTAAACATTTGTGGGAAGCACGGTCTTCAGCTCAGCTAAATGCTCATCTTTACTTACCGCAATAATCTTCCATACATTGTTGTCATATTCAAAAATTGTTACCGATGCATTAGATACCCATGGGATATTTTCCATTTTGTCTGTGGAGCCGCTTTCGATAATACTTTGTGCTACACGTATAGGAGTTGCATGTGTAGCTATGGCTACAGTTTTTCCTTCATTTTCCTCAGCAATTTTTGTGAGTGCCCCCATTATTCTTTCGCCAAGCTGCTTGACAGATTCCCCTCCATCACATTCTGCCCGACCAATATGGTTCATCCATACATTATAAGCTTCGGGGTATGCTAAAACCAGTTCATCAAATTTCATACCTTCCCATTTTCCTGCATAGATTTCACGAAGGTTTTGTTCAGGTATAACTTCTAAATTTAATATTTCTGCAAGGCACATAGCTGTTTTATAGGCACGGCATAAATCACTTGAATATATTTTATCAATCTTATAGTTATCAGCAATATATTTTGCCGTTAATTGAGCCTGTTTAAAACCTTTGTTTTGTAAATCAGGATCTATTTGCCCCGCAAAAACACCCTGTCGGTTTGCCACGCTTTCACCGTGTCTTATTAATATTAGTGTCGTCATATTGCTGTTTTCACTCCTGTTTTCGATAATATCAGATATTTTTACTATCGTAAAATCGATATGTTTTCGCTTCGCTCAAACTCGATATGACATAAATCTCGTCGCGGCAGCAACATATAGAGTCGTTTATGACATATCGAAAATCTCGCAAGAGATTTATATCGCTGCGGTTGATACTCAACCGCATATAATACCTGAGCAATTTCTAAACTCATAATAGCATAATTCTACACGTATTTCAAGTTTTTCACAAAAATATATTGACATTCTATGCTAATAAGTATATAATCGAATTGTCCGACAATCATACAAATTAAAGTGAGGTTTTAAAAAATGAAAGAAACAGCTATTGTTATAGGAAACGGCACAGTACAGCGCTTCGTTTCCGTAGAAGATGTTATCAACACAGTTGAAAGCATCTGGAAAGCTTACGGCGAAGGAAAAATCATTATGCCGCCCAAAATCACAACAGATATGTCAAAAGCAGGTGTTGACGGTTGGTTTAACTCTATGCCCTGCTACATTCAGGACACAGATACAGCAGGCATAAAAGTTGTAGGCGGATACAACGGAAACAAGGCTTTAGGCTTACCGTTTATTAAAGCTAACGTTTTACTTACCGATTCACACACAGGTCTTTTAAAAGCATTAGTTGCAGGCGACTGGATATCTGATATGCGTACGGGTGCTCAGCCCGCTATTATGGCAGAAGCTTTAGCTTCTTCAACAGATGTTGTAACAATCATCGGTGCAGGTCTTCAAGGCTATACAAGCCTTTTGTGTATGAGCAAGCGTTTAAAGATGAAAGAAGTTCGCATCTGTGATTTAAGCACGGAAGCTAAGAAAAACTTCATCGAAAAATTCAAAGACGCAGACTTTGAAATCAAAGACTGCGAAGATGTAGAAAAAGCGTGCAAAGACAGCGACATAATCATTACAGTAACGACAGCTAACGCTGACCTTGTTAAGGATGCGTGGGTTAAAAAAGGTGCACTCGTTATGACAATGGGTTCATTCAGGGAAACAGAGTTTGACGTAGTGAGAAATGCTGACATAATCGCTGTTGACCATCCCGAGCAGGCACTGCATCGCGGTAATTTAAAGGAACTCGCTGAAGCAGGAGAAATTACTTTAGAATCAATTGATGCTACCTTGCCTAACATCTTAGCAGGCAAGCAAAAAGGAAGACGTAGCCCCGACGACAGAATTTATGCTGAAATCGTTGGTATGGGTTGCCCCGATGTTGCAATAGCAGCCTTGGCGTATGAAAGAATTATAAATTCAGGCGAAGATTTAGTAGAAGTAGATATGACAAATTAGAAAAAACGCAGACCGTACGGTCTGCGTTTTTTCTAATTTTCACTTTCAATAACTGAATTTAATCTGTTTTCACAAAAGTCTAAAAACTCGCACCAGATTCTGTCGTCTATAAACTGATTTATTCCGGTTTCACGCAAGAGCTTTGCTTTTACTTCTGTATTGTTATTCCACGTGTGGTTACCGATAAATACATCTACCTTTTCTTTCCTTAGTCTGTCTAAGGATTTTTTGTAATCTTCTCGGCAGTTGTCGTAATCAAATTTTCCTGTTGCCAGTGTGTTAGCACCCGCTCCGCCGAACATTCCGACACGGTAGGTTTTACCGCCTTCTTCAGTCTCAAAGAACAAAGAAATCGTACCTTCCGTGTGTCCCGGTGTTTCTAAAAAGCTGATGGTTGTGTTTCCCAAAGAAAGCGTATCGCCGTCAGCAATTAAAATGTCAGGCTCAAAAAACTTTTTTACTTTTTCTGCGTCTTTCCTTCCGATTAAGGTTTTTGCTCCCGATAAATCCACCATCGCTTTTGTTGCCTGAGTATGGTCCCAATGCTTATGTGTGTGAACTATGTATTTTATGTCAGCAGGGCGAAAGCCGAGCTTATATATCGAATCTACCAAAAGATAGAGAATATTTTCATATCCTGTATCAATTAAAATAAGTCCGTCGCCTGTATCAATCAAGTGGCTCGATGCCTGAAAAGTTCCGATAAAATATACATTGCCAACTATTTTAAACGGCTCTATTCTTCCTTCCCAAGGATTTTCTACTTTTCTTCTTTCAAACATAGCGTTTTCTCCTTTAGTTTAAGAGTTTTTTAACAAATTCGTCTCCGACCTCGTATGTTTTGGCTGTACCGCCTAAATCAGGTGTCAATGTCTTGTTTTCTGTGAGCATTTCTTCAATACAAGAAATTACACGCTCTGCCCAAGCAGTATAACCAAAGAAATCGAGCATCTGACTCACTGACCAGAATGTAGCTAACGGGTTAGATATATTTTTTCCCGCAATGTCGGGTGCCGAGCCGTGAATAGGCTCAAACATTGACGGGAACTCCCTTTCGGGATTTAGGTTCGCACCCGCTGCAAGTCCCATTCCGCCTGCGATTGCAGCACCCAAGTCTGTCAAAATGTCACCAAAAAGGTTAGACGTTACAACTATTTCAAAGCGTTTCGGGTCTTTTACCATAAACATACTTGCAGCGTCTACCAAGTATGAGTAAGTTTTCACTTCGGGGTATTCTTTTCCCACTTCTTCAAATATTTGGTCCCAGAAAACCATAGAATAATTTAAGGCATTTCCCTTGCTTATGCTAGTGAGAGTCTTGTTCTGTGATTTTGCAAGCTCGTACGCATAACGAATAACACGCTCACAGCCCTTTCTTGAAAATACGCCGTCCTGAATTACAACTTCATTTGGCTTATTCTTAAATAACCAGCTTCCGCTGCCTGCATATTCACCTTCTGAATTTTCTCTTACGAAAATCATATCAATATCTTCTGTTTTTACGTCTTTAAGCGGGCAAGGCGCACCATTTAAAAGCTTGACAGGGCGCAAATTTATGTACTGGTCAAATGTTTTTCTTATTACCAAAAGCAAATCCCATAAAGAAATATGGTCAGGAACTCCAGGCGCACCTACTGCACCTAAAAATATTGCATCGTGTTTTTTTAGCTTTTCGATACCGTCGTCTGCCATCATTTTTCCTGTTTCTTTATAATATTCGCATCCGTACGGAAAATGCGTAAATTCAAAGCTAAAACTTCCGTCGCATTTTGCTATCGCTTCTAAAAGCTTTACGCCTTCAGCAATTACTTCTTTACCGATTCCGTCGCCCGGAATTACGGCTATTTTATGTACGTTCATAAAAAAACTCCCCTTTCTTTACTGTAAGTATATCACATTATTTTATATTTGTAAATGAATTATGTTAAAAATGTGTTGACTCCCGACTCTTGCGCTTTTTTCAAGATAAGCTCCCAGACTGATTCTTCAAACGGAAGTTCGTCAAAAACTCTCGGTCCTGTGTTACCGCCGATAAAGAGCATTATGCCCCACATTTTTTCGCTCATAGCAATCTTCCTTTCAGCTATTTTGCATTTACGATACTTTCAGGAGTTTCTCCGTCTAAATACCTTAAAACATTTTCTGTAACTTCAATGTGCAAAGATTCCATAGCATCAGCAGTATTCCAAGCAACGTGCGGAGTTAATGCGACATTTTGCATTTTGAAGAGTCTTTCATCAAGTGCGGGACTTTCATCTTCAAAAACATCTAACCCAACACCGCGAATTTCTACTTTTTCTAAAGCTTCTATAAGGTCTTTTTCGCATACTAAACCGCCGCGACTTGTGTTAATTAAAAATGCAGATGATTTCATCTTTTTAAATTCTTCTTTTGACATTATGTGCTTTGTCTTATCCGATAACGGAAGATGAAGTGTTACTACATCAGATTCTTTTAATAGATTATTTAAATCAAATCAGGCTTCACAGCGCCACGGCACTCCTGCATAATCAAAATCTGACTATGAGCGAAATCGCATCTTTGTGCGGCTTTTCAAACAGCAGCGTTTTTTCTAAAGTCTTTCATAAGCATTTCGGACATACTCCGTCTGCATACAGAAAGAAAATTCTCTCATCACACAAAAAGGCGAAAAACGCCTTAGAAAGCGCTGCAATTGTAGAATATTAATCTTAATTTCATTATAACAGACAGCCTGTAAAAATCTATAAATATATAGACATATTTTTGTCAATTCGGGACATTTTTGTATCTTTAGTTATTATCAGAACAAAGCATTTTTAGTTTCAAAAATTCCATATTGTTTCATTTTTTCCATTTACAATACAATACGTTTATGTTAAAATGTATTAATATACGTCAATACTGTTTTGGCTCTGAAAAGGAGATATGAGAATGGCTTCAAAAAAACACGAGCTTGATATGACGAAAGGTCCGCTTTTGGGAAAAATTTTAAGATATGCCTTTCCAATTATGCTTTCCAATCTTTTGACACACCTTTATAACGCAGCTGATATTATTGTAGTAAGCCGTTGGTCAGGAAGCAACGCTATGGCATCTGTTGGAGCTACGTCTGCTATTTCTGGCCTTTTGGTTAACTTTTTTTTAGGTATAGCAATCGGCACGACAATTATAGTATCAAGAAGATACGGAGCAGACGATAAAGAAGGCTTGAATCGTGCTCTTCACACATCTATTCTTTTTAGTATTATATTAGGACTCGTTGCCGCAACGTTGGGTCAGATTTTTTGCCGACCGCTTCTCGTTCTTACAGGAACACCTGAAGGAAAAGTATTAGACGGTGCGACTCTTTATATGAGAATTATTTTTTGCGGTACTCCCGCAACGGTCATATACAGCTTCGGTGCAGCTGCCGTTCGTGCAACAGGCGACTCAAAGCGTCCGCTTTATATACTGGCAACAAGCGGTGCTGTAAATTTTTTATTAAACCTTTTGTTTGTAATAAAATTTTCAATGGGTGTCGCAGGTGTGGCATTGGCGACCATCATTTCAAAATACTTAAATATTATAATGCTTTTCGCTGTGTTAAAAAGCAACAATAGCACGTATGAGTTTAAATTCCATAAATTAAGAATTTATAAAGCAGAGCTTTTAGACATCGTAAAAATAGGAACTCCTGCAGGATTTCAAAACACCTTTATGAGCTTTGCAAACACTATAATACAGTCATCGGTAAACACATTTGGTGCAGCAGCAATTGCAGGTAATGCCGCAGCAGCAAATATAGAAAGCTTCGTACTTTCGATAAAATTCGCTTTCAGACAGGGAACAGTTACAGCGGTAAGCCAAAACTACGGAGCAAAAAACAGAAAAAGAATTGAACAGAGTGTAAAAACATCACTTTTATGTATGATAACAGGATGCTTTTTACTGTCTTTTATAGTTGTTTTGTTTGCAAAACAGTTACTCGCCATCTACATAACAGATTCACAAGAGGCTATACACTACGGAACAATACGCCTTATTGTCACTGCGCTTCCTTATTTTTTGAGTGGCACATCAGAGATTTTAACGGGATATTTAAGAGGACTTGGATATTCAACCCTTGCAACCACAAATTCCTTTATCAGCCTTTGTGGTTTCAGAGTTTTATATGTATTGTTCATTTTCCCGCTCTATCCTACATTCTGGATGCTTTATCTGGGAACACCGCTTACTTGGGCTGTTTTGACACTTATTAATATTATATCGATAAAAATAGTAAAGGAAAAAGCTATACAAAAAATGTTAGCTGCATAATAAAAAAGCTGTGATAATTATCACAGCTTTTTTATTTGTCTTTTCTTAAAATTTTTAAGTAAAACCATTGTCTTATGCAGTTTGGCATAAGTGCGTGAACAACAAGACGTTCAGTAATATTTTCTAAATACCGTACAAAGGATATGTGTCCTTCTTTGTACATATACGTTTGAAACCTGTATCCGCTTATAAAATATTTTATCCCACCGCGTCTCATATACAAATCGTTTGTTGTTCTCATTTTTACGAGCGGTTTTTGAATATTTTTAAATTTGTAACCGCACGACATCATATTTACCCAGAGCTGATAGTCTTCATAAAGATGAAAATCCCGATAACCGCCACACTTAATAACCGCTGATTTTTTAAACATAACACTGGGATGGTTCATAGGGTTTCTTTTTTTTGAATACTCCTTTATATCATCGTGCTTTTCGGGAACGCATCGCTTTGTACGTATATTTTCAGGATTGTCGATAAATTCAACCACATTTGAGCCTACAACATCGGCATCTTCTATGCTAAAAACCGCAAGCTGTCTCTCGCATCGCTCAGGTATTGAAATATCATCACTGTCCATACGTGCTACGAGCTCGCATTTACAATATTTTAGGCCTTCTGTAAGTGCCACTGCCAGACCGACATTTTCAGGTAACTCAACTATGGTAAAAACAGGGTTTTTTTTGTATGTATCCAACACTTTTGTGAGTTCGTCTGTCAACGGTCCGTCGCATACAATGACAAAATTATTTGTAGCTACGGTTTGTGACAGCATACTTTCTATGCTTTCTTTGAAATACTTTGGATTTTCTTTATAATACACTGACATCAATACAGAATAATCCGTCATCCGTTATCTTGCTCCTTTGCGGCTAAATAAAACCTTGAACGTCATAAAAATAATTTTTATATCAAACCAAAAAGTGCGCTTTTCAATGTACTCTAAATCAAAGAGAATTTTCTGCTCAGGAGTTAAATCGTATCCGCCGTTAATCTGTGCAAGACCGGAAAGTCCGGGCTTTACACAAAGTCTTTGCGAAAAACCTTCTATGTACGATTCAAACTCTTCATAAAAGCATTCACGCTCCGGTCTTGGACCGACAATACTCATATCTCCATTTAAAATATTGAAAAGCTGCGGCAACTCGTCAATATGCGTTTTTCGCAAAAAGCCTCCTATGCGTGTGCATCTGTCGTCATTATATTCTGCCCATTTTGCCCCATCTTTTTCAGCATCCTGACACATCGAACGAAATTTGTAAAGTATAAAAACTTTTCCGTTTTTTCCAAGTCTTTCCTGCTTGTAAAGAGCCGAACCTTTTGAATCGATTCTAACTAAACCTGCCAAAACAAGCATAGGAATACCCAATACTAAAATAGCCAAAAGACTCATACATATATCAAAAAGGCGTTTTATGAAGTCGTAAGCTTTTTTTTCTTCAAAGAGAATTTTTCTTACTTTATAAAGCATTTTACCGTCATTTTCGGTAAAATACATATTTTTCGCCATTAATTCTTCCAAATTCATTCTTTTGTTCATCCCCTAAAAACTAAACTTAACGTTTTTATTATACCTTTAAACAAATATAAAGTCAAGGCTTTATGTCGATTTGTGACTTGGTATTGTATGGTTTTAATATTTTTTGTCGCCGAAAATCGGTACTATTTTATACTACTTTATACTATTTGTCAATACTTTTTCGTATTTTGTGCTATACTTTTTTTGAGGTGGTAGTATGAAAGCTCTAAAGGAAAAAATCAGCATAACCATTGATGGCGATTTGCTTGAAAAATTAAAACTCTGTGCCGAAGCAGACGACCGCTCACTTTCTCAATATATCAATATGGTTTTAAAAGAGCATTTAAAAAATCGGGAAACTAAAACGCACAATCAAAACTAAAGTAAAGCTGTGGCAAAAATATTTGCCACAGCTTTTTTATCTCACGGCTCACATCTGCCGCACGGTTTATAGCCTTTTTCCTGCAGTTCTTTTTTTGTTCCGTTAAATGTTTCTTTGTTTTCGTTCCTGATATCATATACCGACGCACAGTCTTTATAGTGAAATTTCTTTGTGTTTGTGTTTAAAACGTATTCGTTTTGGGTTTCATCGCTTTCGGCAATCATTTTGTCAGTTTTTTCAGACAAGCTGCTTGTTCCGTCGGCATAATTAATATTAATGCCCGGCTGTACATTAAAGACAAACACGTTAAAGCAAACACCCGCACCGTTATCTTCTACAGAGTACGCTTCCATCTTGACTCCTTTTGCTAAAAGGTTATTTCCTTCAAAAACAGGTGTTACTCTGTACATAACGTGATTGTTTGTCGTCTTTACATAGTCTGCAACCATATTTTCATACGGCAGCATCCCTTCTACGTTCATATATCGGGTGCCGGTTATTAAGTTTTTTTCATTTGCGTTTTCACCTGTTAGTTGATAACCTATCAAATGGCATCTGTTATACAGGTACTTTCCGTCTACGTTGTCATACTTTACAAGCTGCCAGCCTGACGGCTTTACCTGACCTATTGCTTCTCGCTCTTTTGTCGGCATTATGTCTTGTCCGATGCAGGCTGTTGCTGTACCACATCTTCCCAGATGGTCAAGATTTGAATATTTTTCAAAAGATTTTGCTGTTATTTCACTTTCTGAAAATTCGGGAATGTTTCCCGAAACTTCAACGAAGCTTTCATACTCATATTGAAGATTTAATAGTTCTGCGTTCTTCGTCGGTGCTTCGCAAGCAGTTAAAAGTAACAATAACGACAGTACAAATGCTAATATTCTAAACTTTCTTGTGTTCATTTTATCACGCCCTTTAGCTTTAATAATAACACATAAATTTCATTTTGTCGATGGGGTTAAAATAAATATCCACCCGCATAGCGGATGGACATTATTTATTCCAACCTTGTTCTTATGGTTATAAATCTTTAGACGTATTTGTATTTTATCCCAACATTTCTTGTATTTTTTCAGCTAACTCATTTATATCCGAAATCGAAAGGTACGAGCTTGCAAATTCAAACACTTCTGTGCGTTCGTGCAAAATCTTTAAGATTGCCTTTATTTGCTGCTCCTTCGGTGCTGCACCTTTTTTCAATCCGCTATGACACGTCGGACACAGCTTCACAAAGTTTGCTATGTTGTCAACTTCCTGACCGTTCTTAAATGAAATAAAATGGTGTATTTCAAACTGTTGTCTGCCCGTTTGCGGATTGGTATAGGTTTTTTCTGTTCCGCACAAAGCGCATTTATCTTCTGTAATATCTGCAAAGAGCTTGACGATTGACATATTTCTTTTTGAACTCTCCGGTGTTTCGTTTGAAAAACCTAATTCATCTCTATATTTATCAATTGCCTGTTTTGTAAGCTTTTTGGCGTATATATTATTTGTATAGAAGTTAAGCATTTTTACAAATGTCACATCACTGTTCTGCGGCTTTGGCATATTGCAGAAATAACTGATAATGCCATCTTTTTCACTTTTGGCTGTGATTTTATATGCTTTTTCAAATATAAGAGCCTTGTAGTCGTTAATAAATCCGATTTTTGATGCGTAATAAAATAAATTTATACGAAACTGAGTATTTCTCATAACTTCGCCACTCACAAACTGCGGTTGCAAGTTTCTCATATTAAAGTTTGCATACTGTATCGGAATTCCGATTGAATCAGTTAATATCAAGCCTTTTTTCAATTCTAAATGCGAGTCGCAAAAATAGTCCTGAGAAATATATTTAAGTGTCGTATCCACGCTGCCACGCAATTCGATAAATCCGCGAATAAATTCCTTTTTGCCGTCAGGCATCTGCTCGTCATATATGAAAGAAGACATAGTTTTTCTATATAAAATCTGATAAAACGCCGTCTTGGACATAGACAGGTCGTTATAAATGTAAAATCTGACTTCCGTACTGCTGTCGGTAACCTTGTGCTTGCTCCAGTTATGGTGTCCGCTTGCCCTGTTGAGCTTTTTTATGTACTCATCTGTATAAGCTTTTAAGTCAAAGTCGTCTTTAAAAACAAATTTAGACCTTTTAAATGCTGAATACGCATAAAAGAACTTTTTGCCATCAATCTCTGCTTCCATAATACGTGATAAAAAGGCACCCAATAAAAACGGCTTTATCTCCATTTTTAAAAAATCACTCAATTTTATATATTCCATTTTTCTTCTCCTTTCGGTATATTTTTCTTTAGTAAAACAATTATAGCAAAAAAATCTGAAAAAGTATAGCTTTTTTTCAAAAAGACTTGATTTTCGCCAGAAAATAGAATATAATTTGAGGTAGTGATTTTGAGTCCCTCGCAAAAGGAGTATGCGGTATGGATTTTAGGATATTGGATTTGTTCTGCGGTGCAGGCGGTTTCAGCTGCGGTATGGACTGTCTTGAAAATTTCAAAACCGTTATAGGTGTAGATTTTGAAAAAAATGTGCAAGAAACATTTGAGCGTAATCTTTTCGACAGTTTTTTTGTTCACGGAGATTTGACGGACGGTGCTGTAAAAGATTATGTCGTAGAACTGGCTAAAGAAAAAAAGGTAAATATGATAATCGGCGGACCGCCGTGTCAGGGCTTTTCATCAAAAGGCAAAAATCTTGGAATGGATGACCCCAGAAACTTTTTGTTTAAAGAATACGTTTCTTTGGTAGAAAGAATCCTGCCCGAAATTTTTGTTATAGAAAATGTTAAAAACCTGCTCACCGCTTGCGACGGTTATTTTCTAAAGCAAATACTTGATTCCTTTTATAAGCTCGGATATATTGTAAATTACGGAATCTTAAACGCTGCAGACTTCGGCGTTCCAGAGCACAGAGAAAGAGCCATAATAATAGGCTCAAGAAGTAAAAGCATAGAACTTCCAAAGTCTCTCGGCAAAAAAGTTACTGTAAGAGATGCAATATCAGATTTGGCTTATCTTGAGTCAGGTGAAGGCGAAGACGTTGCCGATTACATAACAGAACCCAAAAGCGACTATCAAAAAACTATGCGCAACAGCTCAAAAAAGCTATATAATCACAAAGCTACATCACACTCACAGGTAGCTATAGAAAAATTAAAAATGATTCCTGTCGAAGGCGACAAAAACGCCTTACCGAAAGAGTTATGGGGAAAACAGCAGTTTTCTACAACTTGGTCAAGACTAATCTGGGATGAGCAAAGCCCCACTATTGACACTCGGTTTGACACTCCGTCTAACGGCAGAAATTCTCACCCCTTTTTAAACAGAGCCATTACTCCCAGAGAAGCGGCAAGAATTCAGAGTTTTCCTGATACTTATGTTTTTTACGGAAAGAAAACCAGTATATGCAAGCAAATCGGAAACGCTGTTCCGCCCTTGCTTGCAAAGGCAATAGCTATGCAAATAACAGACGCCTACGAAGAAAAGCATATAACAAAAACCAATTACCAGCTATACTTATCAAATTCAACTTCTTTGGTAAAGGAACTGATAAAAGACAATATTTTAGTCGATGCAATCATCACCGACCCGCCGTATAACATATCTAAGGACAACAATTTTTCAACGCTTTCTACTCCGCGAAAGGGTGTAGACTTTGGACATTGGGATAATAACTTCAATGTATGTTCGTGGATAAAAGACTTTTCTAAGCTTTTAAAACCCGACGGCTCTATTGTTATTTTCTGTTCGTATCTGTTTATAAGCTATATAATTGAAGAATTAAAAAATAATAATATTGATGTTAAAGATGTGCTGATTTGGAAAAAGAGCAACCCTATGCCGAGAAATACCACAAGACGCTACGTTCAGGATATGGAATTTGCCGTATGGGGAGTTAATAAGAATGCAAAATGGACATTCAACAAGCCCGACGATGTGCCTTATCTGCGTTCCGTCTTTGAAACTTCGACTGTCAGCGGCAAAGAAAAAACCGGTCATCCTACCCAAAAGAGCTTGGGTTTAATGGAAAGTATAATTAAAATACATACAAATAAAAACGACTTGATTTTAGACCCGTTTATGGGAAGCGGCACGACAGGTGTTGCAGCTGTAGCAAACGGAAGAAAATTTATAGGAATCGAAATTTCGCCTGAGTATTTTGAAATCGCAAAGGAAAGAATGGAAAAGGCGGATGTAAACAAAAAGACACATACTGTATAGTATGTGTCTTTTTTCGTGGACAAACCAAATGGTTTAGATGACCTTTATTTTATCTGCATCAAACAAACTTAGGCAGATAATTTCCATGCTTCTCTATAAGTTCATCCACCATTTTCTTAATGGTATCAATATCCAGTTCGCTTGCAGTATGAGGATCCATCATCGCCGCCTGATAAATGTGTTCCTTTT
>CAZCOF010000040.1:0-13224 GCA_964500095.1 uncultured Oscillospiraceae bacterium
CTTTGGAATAAAGGTTCCTAAAGGCTTATATTATGCAATGGAAAACAAAAATCAGTATTACAACTATGTAAACTTAGGCGTAAAATACATCGACGAAACATTTGCTGAAATTTTCTTATTAAAGATGGGTGCAATTATAGAAGATGCAGGATACGATGCCTGCCTGCAAAGAAGTGTTCCCGGTTTTAGGGTAAAAGGCGACAAATCCACAAACCCCGAAGTAAACAGAATTTACGAGCTAAAGTTTTCAAGTCCGGTTGAAGACGGAAAACCTGCCCCCGATGTCATTATAGACTATAATAAGGCAGCTTTTGTTTGCGGTCTTGGCAGTGCCGGACTTCACGGCAAAGTAATTACTCCAAAATACGGTACATATATGCGTTTTGTATATATCATCACAGACTTAAAGCTTGATTTTGACGAGCCATTTTCTGATAACCTTTGTGACAATTGCGGATTATGCAAAAACGCCTGTCCCGGAAAGGCAATAGATGAAAGCGGAGTAAACAGCTGGCAGTGCAGTGTCTATTACAGGGGTGCTCACAAATCAAACCCATTTATTAAAGACAACTTTTTAATTGACAATCCCGAGCGTGAAGCTATATTAAACGGCGAAAAAAAATTTGACCGCGAGAGTGCTGAAAAAATCTATCCCGAACTTAAGTTTATGCCCAATACACATTTTGGATACGTTCCGTGCCTTTGCGGTAAAGCTTGCGAAACTGTATGCTTTAAGCATTTAAAGGAGGTAGGCAGAATATGAAAAATAAAATCATAAATTGTGCAAAAAAGTACGATGCAGATATCGTAGGTTTTGCAGACGCTTCCCGCTTTTCGCCCGATGATGAAATTTTCAAAGTTTTTCCCGAAACAAAAACAGTTATCGGCTTTGGATTTCGTGTTCTTCGTGGAATTTATCGTGGTGTTGAAGAAGGTACAACTTATTATCAATATACAACAATGGGCGTAGAAAATTTAGAAGAAACAGTAATGCCCCTTGCCTTAATAAACGTAAGTAACTTAATAGAAGACGAAGGATATCTTGCAATTCCGCAAAGAAAAAATCAGCTTATTATAAGCGACGAAACGAGCACTAACCCTGAAGTTGACTATACAGACGTAGTTCGCGGGGTAACGGCTGAACACCAGATTGATTTTTTAAACTGTGCCGTAATGTGCGGTCTTGGCGAAAAGAGTATGATAAATTCTTTACTTACTGATGAATATGGTCCGTTTATCCGCTATTGTTTTATCTTAACAGATGCTGTAATCGAGCCAACAGAACTCATAGCTCCCCACCTTTGCGACGGTTGCGGAGAATGTATTAAAGCTTGTCCAGGAAAAGCAATAAAAGACAACGGCAAAACTGATTCGTGGAGATGTGCAGTATACTATAACGGTGCAAACGGCAGCAAAAACCCGTTTATGCCGCCTGAAGCATTTGCGGATTTTGAAAACAGAATGGATATAATAGCCGGTACAGCAGAATTTGGCGAAGATGGAGCAAAAGAAATACTTGATAATATATACTTCTACCCTCCTGCAAAACACTATTACCGCACATCAATATGCGGAAGAGCTTGCGACAGAGCTTGCTATATTCACTTAGAAGAAAAAGGTCTGCTCACTAAAAAATTCAAAAGGAAATTCCGCGAAGGCGACGACTGGAAATTAAGTACAAAACAATTTGAAACAAAAAAGCGTGAAAAAGAATGGGAATTTACAAAAGAATAAAAAACTTTTAAAAAGGAAGATAAAGTATGCTATTTTCAAAATGTACTCCCGAACAAGCAGGCGTATCATCAAAGGATGTTTTAAAGCTATTAAAAATTTTTGATAAGTACGAAATGCACACTCACAGCATAATTATGGCAAAAGGGGACAAAATCTTTGCCGAAAGTTACTATGCTCCTTTTGACAAGAATTTTTTACACAGGACTTACTCTGTTTCAAAATCTTTTGTCGCGGTTGCAGTTGGTCTTGCAATGACAGAAGGTTTGCTTTCACTTGATGAACCTATAATAAAATATTTCCCCGAATTTTTAGACGATGCCACTTATGACGAGTACTATGAAGAATGTACCATTCGCAATATGCTCTCGATGCAGAGTAATATAAGGTCAAATGTCTACTGGTGGGGAAAATTCAAAAGCCGTGTCGAGGCGTACTACACTCAAAAAACAGGACAGATTCCTGGTACTCTTTTTTGCTATGACAGTATAGGTTCGTTTCTATTAGGCTGTATAGTCGAAAAGCTCACTAATAAGACATTCTTAGAGTATTTAAAGGAAAAAGTGCTTTTAAAAATGGGTTTTTCTAAAGAAAGTTACACACTTTTTGAGCCTGGTGGTTTTACCGTAGGTGACTCAGGTGTTATGTGTACAGCACGAGATTTAGCCATATTTTCACGCCTAATTATGAACGAAGGCGCATATAACGGAAAACAATATATAGACCGCGAGTTTATGCGTCAAGCAGTATCACTCCAGTCAGATAACGACGTTCACGGCGAATTGGCGAATTGGAAAAGCAACGGCTACGGCTACCTTATCTGGAAAACTCACGATAACGGTTTTTCTTTAAACGGTGCTTTTGACCAGCTTGCAATTTGTGATATGAAAAAGGATTTTATGTTTGTTATAAATTCCGATAACTCAGGTGATGGTACTGCAAAACATATCATTTTTCACGAGCTCTATAATCATTTTATAGACAAAATAAGTGATAAACCGCTGCCTGATAATCCCGTAGCACAAAAAGAACTTTATGACTATCTATCAACAAGAAAGCTCGTGCATCAGCGTGGCAATAATAAAAGCCCGCTCGCGAAAAAAATTAATAACAAAGAATACATAATGGAAGATAACGAGTTAAATATAGAAAGCTTTACACTTCGATTTGACGACAACAGAGACGGTGTATTTGAATTTAAAAAAGACAATAAAAATCACACCATTCACTTCTCTATAGGAAAAAACAAGCTCACTTGTTTTTCATTCGGCGAGCGAAACAGCAGAACAACAATGGGCATAACCGAAGAAGGCGAATATCATTGTGCAGTGTCTGCTGCGTGGAAAAGCGACTCAATATTTGCTGTTAAGGTTCAGGTTATAGATGTATATTTTGGCTGTTTGAATATACAGCTTGGTTTTTTAGACGACAAAGTTTCGTTAGTTTTCCAAAAATCAGGTCAGTACGTTTTTGACGGTACCAACGGTTATGCAACAGGAAAACAAACGACAAGTAAATAAAGGAGTGTTAATTATGTCAAAGGAAAAAATTAAAATCGCAGTCATCGGTTGCGGAAGATTCAGCCCCAATTTTGTCCCGCTTTTTAAAGCACATCCATCTGTTGAAAAGGTGTATGTTTGCGACACAAAAAGAGAACGTGCCGAAGATTTTTCAAAAAAATTTGATGTCGAAATTATTGACTCATTCGAAGAGGCTCTATCTTCTGATAAAATAAATTCTGTTGCTATATTTACACCAAGAACAAAGCACGGCAAAATGGTAATTGATGCCTTAAAAGCAGGAAAGCACGTATATAGTGCAGTTCCGTGTGCAACAGAAATCGAAGAAATAATCGAAATCAAAGAACTTGTAGAAAAAACAAGACTTACATACTCAATGGGCGAAACAGGCTACTACAGAGCACCTGCACTTTTTTGCCGCAGAGAATTTAAAAAAGGTACATTCGGCAAATTCACATACGCAGAAGCTCATTACAATCACGACATTAGAAAAATGGAAGATTCCTTCCGCAGTTCAGGCGGCGATGACTGGAAACGCTTTGCAGGTGTTCCGCCTATGTACTACCCCACACATTCAACTTCAATGATTTTATCTACAATGCCTGGTGTTTATGCTAAAAAGGTTGTAGCATTTGGTTTTAGCGGAAGCCCGAGAACTGATATTTTCGGCAGCAACGGTCAGAATCTTTACAACAACCCATTCTCTAATACAACAATGCTTTTAGAACTTTCAAACGGCGGTATAGCAAGAGTCAGCGAAAACAGATGTGTTGGCTGGTTCTGTCCTGAAACATATATTTCACAATTTTACGGAACAGACGGCGGATATGAGTTTTCAGTTGCAAGACACAGCCTTGCTCACTGGGACCCTGATAATCCGGGCGGAGTTATTATGAAAGATGTAACGCAAGAGCTTCAGCCTACAAAAATTTACGAAAAAATAACTGAAAACTACGATGATGCAATTCAGTCTATAGCTAACGGTTTAGGATTTACAGACTCATCACCCATACAGCCACTTCACAGAGTTCCTAAAGAATTCGAAGGGATAAGAAATGCCCACAACGGAACACACCACTTTTTGATTGACGATTTCTGCCGTGCGTACGACACAGGAAAGCTCTCTCCCACAAACATCTGGAATGCAGCAAGATTCAACATTCCCGGACTCACAGCTCATAAATCAGCTCTTGCCGGCGGCAAGGTAATGGATGTTATAGATCTTGGCAATCCCCCTGATGACTGGGAAGTTTTAGATGTTGATAATTTATGGGGAGAAGATAAATAAATGTTAATTTCAAAAAAAGCACAAGGCGAAGGTTTTAATATAATTACTAAGAATTCTCATTTTAAATGTGCATTTATTAAACTCTCTCGTCAGTATTCGTTCGGAAGTGTCGTTGAAATGAAACGCCACAACGAAACAGACGAAATATTTGTTCTTTTATGCGGCAGTGCTGTTATGCTTACATTTGAAAACAACGGCTTTAAAGAAACTATTTTAGAAAAAGAATCTGCATATAATGTCACAAAAGGAACTTATCACTATTTAGCACTAAGTGATGATGCAATAGTATTTGTCACGGAAAAAGCTGATACAACTTCTGAAAACACTGATATATTAATTCTTGAAAAGCCATATAAAATCAGCTTATAATAAAAAAACAGCAGATTTTAAATCTGCTGTTTTTTACTTTAAATTATAATTCTGCTTTTTCTTTTTCCAAAAGATCGTCGAGTCTTTTTTCGGTTCTTGCTAAAAACTCGCACCAATCATCCGGGTTAACGATTGACTCACCCGCTAAAACCTTTTCGCACTTTCCCGCTGTGTCATTATGTCCTGCGTGATTTCCCATTTGAAGGTCAACGTGTTCCTTGACCAGTCTGTGTAAACCTGCTCTAAAGTCATCTCTTAAACTAAGCGGCAAGTCGTAATCCGTTAAAAACTTACGGGATAAGCTGTTCATACCAACACCGCCGTGCATACCCGCAATGATGGATTTTTCACCGTCTTCTATATTTACAAAATAGCAAAGTGTACCTTGCGTATGTCCCGGAGCAAGTAAAGCTTTTATCTTTGTTTTACCGAATGTAAATACATCGCCATCTTCCACCAACACATCGCAGTTAAATGGCGGCATACGGTCATAGTTCAATTCCTTTGCCCAGGATAAATCGTATGTGCCGTTTAAAATATCGTTATCAATACGGCTTACGTAAGTTTTTGCTCCGCTAATTTCTTTTAATCTCTCGGTACAGCCGAAATGGTCAATATGTCCGTGCGAATGAAAAATCGCACATATATCTTTAGGGTCAAAGCCTAATTCTTCCATACTGTCTAAAATCTGCTCGTACATATCAGGATAACCTGTATCTATCATCAAAAGACCAACTTCTGTCTTTATGATATGTACGCAAACTCTTGATGAGCCTACAAAGTAAAGATTTCCAAACATATTAAACGGTTTAATATCCGATTTTACTGCACTGTTCATATTTTCTTCCCCTTTTTTAGTATAATTTAAAACGCTTTTCTTGAAATAAAGTTTTCGCTCGCCTCATCAACAAAAGGTGATAGAAAATCATTTTCATATTTTTTTCTGTCTTCTTCCTTTGTAAAATCAGGAATTTCAAACTCTTTTGAGCCTTCCAAAACACTTCTCCAGCCAAGTATACCCGCAGCAGACAATGCTGTTGCACGATACACGTTAAAGAATGGCTCATAAGTTCCGTTTATATATTTAATGAAGTTTAAGAGCATCCAGAAATCTATTCCGCCGTGACCTACTCGCATCTGTTCTTCGGTATATCCTTCAAATTCTTCCTTCGGTGCCATATCAAGTTCGCTGTATTGCGGTTTGAAATGTTCTATTTCAGGAATTTCTTCATCAGGATAGAAATGAACATCACTTGATGCAAACAAAACTTCTGTTTCATCATAACGCTTTGTTTCCATCATACCCTTTTCGCCGATTAATCTATACCACTTGCTTGTGGGACCGTAAGCTGCACAGCCTGTAACATCAAACTTTGCACCGTTGTCCATTTCACAGAGAATTTTTGCACCTTCGTGGTCTGTGAGTTTATTTTTCTGTACTGCTCTGTCGCCTACTTTAATAGCAGTTGCTGTAACCTTTTTAGGCATTGTTTCTGTTACAAACATAAGTGTACCTAATGTGTGCATATTGTAATATGTACCTGGCATCATTCTTCTCCAGTGTGTAGAATCGTCTGCATACGGTTTGCCATTAGGTGAATAATGGAGATATTCAGCTTCTGCATAAAAAGGTGTGCCGAGTTTTCCTTCTTTTATCTGTTTTTTCATAAACTGAATACTCTTTTTGTATGGTCCGTTAGCACCGAGCATATATTTTGCGTTTGAGTTTTCAACAGCTCTTACAAGCTTCACGCAATCGCCTAAGGTCGGCGCTGCCGTTGTATCACTAATTACGTGAATTCCTTTTTCTAATGCCTTTATAGCAAAAGATGCGTGTTCGTGGAAGAAGTTTGTTAAAACTACAGCTTCAATTCCTGAATCTAAAAATTCATCGTAATCCGAATAAATTTTAACATCGCCTTTAATCTTTTCTTTCGCTTTTTCAGCTTTTTCGCTATCACATTCACATACAGCGTGAAGACACGCTTTGTCTCCCATAATCTGTAAAAGCTCGATAAATGTCATACCTCTGATTGTTCCTACTACACCAAATTTGATTTTTGTCATAACTCTTTCCCTTCTTCTATGAAAAACTGATTTCCCCTGATTTTGTATTATATCACGCCGGCTTTAAAATGTAAAGCAAAAACAGGAATATTTTTAATAAAACTGCGTCAGTTATAATAAAGAACAAAAGATAGTGTTGCGGCATAATAAACCGATTGACAATCAACGCAAAAAAATGTAAAATATAATTGTGATAGAATGTGTATTCGGGGGTGGTTTTTTATGAAAAACGAAATATATGAACTGATTGACAAACTTGCAAAAAACCACAGCCTAAAAGAGTCCGAATACGAAAAAATTATCACAGAATATGATGGTGATTCCGCTGCATACCTTGCAAAAAAAGCAAGTTTTGAAAAGCAAAAGTATTATAAAAACTTCGTCTATATTCGCGGACTTATAGAAATCACGAATATTTGCAAAAACGATTGTTACTATTGCGGTATACGAAAGAGCAACGACAACTGCGAGCGTTACCGCCTTACTCAAGACGATATACTGAAATGCTGTCAGGAAGGATATGATTTAGGCATTCGTACCTTCGTTCTGCAGGGCGGCGAAGACGGATATTTTACCGACCAAATCCTTGTAGAAATTTTAACAAAAATAAAAGCACGATACCCTGACTGTGCCGTCACTTTATCACTTGGCGAAAGGTCCAAAGAAAGCTATCTCCTGCTAAAGGAAGCTGGTGCAGACCGCTATTTACTCCGCCACGAAACTATAATTAAAGAGCATTACAAAAAACTCCATCCACCGGAACTTACCTTAGAAAACAGACTAAGCTGCCTTAAAACCCTGCGTAAGTTAGGATATCAGGTTGGATGCGGCTTTATGGTGGGCTCTCCCTACCAGACTAAAAATATGCTGGCGCACGAGCTTAAATTTATTGAAGAATTTAAACCCGATATGTGTGGTATAGGTCCTTTTATTCCGCACAAGGACACCGATTTTTTTAATATGCCGGCAGGGTCAGTTTCTCTCACTTGCGTACTGCTAAGTTGCATAAGGCTTATACACCCTACTGTTTTACTGCCCGCAACCACCGCACTTGCAACCCAAGACCCAACAGGCAGAGAAAAAGGCTTGCTCTCAGGTGCAAATGTCGTAATGCCAAACCTTTCTCCCGCATCAGTAAGAAAAAAGTATATGCTTTATGACAACAAGCTTTCAGACGGCGAAGAATCCGCACAATCAATCGACGCACTAAAAAAACGCATAAATTCCATCGGCTGTCACATAGCGGGCGGTCGTGGAGATGTATATAAAACCCCAACAACGAAAGGGAAATCCTGATATGGCAATGTATAACCCAAAATCATCAAAAGCAGAAGAATTTATAAACGACGGCGAAATATTAAAAACTTTGGAATATGCTGAAAAAAATAAGGACAACGAAGAATTAATTGATAGCTTAATCGATAAAGCACGCCCCAAGAAAACCGAAAGCGGCTGGCATTGTGAAGGTTTAACGCATCAAGAAGCATCTGTCCTTTTAGCCTGTGAGTTACCCGATAAAATCCGGAAAATTTACGAAGTTGCAGAAGAAATAAAAAAAGCATTTTACGGCAACAGAATTGTTATCTTTGCTCCTTTATATCTTTCCAACTACTGCGTAAACGGATGCACCTACTGTCCCTACCATCTTAAAAATAAGACTATTCCCCGAAAAAAGCTGACTCAGGAAGAAATCAAAAACGAAGTTATCGCACTTCAGGATATGGGACACAAAAGACTTGCAATCGAAACGGGCGAAGACCCCGTAAACTGCCCGATTGAATATGTTTTAGAAAGTATAAAAACAATTTATGGTATACATCATAAAAATGGTGACATCCGCCGTGTAAATGTAAATATCGCAGCAACTACCGTTGAAAATTACAAAAAACTCAAAGATGCAGGCATAGGCACCTATATTCTCTTTCAGGAAACCTATCATAAAGAGAGCTACGAAAAGCTGCATCCGACAGGACCAAAGAGTAATTATTCCTACCATACCGAAGCACACGACAGAGCTATGGAGAGCGGTATTGACGATGTGGGACTCGGCGTACTTTTCGGTCTTGAGCTTTATAAATACGAATTTGCAGGACTCTTAATGCACGCTGAACACTTAGAAGCAAAATTCGGTGTAGGTCCCCATACAATCAGCGTACCGAGATTAAAGCGTGCTGACGACATCAACCCCGACGATTTTGACAACGGTATTGATGATGAGACCTTCGCCAAAATCACCGCCTGCATACGTCTTGCCGTTCCATATACGGGTATTATAATTTCTACCCGTGAAAACGAATCCGTAAGGAGTAAGCTGTTAAATTTAGGCGTATCACAAATCAGCGGCGGCTCACGTACATCTGTAGGCGGTTATGCCGGATATTCCGCAGAAGAACGCCCCCATGACACAGAGCAATTTGACGTGTCCGACCAGCGTACTTTGGATGAAGTTATAAACTGGCTTATGAAAAACGGACATATCCCGTCATTCTGTACCGCCTGCTACAGACTCGGCAGAACGGGCGACAGATTTATGAGCCTGTGTAAATCAGGACAGATAAGCAACTGCTGTCTGCCGAACGGACTTATGACGTTAACGGAATATCTGGAAGATTACGCAAGCGAAGAAACAAAAGAAATTGGAACAAAAATCGTAGAACAGGAGCTTTTAAATATTCCCAACGAAAAGAGCCGTGAAATAACAAGACAGCAAATCGAGTACATTAAAAACTTTAACAAATCTAAAACAAGTGATGACGAAAAAAGGAAGCGAGTAGAAATATGAGTTTGCAGAGCACACCTACTGCCCAAAGGGTACACATTGCATTTTTCGGCAAACGAAACGCAGGCAAATCAAGTCTTGTAAACGCAATTACTGAGCAGTCACTTTCTGTAGTGTCGGATATTTTAGGCACAACCACAGACCCTGTCAAAAAGGCTATGGAGCTTTTGCCAATAGGTCCCGTTATGATTATAGACACTCCGGGCTTTGATGATGCGGGCAGTCTTGGTGATTTAAGAGTTGAAAAAACCAAGGAAATCCTTAGAAAAACAGACATCGCAATACTTGTAACAGATTGCTCTACCACCTTAGATAAAGAAGAAACCGAGTTTTTAAACCTGATTAAAGAAAAAAATATACCCTACATCATTGCGTATAACAAGGCTGACCTTTTAGACGAAATACCGCCGTCAAATGACAACGCAATATGGGTAAGCGCGATACTTAAAAAAAATATAGATGGCTTAAAAAAAATGATAGCCGACCTTTCAGAACAGGTTGAAAATCCCCGACACCTTGTAAAAGACTTGTTAGAAAAAAATGACACCGTCGTACTCGTTACACCAATTGATGAATCAGCACCCAAAGGACGCATAATTTTACCGCAGCAACAGACAATCCGCGACGTACTTGATACAGGCTGTACTGCCGTTGTTTGCCAGACAGAGCAACTAAGCTCTACACTTAAAAACCTTAACAAATCTCCAAAAATGGTAATTTGTGACTCTCAGGCATTCAGCAAAGTTTCAAAGCTTGTACCGGAAGTAATCCCGCTAACATCCTTCTCTATCCTTTTTGCAAGGTACAAGGGCGACTTAAAGCTGCAGGTAAAAGGTGCTTCTATGCTTTCAAAACTTTCAGATGGTGATAAGGTTTTAATATCCGAAGGATGCACTCATCACCGCCAATGCGGCGATATAGGCACAGTTAAGCTGCCTGAATGGATTAAGGATTTTTGCAAAGCCGATATAGATTTTGACTTTACATCAGGCGGAGATTTCCCGAAAGATTTGTCAAAATATAAGCTCATAGTACACTGCGGCGGCTGTATGCTAAATGATGCAGAAATGAAGCACCGCTTAAGTTCTGCAAAAAAATCAGGCATTCCCATAGTCAACTATGGCATTGCAATCGCCCACACGAACGGCATATTAAAACGCAGCTTAGAACTTTTTCCGGACGTATTAAAGCTCCTTTAAATTAAAAATACCAAACAGCGTAGCTGTTTGGTATTTTTTTATTTAATCGTTAAAACCGTCCCTTGCTTTATATGTTGTATGGAGCAATTCGTGAGCCTTGTGTGAATTAGGTTCGCCTAAGAATTCATCATACAACGCCTTAATCTGGGGATTGTTGTGCGACTGACGAAGAACGAGTCTTTCGTCTTCGCTGTAAAGAGCCTTTGCTCTTTTCTCTTTATACGTATCCATAATGTCGTCATCTTCATTAGGTAAGAAGCAAGAACGAACGATAGGCTGACCGCCGCCTGCAATACAACCGCCGGGACAACCCATAATCTCGATAAAGTGATATTTTGACTTGCCTGAACGGATGTCGTCAAGCAACACTTTTGCATTCTTCATACCGTGTGCAATAGCAACGTTTATAGTTTCGCCGTTTATATCAATCGACGCTTCACGAATACCGTCAAATCCACGAACAGCCTCAAACTTAATACCCTCGTGTTCTTTCTGCGTGAGTACATAATAAACTGTACGAAGTGCCGCTTCCATTACACCGCCTGTAACACCGAAGATAACGCCCGCACCTGTGTATTCACCCATAAGGTCCTGATCAAATTCTTCATCAGGAAGACGCGGGAACAAAATACCCGCACGTTTAATCATACGTGCAAGTTCACGTGTTGTTAAAACTGCGTCAACATCTTTAATGCCGTCTTTTTGCAGCTGCTTGCGTTCTTTTTCATCCTTCTTTGCGGTACAGGGCATAATAGATACTACAAAAATGTCTTTAGGATCTATGCCGTTTTTCTCTGCATAGTAAGATTTTATAATAGCACCCTGCATCTGATGTGGTGACTTACAGCTTGAAAGATGTGGCAACAAATCGCCGTAGTTGTACTCTGCGTAGTTTACCCAACCGGGCGAACAGGATGTAATCATAGGTAAAACTCCGCCGTTTTTAATTCTTGAAAGTAACTCTGTACCTTCTTCCATAATTGTTAAGTCAGCAGCAAAGTTTGTATCAAACACCTTGTCAAAACCAAGACGTCTTAGTGCTGCAACCATCTTTCCTGTTACAGAAGTACCGATAGGCATACCGAATTCTTCACCCCATGCTGCACGCACAGCAGGAGCTGTTTGTACAACCAAGTGTTTTCCTTCTTTTTTAGCCTTGTCAACCAAGTCGATTTCTGATTTTTCCATCAGGGCACCTGTAGGACAAACACTCACGCACTGACCACACAAAATACAAGGCGAATTTGCCATAGAGCGGTTTTCTGCAGGAGCAACGATTGTCTTAAAGCCACGATTTTCAAAGCCTAAAATACCAAGTCCGTGTGCATTTTCACATCTTGCAACACAGCGACCGCAAAGAATACATTTTGATGTATCGCGTACAATAGATGATGTTAATTCATCTACTGTAACAGATGTTTTAGAGCCTTGATAACGACCTTCACGCGCACCTGTTACATAAGCAACATTTAAAAGCTCACACTGACCGTTTTTATCACACTGCTGACAGTTTTTGTTATGATTTGAAAGCAAAAGTTCAACAGATGCGCGACGGGCATCAACGGCTGTCGGTGTTGAAATAAAGATTTCCATACCCTCGTTAACAGGATATACGCACGAAGCAACAAGACCTCTTGCACCCTTAACTTCAACCAAACATACACGACAGGAACCGTTTGAACATTCGCCGTGATTAAACGCACATAAAGAAGGAATCTCGTAGCCGCACTTTTTTGCAGCCTCAAGTATAGTTAAGCCTTCATCCACCTGATAGGAGACACCTTCAATTTTTATATTAATTTTACTCATCTTCATCCTCCTATTACTTCTGAATAATAGCCTTAAACTTACACGTAGATACACAAGCACCGCATTTTACGCACTTTTCAGGAGCAATCTGGAGTGACGCAAGCTTTTTACCGGGGGCTGTGTAATCTGTTTTTTCAATACATCCGACAGGACAAGCCTTAGCACATATACCGCAGCCAAAACACTTATCCTGAATGATTGTGTACTGAATAAGGTTTTTGCATACCTTAGCAGGACACTTTTTGTCAACTATGTGAGCAATATATTCATCCTTAAAGTGTTTTACTGTAGAAATAATCGGGTTTGCAGCCGTCTGACCGAGAGCACACAAAGAGTTTTTCTTAACGTGTTCGCTGAGTTCTTCCAACTCTTCAAGGTCGCCCATTGTACCGTTCCCCTCTGTTATCTTTGTAAGGATTTCAAGCATTCTCTTTGTACCTACACGACAAGGCGAACACTTAC
>CAZCOF010000041.1:0-13145 GCA_964500095.1 uncultured Oscillospiraceae bacterium
AAAACAAAAATAAAGTAACTTCTTATACCTGCATTCTAAATATCTTTTCTCGTTACCATATTAACACCACATATTTTCATAATAATCAATAAGCCAATTACAGTTTATAATCTTTTCTTTTAAACTGTCCAAGCTGAAATAGTAGTGATTTGCCGCTTCATAACCTACTTCAGGACGGATACACATTATTTTATATACTTCTTTTGCGAGTTCTTTTTCGTTTCTTATTATTTCTAACAGTTCTTTTCTTATTACCTGTGATTTGTTTTCCAAAAATTCATTTCGCAATTTTACAAAACGCACCTGATTATAAGAGCTTTGGAACAAAGAATAGCTTACAAATGAAATATCGTAAAATTCGCCTTCTTTATCCGTCAAAAGTTCTAATCCTTCTTTCCATTTGCCACAAACCAAACCATACTGTTTTTCTAAAACATCAACCGGGTAAATACCCCGCCATTTTTCCAGATCGTCATAAGTATAGCATGTCATAGTCGCACTGAAGCCCGTCGGTTCATAGTAAAGCAAATTAGAAGGTCCGCCGTTTTGAGGTCCATTATAAAGCACGCCTATATTAAACGGAAACTGCGAAAACGCCTCGCAATAAATATCAGACACTTTTTTGATTTCTTCTGCCTTTTTTCCGTAAAGCATTTTAAGAGCTTTATCAAAATCAACTTCTGTGTTATCATTTTCTATAAAAAACATTTCCGAAAGCATCTTAATTGTAGGCGAAGGGTATCCACCCAGTGTCCAACTGAGCATCAAATGATTTATATTTATATCTAACAAGCTTTTAATCTGGTTGAATATTTTCCTGTATACGGGAATGTATGGTGTAGTCGAGCATTCCCATGTATTATTTACCTGAACCTTAGCAGCTGTTTCGTAGCCCTCGTTTTTAGCATAATTCCACGCTTTTAAGCTATCTTCACTCAACCCATCAACCGATACGGAATAATCAACCACAAAATTCTCTACTCCGCCACGGCTGAATATAATATTTGTTTCGCGCTTACACATAACAGCTACATCTTTTGGCATAGCACCTATGCATTTTTCAACATCACCTTCGTCAAAACCTGCATCCTTTATCCAAGCCCAGTCCCATGCGATAACCTTAATTGATTTATCAACACTGTGAGCTGCATCTGCTATAATTGAATTTACTTCTGAAACAAGTTCCCACGGTTTTTTATCTACACATCTTTCACAATACTTCTCTACCTTGTAAGAAATTGATTTACAGTGTGTCGGATTCTCTGACATAGTAATTGTGAATATGCCTCCTATCCCCCGTACACTACTGCACAAACTCTTAACAGCATCTTTAAGATAATCTTTAATTTCTTGCGACGCTGTACACATACAGGTTGATTTTCCT
Source organism: uncultured Oscillospiraceae bacterium (assembly GCA_964500095.1). GTDB lineage: Bacteria > Bacillota > Clostridia > UBA1381 > UBA9506 > Congzhengia. The sequence continues at coordinate 1,385 of CAZCOF010000041.1, forward strand.
TTTATTGAACCCCTAAATTGTGGATACTTTTCATAAAATTCAACCGACATTCCCCTTGGTTCGTTTATGTATAAATAGATTTTTATTCCATACGCTTTTGCGCGCTGTATAAAGTCAATCAAATTCTTCTGTCTTTTTTGCCAACCTTCAGACATTTCAGGCGCAAAAGGAAATTCTGTTATTCTGTACAGAATCGCCTGAAGCCAAATGCCGTTTACACCGACTCTTGCGTATTGCTCTAAAAGTTCATCGGGACAGTACTCACGACTATCTACATCAAAAGCCTGTTCATAGAGACCACAGAATGGATATATGTACCGCGAGCCGAACCGCGGTTTTCTTTTAAATTCACCTAAAGGAAGATATGCTCCTCCTAAAAGGTTCATTAAATCCTCAAGGCGATACAAAGCGCGTATAATGCCCGCAAGCGCTCCCGCTTTTATTTCAATTTTTTCTTCTTCAATTATAATTTCGTGATATTCTTCTTCACGCATAGGAAGAAATGATAACGAAATTTCTTTCATATCTCCGCAAAGATCAATTCCCCAACGATTTTTTAATGTATTCGTAAATCGCTCGGCGGCTTTTGAAACAAAATCATCCGATGTCTCATTTGAAATATGCCATGTATTATCTAAGGCAACCTTTTCTTTATCAAAATCCTCATCTGATACATTTTGCAAGTCGCTATAAGCAAAGTCAAATGGTGCACGTGCGTTTTCGGGAGTATTTTTTATAATATCCTCCATCTGTATCTTTATCTTTTGTGTTTCTTTTATTTGTTCTTCCGTCAGTTTAGAATAAACCAATTTTTGACAAACGGGCTTTGCACTGCCAAGCTTAATTCCCAAAAAATCATCTTCTTTTAAGACAAGAGCAAGTTTTTCTTCCGTCCAGCCCAAAAGCTTTAAAAGTTGTTCATAAGGAAGCAGATGCCAGTTATCACGAATAATCGTTATGTAGCCCTTCTTAATCCAAACGGAAACATCTCCTTGCGGTAAAAGCCCCATACGCGAAGCCTCATATTCTACATTTTCTACTGATGTTTCCAAAACCTCTGCAATACGATGTTTATCTACCATATTCCAATTTTTGAAAATAAACGCCTGCATCAGGCTCGGAAACCACGAAGGAATAATTGCTTCTTTTCCTAATTTGGGTAATTTACTGTTCATTATACACATACACTTCTTTGCATTATAATTTGAAATTCTTTTCCACAAATTCAACAATCGGGGTTGGATTCCTGAGACAATGCGGGTGATGTCCTACCATAGATTTTGAAATAACCTTAATCACTCCGCCATTTTCTTTATAGAAATTTTCCAGAACTTTTCCGTTTTCTTCATATACAACAATTTGATCGCTATTGCCATAAAGTATTATAACGGGAATCTTATTATCTATAAGCGGCTGCATATTATCAATAGGACTTTTTCTGAAATTAACAATTGTAGACCTGTTCACACCATAAGTTGCAACTATTTCTCTCCAAAAGCTTTCTACACGATCTTTATCACATTCTCCAAAGCCTACCATACTCAAAATATTAAGAACCGGTGCATCTAAATACATAACAGCTGTAAGCTCCGGATACAGCTCCGCAAAGCGTGCTGCCTGAAGACCTCCGCAGCTCATACCTTCTAAAATACATTTTTTATTTGTTCCTAATTTTTCGGCACAAAAAAGAACAAAATCTGCCATTATGTGTATTTCTTCATCAGGTGCCCAACGCGACTCGTGTCCTATGTTGATTAAGTAATACCCTTTTTTCAGCATAGCTATATCGAAATCAGGGAAGGCGTCCAAATACTCCGTTTTAAGAATCATTTTACCGCACGGCTCAACAGACGGATATATTATAGCTGCTTTTCTCTCTGCAAAAATAAAGTCTTCCTTTTTAAAATCATTCCACATAAAATCTCACCCTTTTTCTTTATCGTATTTCACTAAAACAGCATCAGGTCATTCATAATATAAATAATGTTTTATACACCTGAATAAGCAGAAAATCCTCCATCAACAGGGATGACAACACCATTTACAAACGACGCGGCATCGTTTGAAAGAAGAAATAAAAGTGCGCCTAAAAGCTCTTCTTTTTCACCGAAGCGCTCCATTGGCGTCTGTGAGATAATCTTCTTCGAACGGTCTGTGTAGTTTCCGCTTTCATCAAACAACAACGCTCTGTTCTGGTCTGTTACGAAAAATCCGGGGGCAATGGCATTTACTCTGATGCCTACCTTTGAAAAATGTACACTTAACCACTGTGTAAAGTTTGAAATTGCAGCTTTAGCACCTGAGTAAGCAGGTATTTTTGTCAAAGGAGTAAATGCATTCATTGAAGATACATTTAATATGCAAGCATCTTTTTTGCCAATCATATCAGGCACAAAAATCTGCGTGGGAAGAAGTGTTCCCAAAAAGTTTAAGTTAAACACAAAGGATACACCGTCAGGGTCTAAATCAAAAAACGAAACAATATCCTCTTTTTCTTCATCACCTATGTTGTAATACTCTAGTGTCGTTGTGCCTTTGGGGTTGTTTCCGCCCGCACCGTTAATTAAAATATCGCAAGTGCCTAAAGATCCGTTTACTATCCTTTTAGCCTCCATAAGGCTTTCTTTTTGGAGTACATTTGCACTTACTCCTATTGCTGTGCCGCCTTCTGATTTGATTTCATCAGCCACCTTGTCTGCTGCTTCTTTTCTCAAATCCAAAACTGCAACTTTGGCACCACACGAAGCAACCGCTTTTGCGAAAGTAGAACAAAGCACTCCGCCTCCGCCTGTTACGACGCAAACCTTATCCTTTAAGTCTATATTAAAAGGTAATTTCATTTGTTTTTACTCTCCTTTTCAAGGGTTTCCCATATACCTGCCATATACATAGCACCTAAAGCTCTGTCATATAAGCCGTAGCCCGGTTTTCCTTTTTCTCCCCAAATCATTCTTCCGTGGTCGGGGCGAAGATAACCGCTAAAGCCCGTTTCGTGGTAAGCTTTTAAGATTTCCACTACATCTAACGAGCCTTTGCACGATAAATGACCGCTTTCTTCAAACGAGCCATCTTCTAAAATTTTAATATTTCTTACATGAGCAAAGTGAACTCTTCCCATTGCTCCGTATTTTCTTACCATAGCAGTATAGTCATTGAATTTTGCACAACCAAGACTTCCCGAGCAAAGCGTTAAGCCATGATGTTTATCGTCATATAGTGCTAAGAATCTGTCGATATTTTCTTCATTAGTGATGATTCTCGGAATACCAAAAATACTCCACGGCGGGTCGTCCGGATGTATTGCCATATTGACATCGCACTCTACAGCAACAGGCATAATTTCCTTTATGAAGTATTCTAAGTTTTTCCAAAGACCTTCTTCGCCGATTTTTTTATACTCGTCAACCAAATCACTTATCTCATCAGGCGTATATGATGCATCCCAGCCCGGAAGTGTCATTTTTGTCGGGTCCATTTTATCAACATCTTCTTTATAGTAAACAAGTGCATTTGAACCGTCATCTAAGGGTTGATCAAGTCTTGAACGAGTCCAGTCAAAAACGGGCATAAAGTTATAGCATATACATTTTACACCTGCTTTTGAAAGTCTTCTGATATTTTCTTTGTAATTATCGATATAAAGCTGATAATTTCCCCTTTTTAGCTTTATATCTTCATGCACGGGTACGCTTTCGATAACCTCCATCTCAAGACCTTTAGCGTTTACCGTTTCTTTCATTTTGTCAATTTCTTCCTGTGGCCATACCTCGCCTACAGGAACAGAATACACCGCTGTAACAACTCCTGTCATACAAGGTATTTGCCTGATGTAATCTAAACTGATTGAATCATCAGATCCATACCAGCGAAACGTCATTTTCATAATGATTTCCATAGCCTTTCTGCCCACAAGTATTGATTAAAAGTATACGATTCCTATCGTGGGCGGATAGTCTGTAATAAATTCCGCCGAAGACTTAACGTGGTTTTCACGTTATTCTCCCTGATTATTTTTTCGTTAGTAATTATCATTTAATTCATAGGCAATAGCCATCTGTTAAAAAGACAGCTATTGCCTACTGCTTGAGTTTTTTGACTTATCAGTCGTTTGCGTATAAGGGCTCTATGGTTGCCCAATCCTTCCAATAAAATACCTTGTAGGTATATGTTGATGTACTATCAAGTTCAACATTTTCGATTGTAATGGTTGTGTTTACATTCTTTGTTTTTGTAGTGTCGTCATAAGCTAATTTATAAAATTCGTCGCCCTTGTATATTGCAAAAATAACTAAAGTGTTTTTGCCATGATTTTCAGCGGGAAGGCAAACGCTAACTGACATTGTTCCATCCTGAATACTATCTGTTACAGTACCATCTTTCATTAATGTAACAGATGGATCGTTATCGGGAACAAGTGTAAAGTAATTTAAATATGCACTTGAATCTCCAGTTGGAACAATTGTCAAAAGGTTATGGCCTTTTTTAAGATAAATACTTCCAACGTCAGTTGTACCTTTCTTCAGGAAAGCAACATTAGACATCTGATCTATTGTCTCACCATTAAAGCTAACTGTAATATTAGCTGTTGCGCTACCATAATTACTTTTGGTACTCAATTTATAATACCCTGCATCAGCTGCGTATACACTATATTTTACTTCAAAGCCTGTTTTTAAGGTAATAAAGGTTAAAGACGAATCCGTCGTATATCCATCCACGCTTCCGGTATATGTGAAGCCCCCGGGAATATATTCCTTACCATAAATAGTTGTACCGACAGCAGGTGTAGTCATATAATTTAATGCGAATTCGTATGCGTATACATTGCCGCTTGTAACTGTTATTGTTAATGTCTGAATACCATTCTCTAAATACATCTTACCTGTCTCAGCTGTGTAAGCGTAGCCATACTTCGTAGTTGCTGCGTTTTTATTGGTCCATGTCATAGAAACAGCGCTTCCATTTCCTGCTTGAGCAGTAAAACTTAATGTATTACTTGCAGGGGCACCAACTGCAAGTTTCATTGTATACCAGCCTGCTTCTGAAACATTTATGACATAAGTAAGAACGTCACCTTTACGCACTACGTAGCCATTCCCAGTCGCAACCAATTCATTGTATCCAGAAAAACCACTATTCGAAGGAGTAAGATTTTCGGCAGTTCCCTGTGCATCTACAATTGAAGCTGCATCAGTTCGAACATTCCACTGTGTCTGTGTACCAGATTGAATGGTAACATTTACAAGCCGATTAAGCGTAATACCGTAGGTCCAAAGATTATAACTTGATGCAGTTGATTCTGCAACTATCTTTATGGTGTTAATTCCCTGAACTAACGATATTTTCTGTTCTGTTTTAAGGTCATTACCGCTTACAGAAGCAGTGCTTCCGCCGTTTATGAATACGTTATATGTGCCTCCTGCTACAGAGCTGTGTCTGTTCATCTTAAGCATATAGGCACCAGCTTCTTCTACATTAACCTTGTACTCTACATAATCACCTTTTGCACTAAAAAAAATGAAGTCTTTTGCTGTTGTAGTGTCATAGTCATTGAAGTTACCGTCACTGAATTCTTCAACAGTAATTGTTGTTTCAGCTGATTTGCTTACTGTCGGTATTTCTACAGGAACCAACTGCACTTTCTCGATTTCAAAAGTATTAGTAGCAGCTGTAGAAGTTACATCAAAGCTTAATGAAAGCTTGCGTTCACCTGCTGATAAATCAAACAGACCTACACTTTTTTGATAAGCACTCTTTGAAACAATTACTTTATGCCCTGTCGTTTTTGCTTCATCTCCGATTGTCGCTGTAACATCATATAGTACCTCGTTAGATATTCCAAATGTATTGAATTTTAACATATAGTTACCAGCAACAGAAACATTGAAAGTAAGCTCAAGTGTACTCCCGTCTGTAAATATACCCAATGCGGTTTCATCAGATGCCCAATGTTCGGATGCTTGAATATTGCTAGAAGCCGTCATGTTACTTCTGTTAAGTGTAATTGTGTCCGCTACTTCTGCAGAAGCAGGTAAAACAGTCATCACTGACAAAAGCATAAACACTGCTAAAAACACAGCAACCAGCTTTCTTGATTTCATAAAACCATCTTCTTTCTTAAATATATTGATATCTCTGTATGCTCCCCCCCAGAATGACATACAGAGCACCTAACATAAAATAAATTTATTGTTCAAGCTTAATAATCATATTAAACTTTCCTACGCTGTCTACATAATAATATACAAAATCGCCAGGCTCTAATCCGCTAAATTCTATAGCTTTATAGTTCTTTTTGATGGCATTTCCTTTTAATGATGCGTAGCATACCATAACGTCATAGTTATTTGTATAGTGAGCACTTCCGTCCTCAAAATAAACTCTATTGCCCGCAACCTTCTCTACGACACCTGACTTTATTCTTTTGCCTTGATTGTCGCTAAACCATTCATCTGTATCTGAACTAAGATTTAGAAGTGTATTCTTTAATACCACATTCTTTGTACTTGAAAATACATCAGCGGTATATTGTATCAAGCCTGCACCACCTGTTGCATCTTCCAGTTCCTTGGCTATCTCGTCTGAAACATCATAAGTCATAAGCCCGTCGTTGGTTATTATTTTTATACGCTTTACGCTCTCGCCGTGCTCATTAAATACGATAGTATATCCACAATACAAACCGTAGTATGTCTTACTCGATTTTGTATAGCTTCCCATATCACCATATAAAAATACCCATTCAGGTTGTGCTATTTTTCCTTCTCCGAAAAATTTAGCTTTTAAACCTGATCCGCTTCTATTGGCAAAATCTGACCAAGTCTTTACGCCTGTTACAAATTTTCCATCAACCTTAGTCAGATATATCATAGGCACATTTTTATCGAATCTGATGTCTAAACTATTTGCAGAAAGACGGCCTGACTCTTCATTATAGAATGATGTAATATTGCTTGTACTCTTACCATCTGTTCCGTAAAAATAGCTTGGTTCTGAAAATGAGACAATTTCATTATTATCATTTATTTTAACAATATAAACACAATTTCCGTTTACTAAATCGCCTGCATTTGCAGAAACCGCTTCAATCAACGCTTCTACATTTGCATATCCGTTGTGTTTTGTCTTTTCTGTTATTTTACAAACAAGCTCTTCAGTAGTTGAACCTGATATTTTAACAAGTAATACATTTGCACTCGTTTCGTATTCTACAGATGTGTTATCTACAGCCTCAACTATGGCATAAAACTCATTAGAAGCGGAAATTTCATCTTCTAATACCATATATTTTGCATATCCGCTTGGTGCAATGTATAGTCTTACTACTGAACCAATTAATTTTGCTACCTTAGAATTTTTGGTAAAGTTTGTACCATTTTCTGATGTATAAAGGTTGTCCTTTATTTTATAGGCTAATGTACCCACTGTAACAGCTTCACCCGGTGAATACTCACTAAAAGAGTCTGATACAACACGTTCTGATGCTACTATAACTAATGTTTTGTTATCCTCATAGTAGTCAATAACTGTTCCAATTCTTAAATCTTTGATATCAGCAGGCTCTCCGCCTATAAATACTCTGATGTTCTTCTTAAGGTCTATATCGTTTAACGAAACACCTTCACGTTCTCCCTGTGTGAAAACAATTTTTCTGGTTGTTATCTCAGTAACGAGACCTCCCTCTGAAACATCAAAGCTTTCGATAAATGTAATCTCTCCACCTATTATTACTACCTTTGCAAATCGTGCACATAGCTTGGTTGGTGATGTTGTGTATACATCATTATACTTAACTAAAACATCGTCTGAAACTGAATAAATTTCCTCGTCGTTAATAAACATAAGCTCATCAATCGAACGTGCAGGATAAGCACCTGTTTCAGATGTATCTGCGTTGATGCTTGCGATGTAACCGTATTTCACCTCAACGTTATTACGCATCACGATATGAATTATTTCTCCATCTTCATTCACCCATAACACAGCAGGAATTCTTTCGTATCTTGTTACGTCGAAATGTTTTCCTGCGTCAAGCACGTAAGTCTGTCCTTCTACCAACAGCTGATTGTTTTGCGAATATTCATTATTCTCTACATAAAATGTTGCAGTATTGTGTTGTGTGTCTGTGTCTGTTATAACGCCTCTATAAGCATTTATGCCAAGCATATCGCAAAGCAATACTGTTCCTGAGTTTGTGTATGGGTCAATTACTTCGGCTAAAAGTGCATTATGGAGCATAACTGCTGAATTGTATTTTGTAAGCTTTCCGTTTATATTGCTTATATTTTTATACAACCCAAGGTTCATTGCAACCTCTACATATCCGTTCGGATATCCGCCTTTTCTCTCTGCCAATTCATTATAGTCTAATGCGCAAACAAGCATTTTTACCGCTGCATTGATATCCAATTCACCATAGGGATTAAACGTTGAACCGCTTGTACCGTTTACTATTTCTCGTGCAGCTAAGTAAGCAATATAGCCTGAGTATTCATTATTCACATCTACATCAGAAAAGCTTGTATTTACCGCGGGCAATTCACCACAGTTTAAAATTTTTGCAACCATATATGCAAATTCTTGACGAGTTGCAAATTCTTGTGAGTTTTTTTCATACGATACGCCGCTTGGCAAAGAATTAATCGCATTTAAATCATCAATTACCTCTGCCATAACAGCTTGCGTTGAAAACAGCATCACAACAGTGAGAAATATAGCTATTATTTTTTTCATTATCCCACCACCTTCAATAATTCATAAATCACTTTTGCAGATTCCGCTCTTGTTGCATTTGCAAGCGGAGCAAATTGGTTGTCACCAACGCCATTTATTATTCCCATATCCTTAAGACTGTAAATAGCTGACTTTGCATATTCTGAGATGCTTTCATCATCTGCAAATTTTTCATCAGACTCGCCCGGAATTTCTACTCCCGCTTTTTCTAAAGCTCTTACTAAGATTACTGCCATATCTTCTCTTGTTATGGCTTTATTGGGATTAAATTCTCCCACATCGTTACCCATTATAATTCCTGTTTTTTGAGCGCTTGCTGCATAGATGCAGAACCAATCGTTATCAGAAACATCGCTGAATGAATTTTCGGCTGTTTCATCTACCATGCCCAGTGTTTCCATAACCATTTTTAAATACTCGGCACGTGTTACCTTATTCTTGGGATTAAATTTTTTGTCTTCACTTTCTGAAATTATACCCTTTTCTAAGAGTACGTTTATACTCTCTGCTGCCCAGCTTACATCGGCAATATCTGAAAATTCAAAGCTACCGCTGTCATCCGGCTCTTCATCATCCGGCTCTTCATCATCGGGGTTTTCATCTACTGATGGTTTGTCAACAACAGGGCGCGAAGGACTCGGCGTTACTGTAGTCACTACATCACCCGATGAAGGGGCTTGTTGAGCTGCAACATTTACCGAAACAGCTAATGCTTTAATGCCACCAATAACAGGAATGTCTTCTTCAAGCTCAAAATTAGTATTCTTGTGAAGATTTAAGTCGTAAGTTATATTACCTGAAACATCTACTGTATAAGTACCTGTTCCGATTTCAGGAAGAAGATAAATGCTTCCTAAATCTGAGATGCTGTTTTTGTTTGCAAGACCGATCTTAACGGTTAATTTGTTGCCATTCCACGCTTTTTCGTATGTAGCACCCTCAGGTACTTCAACAGTTGTCATGCTTTCATCAAAGCTCATTGTTTCACTGGAAATAACAATTTCTGCTGCTACAGCATCTACAATAGCTTCTTTTAATTTGAGTTCAATCTCAAAGGCTTTACCTGTATATGAGCTTATGGTTGATAATATATCAAGCTCAGCATCCGCCTTTTCACAAATCAACATAAAGGAATGTTCAATGCAATTTGCAACGGCTTTCTTCATATCATCAAGATCAGATATCACATCCAAAGCCAATATGTTTTCGCTGATTTCTGTTTCTGATCTTTCAAGGACGATTCCTAGCTTTGTAGTATCTAACTCAAAAAGTCTTGCCACTTCTTCGTTATTTAAAACATTTTTTACAACTTCAGCACTTTCAGTTTGATTTATAACTTCTGTACAAATTGCAAGGTGATATTTTTCCAACATTTCCGCTGCATTCGAAATTGTAGCACCTATAAAATAGCTGTAAACTTTTGTTTCATCAACCCATGCAGGTATATCGTCTAAGGATAAGCCAAGCACACTTGAGTAATCTTCAAAAAAGCCACCTACTGTTTGTTGTGTTATATCAACAAGCAGACCAAGGATCTCAGCCTCATACTCCTTTGTTACATATACTAAAACAATATCTTTGCTTTCTTGCGCATACTCACATTCAGCCTTGTATGTATAATTACCGTAGTCGGTTCCTGTGATTACATCTGTTATCTCTACGATACCGTTTATACCTGATACACCACTAAATACTTCCACTTCGGTTACACCATCCGGTGCAATTCTGGTAACAGTTACTTCTCTGCCTTTGATGGCTTCGCCTACACTTGATTTTACACAGAATGTCAACTCTACTGCTCCGTAATCAGCACTTTTATCTGTACATTCAATAGTAGAAACACCTGAATCTGTTCCTCCTGTTGTAACAGTGTATTCGATAGGATTTTGTAATCCCGTACCATAACGCGGGAGAATGTTTTCAAGCTTAATGGTATAGTCTGTACCGTTTGAAAGAGCTTCTTTGAGTTTGATGAGAATCTTTTTTTCCGAAGCTTCAATCTTGCTGTCGACGAGATTTCCACTTTCATCTACAATCGTTACATTCTCGCTTGTAACAGACGCTTCATCCAACTGGAAATTAAAATATGCACTAAATAAATCTGCACCCTTTGGAATTATCACACCATCTTTTAATGCTTTTTCACCGTGACCAACAACTAATGGTTTAAGTTGTCCGCCAACTTGGTTTACGCCTATAGCAAAAAAGAACGCAGAACCACTTGACATTTCAAAAGTAAGTGTATGTTCTCCTGCAGTAAACTCTCTTACGCCTGCTACTGTTCTTAACGCATAGTAATAACTCGAATTTTCTACTCCAAAAACTTTTGAATCAAAAAGATTTTCAGTACCCTCTTTTACTGTTATAGTTGCTGTTGCATCTTTATTCTGCAAACCTATATATGTTGTTATCTCATACATAGCGTTTTCAGGAATATTTATTTTTATGCTCGCTTTTTTACCTGTGTTTAGAGACAGACATGTGGTCGGAAGATCAAATTCTGTATTCTTATTTTTTACACCAGTATAAACTGTAGCATCCGTTTCACAGCCATCTATACTGTAAATCGTGTCCCCTTCATTAAATTCGATAAAATCAGAAACCTTCATTTCGTAGGGAATAAATTTAAACCCATAGAAGTAGAAGCTGCCTGAGTTTGTCACAACCTTAACAGTATGATCACCCGCAGAAAGAAATACCTTTCCAAGGTCGGTCTGTAATGCATTGTAATAATTTGATGAATATTCCATTTGTTTGTTGTTTACAACTATGGTTTCGCCATCATAAATTGTAAATGCAGCTTTGCTGCCGCCGTTATTCGGATAACCTGTCACGGCATGGATATTAAAATATCCGTCTTCTGCTACAGTAATGTTGTATGTAACTTCACCAACGTTTTTATTTGCAACAACATATCCTTGTGTCCATTCAACACCGCTTGTTGATTTACCGTTAGGATCACCACCGTTACCCCACGTACCAGTAGCGTTATCCTTTGCGGGAATAATTGTTTCAACTGAATTTGAAA
>CAZCOF010000042.1:0-12840 GCA_964500095.1 uncultured Oscillospiraceae bacterium
TTTTCTGAAAGAAATTCCGCCATCTGCATAGCGGTAGTAGATGCATCTATAAAAATGATGTCGCTATCGCCCACATAAGATGCGGCGATTTTGCAAATTTTCCTTTTCTCTGCAATGTTAACCGATTTTCTGAAATCAACAGGAGATACGGTGTGCTCGGAAGAAATCTTTTTTGCCCCGCCGAAATGCCTTAACAAAAGCTTTCTCCTGTGAAGCTCAGCTAAATCTCTTCGTATTGTCGGAAGACTGACGTAGAGCAGTTTGCTGAGTTCGTTGGTAGAAACATAGTTTTTTGTTTCTACAATTTCTAAAATTTTATCATATCTTTCTTCTTTTAGCATAGTATACCACCTTGAGCGAATTTGATTGTTTTTCAATTTTTAAGCCATATATTGACAATCGTTTTTGATTGTTTTATTATATAAAATAAAATAAGAGTTGTCAATATTAAGGAGTATTACAATGAACGTAAGTTGGCTTAATCAAAAATTTTCAAATTGCGATTGTAAAAAAGAGCATAAATGTCCTGTTGAGATAGTCATGATAGGAAAAGGCGTTACAGATGAGCTGCCCAGACTGTGTAAAGAATATAAGAGCATTTTACTGGTGTCTGATGAAAATACATTCAGCGTATGTGGCGAAAAAGTGTATAGATTACTAAAGGACAAGGTACATAAAAATCTTATCATAAAAGCACAGAGTGATGTAGTTATTCCTGATGAAGAAAAGCTTTTAGAAACCGAAAAATGTATAGCTGCGACCACAGATTTAATAATCGGCGTAGGCTCAGGCGTAGTCAATGATATATGTAAATATGTGAGCCATAAAAACAACCTTCCGTACTTTATCGTGGCTACAGCACCGTCTATGGACGGATACGCTTCTGTTGGTGCGGCTTTAATACTTGACGGTATGAAGGTTACAATAAATTCAGCACCGCCTAAGGGAATAATTGCAGATACTACTGTTTTAAAAGACGCCCCTATGGAAATGATTCAGGCAGGATACGGCGATATTTTAGGAAAATATTCGTGCTTAAATGACTGGAAATTAAGTGCTTTTATAAACGGCGAATATTTTTGCCATCAGGTATATGAGTATACCTATGATTGCGTAGAAAAGGTAAAACCGCTTGCGAAAAAGATAATAAAACGTGACGAAGAAAGCATCGGGACATTAATGGAAGCACTCGTGGTTGTAGGCTTTTTAATGAGCTATGTTGATTCGTCAAGACCTGCATCAGGCAGCGAGCATCACCTTTCTCATTTCTTTGAGATAACAGGAATTTTAAATAACACTAAATATTTCCCACACGGAATAGATGTTATATACTCTGCGGTGGTGACGGCAAAGATAAGAGAAAAAATGATAGGTGGGGAATTTTGCAAAAACGAGCTTGATGAAAAAAACTGGGAAAAAGAAATCAAAAGAATTTACTCATCTTGTGCTGACGGTGTGATAAAGCTACAGAAAAAATATAATCTATACAAAAAAGACGATAGCGGGATTGTATTAAAAAAGCAGGATGAGATTAAAGAAATCTTAAAAGAAGCACCCACATCAGCAGAATTTATAGAAATGTTAGAAAACATAGGTCTTTGCTTCGACGAATTTTTAAGCCTTTATGGAAAAGAAAAGATAAATGATGCAGTTTTGTATGGCAAAGATTTAAAGGACAGATATACTGTTTTATGGCTTTACTATATGTATAGCGATCACAAAGATTTGTATTGATGAAAAGGATGAGATAAATGAACAAAGCCAAAATAAAACTTATAGCATTTGATTTAGATGGAACTCTAACTCAACACAGAACAAAACTATCTAAAGAGCATAAAGATATGTTAGAAAAGCTTGGCAAAAAGTATAAGCTTTTAATGGCAGGTGCGGGCACGTGTATGCGTATATTTGAGCAGATGGATAAGTTTCCAATAGATATTTTAGGAAATTACGGTATGCAGTACGCCGAGTATGAAAACGGAGAAATAAAAATCGTAAAAGACCTAAAAGTCCCTGTTGATAAGGCAGCTATTGAAGAAAAAATAGCAATGCTCAGAAAAAAATACGGATATACAGAATTTGCGGGTGAAAATGTAGAGTACCATCCGTCAGGCTGTATAACGTTTCCTTTGCTTGGCACAAAGGCAAATCAGGAAGATAAGCTCGCATTTGACCCCGACAGGGCAAAAAGAAGAAAAATGTATAAAGAAGTATGCGAAGTTTTTTCGGATTACAGTGTATTTGTCGGCGGGTCTTCGTCGTTTGATATGGCACCAAAGCCTTATGATAAGGCATACGCACTTTCTGTGTACTGTGAAGAAAACGAAATATGCCACGACGAAGTGGTGTATGTGGGTGACGATTACGGAATGGGCGGAAATGACGAGTCGGTATATAAAGCAGATTTTAATTTTATCGAGATTGATGACTACAGAGACTTTTGTGAAAGAGTGAAGTTTTTGCTTTAATAAAAGAGCTGTAGCAAAACGAATTCGTTTTGCTACAGCCCATTTTTAAATGTTTTTATATCTTGTTACCTTATCTAGATAAATCGCATCTCTTGCGTCTTCTTTTTCGGTGTAAAAATCAACATTGTATAATTTTAAATTGTCAACGTATCTTGCCACAAGACCGAAAACGGGAGTTTTCTCGCCCAAGCATCTGCACTCAGGGTATCCGTCACGTAAATCAGGAATCACTAATTTTTTGTCATCGATGGTTCCGCCGCCTTCGGCTTCAAACTGAATGTTTGAAAGCGACACATTTTTAATAATGCTGTCTTTTTGACCAATCATAATAATTGGATATGTATGCGGAGTTATTGTCGGCTTGTTTTTTATATCGTGCCAGTAATTCTGTGAAATTGCATCCCAAGGAACGTAAGGACCTGTTATTGTTACGTTTGATATTGACACATTTTTGATTTCGCCGATTGTTGTGCCAACGGGTCCGCGTGCGCGGTTTAAAACCATCAGCATAATGGGGTTTCCGACGTTCTTCATTGTGATATTTGAAATTGAAAATCCGTTAATAATCGCGCCGTCAACAGATTCTAATGCAATGCCTGACAAATGTGTGTTATATATTACACAGCCTGTGACGGTTGTGTTTAAATAACCTGTGTTTGATTCTGTTCCGAATTTTATGCCGTTACAACGGCTTTTTATAATGCAATTTGATATTGCAAGGTTTTCCATATATTTAAAATGGCCTAAAGTATAAGATGTCTTAGGAACAATTCCGTCGTCGCCTGCGTCGATTATACAGTCTGAAATAACTACGTTTTTACAGCTGTCAGGACTAATTCCGTCGATGTGAACTGTAAGGTTTAACTGTGTGACAATTACGTTCTCACAGCCTGCAAAATAAACTGCCAGGTCTGTAGCGTTCTTCATTGTAAGACCTTTTATCAATACATCTTTACAGTTTTTAAAAGCTACGATTTTACAAGCTCTGCACCATTTAAAATCGGGCGTTTCTGTTACTTCCCACACAGACTGCATATCAATAGTGCCGTAGCCTGATAGTGCAATGTCGCAAACAGAGTCAGCGTGAAACAGACTGTGATGAAAATAGCTGTGGCTTCTGTCCTGATATGTGTCATTTGACGGATTTTCTTCCAACGGGTCAAAGCAAGACACGTCTTTGCTTCCTAAAATTGTCGCACCCTTTTCTAATTCTACGTGAACGTGAGATTTAAAGTGTATAGTTCCGCAAACGTACGTTCCTGCGGGAATAAAAACTGTTCCGCCGCCGTTTTGGCTGCATACATCGATTGCCTTTTGAATATTTACAGAATCTAAATTTTTCCCGTCACCTAAGGCTCCGAAATCCTTAACATTGTACATAAAAATCCCCTTTTTTGCCATTTGTTGCATTTATTATATCATTTATTATATAATTTTGCAACAAAAACAGAGAATTTCTTCAAAATAAATGAGAAAAGTTTGTTAAGCAAAAATGCAGCCAAGAAAGACCCCGCTAAAACTAAAATCGCCCAATAAAAATCGTTAGATATATTTATGTATCCGTTTTTTGTCAAAAGCATCAAAGCCCCCTGTACCATATAAATTTCAAATGAGATTTTTCCCAAAAAGTCTAAAAATTTATTTCCGAAACGAACCTTTAGAGATAACAATATAGCGACGCTCACAAAAAGAAATGCTAAAACTACCACTAGTGCCAACTCGGTCCACAAAGACGGCATACTCCAGTAAATGGTCCACTTGTATTTTGCCAGAGTCAAAAATGAAATCCAGCAAAATGAGAGAACGAACACATAATATTTTTTAAAAAACACAAGTATTTTTTGCTCATAAGATGCCCAAAAAACCCCAAAAACAGCTAAAAGCGAAGTTGAATACCACCACAGCCCGAATGATAAACTGCGGCAGATGAAAACATATAAAATATAGTACAAAATCCCGCCTAAGACCATACCTTTTTTGTTTGACTTAAATATTTTCATTAAAACAAAAAAAGCAAAATAAAAAACCAAAATGCACACAACATACCACGAAAACCACACGATGGGGTCGCCGTTTTTGATAAAGTTATGCAAAACGACCGAAAGCGAGCGAACATCCCCCAATAAAGCATACAAAATCCAGTATATAAAAGACATAATTGTGTATGGTATTAAAATCGCAGGTATTCGCTTTAGTAAAAATGTGTGGCTGTAGGTTTTGTCCGATAAGTTTTTCTTTTGAAGTCCGTAGCCTGACAAAAAGAAAAATACAGAAACAGCCAAATACCCGACGCGAGTAAAATCAGGCGGCAAAATACCGCCTGATACTCTTTGCGCAATGTGGTGAAGTATTACGATTAGTGCAAAAATTCCCCTGTAAGAATTAGAGGATTTTTGCGACAAATAATCGCCGTTAAATTCACGTATAGGGCTTACGATTTTAATTTTGTAAAAAACAGTCAAAAACAATAAAATAAATAATAAATCAATAAGCATTTTAAAAAACCTGTCAAATTAAAAATTCTCAGTCTGCAAAAACTTCTAAAGTTTCACCTGATTTGAGCTGATATTCTTTGTTGTTATAAATCAGTGTACCGCCGCTCTTTGTTGCGGTGACTTTTACCTTTTCCTTTGTCATATAAACACTAACTGTTCCGCCTTTAATCGGTACAGTACCTTCAATGAATTCAAAACCGCCGAGCTGCGGGCAAACACAGAAGGTTTCATAGCCAAAAGATGCAGGATAAACGCCCAAAAAGTATTTTCCAAGCAAATAAATGGGAGATGCTCCCCAAGCGTGGCACAGGGATTTTCCGTATCTGTTGCCGTACATCTTGTAGTGCTCGATGCCTGTCTGCTCAGGCTTATATGATTCCCATACAGTTGTGGCACCTAAGTCAAGCATACCCTTCCAATAAGATTTAATCATTTTTTCTATGTATTCAATATTTCCGATTTTTCCCATAGCGTCAAGCTCGTACCCTTCAAAATAAGGTGTTGTAATGGGTGTTATTTCTTCGTTTAAGAATACATTTTTTATAATCTTTTCTTTTTGGTCGTCAGTTGCAATGTCATATAAAACAGCGAAAATATTGGGGTGGCGCGTTATATGAGTTTTGTCGTATTCGTATGAGTTTATAAAGGCTCCTTTTTCGTCGTTCCAGAAAAACTCGGTTACTTTTTCGGTCAATTCATCTGCAAGCTTTTTATAAGAAGTTCCGTCTTCGCCGAGCGCTACAGCTAATTTTGCCATAGCGTTGTTTGCTGCAATGTAGAGCATCTGTACTGTACAGGTTCCGCCACGTCTTTCAATCTCGGCGTGGTCTATAAATATGCTGTCAGAGTCTTTGATTTCTACAAATCCGTCAGTGTTTGTACGTTTAGAAGAAAATTCCATAAGGCTTTTCGCTTTAGGGTATATGAATTTGATAAAATCAATATCATTATAGTACTCTAAATATTCTAAAAGACCAATTACCCAGTAAAAAGAATACTCTAAAACATTGTTTATATGCTGTGTGAAAGGCTCTTTTCCCCTTAGAGCGATTAGCGTTCTTCTGTCCGTGTCTTTATCAAAGAAAATATATCTGTTAAACTTAAATGCCTGATACGCATCGCCTGACCATAGCCAGCGGTCACGCTTTATCGCTTCTAACAAGGCTTCTCGCATATTAAGGTGAAGAGTGTATGCACACATATCCCAGATTTTATTTACATCTTCGTTGTCGCAGTGAAAACTCCCTTTATATTCAAGCGGAAGGTATTCAAAATCGGCGTATACAACTAAGTCCGTCTCATCAGGAATGAAAATATATCGAAACGCCCTTTGTCTTAGTTTATAAGATGTAGCACCTGACAAGTTTTCAAAAACTATTGCGTATCCAACGTCTGTCGCTTCATCGAGCGACTCGCCGTAGCTTACGTGGACTGTTTTTTCGCTGTCGGCGTTTTCTACGTATAAAAATCCGAAGATTTCTTTTCCAAAGTCATAAAGTGTTCCGCCGTTATATGGAGTAACCGATACGGGATATTTTCTTTCGTAGCTGAAAATGAAGTTTTCAGGATTTTTATCGATTGAATCGTATAGTTTGTCACAGCCGACGGGAATACGGTTCTTTTTTAAGTCAGTCGTATACCATATTTCGTTTGTTCCAAATACATCACTTTCTAAAAAAGCTGCAGGAAGTCCAGATAGG
Organism: uncultured Oscillospiraceae bacterium; assembly: GCA_964500095.1. GTDB lineage: Bacteria > Bacillota > Clostridia > UBA1381 > UBA9506 > Congzhengia. Next base: position 6,664 of record CAZCOF010000042.1, read on the forward strand.
TTACAAACAGATATTGATATTGTATGCTCGCCCTTTGGAAGAGAGTATTTCTTTTCTTTAGGCACTCGTACTCCATCCACCGACATACAGCCTATTCCGTTTAAAAAAAGCTTTACGTATCCGTCTTTTTCTGTTTTGAAATTTGCGCTAAAGCCGACTTTTCTGTCAACGTCGTAAAATTTCCAGAATGCGGGAACTTCAGCACCTAATTCTTCTCTTCGTGAGTGTATAAGATTTGAATGAAAAATCTCAAAATCTCCGTAGTTCCAAATCCAATAACTTTTCATTAAAATACCGACCTTTCCTAAAGGTTAGAATTACAAAATCAGTATAACATACGTTGTTTTAATAATCAACCCAAAAGTATAAAAAATCCCGCACAGTTGTGCGGGATTTTAATTAGCTATTGATCATTTCCATATATTTGTCGATTTGTTCCTGTGGGGGTTTATAATCAGGCTTTGTCGGACAGCAGGGGAGTGTAGGCTCGCTGCCGTCAGGACCGTAGAAGGGTGATAAACGGTCGTTTTCGTACTTTTTACGCTGTTCTTCGTCGTGGAAGTCAGGAATATCGTAGGGCATACCGCCTTCTAATGCTGAACGGTGACCCAGGATAGCAACAGATGACATTGTAACAGCAGAATGTACATCGAACGGATGTTCAGGCTGTTTGCCTTGTTCGATACATTCTAAGAACATTCTGATTGTTATATAGTCGCCGCCGCCATGACCGCTTGATTCGATGATTTCTTGGTCCTTATCCTTCCATTCAGCTTCGTAAAGACTAATTTCGGGCTTATCTTCAGGTTTATCCCAAGCGTTATAACGAAGCATAACCTTGTTGCCCATACCGCGAACGTTTTCAATCTGTCCTTTTGTACCGCAGATACGGTAAGCGTTATGGTGACCGCCGTAAGCTGAGTTAGCAACTACTCTGAAGATTGAATTATCGTCATTGTAGGTTGTGATACAAGCAGCTAATTCAAGTACGTGTGACATACCTGTTTTTCTTTCTGCCGGTGTGCCTGAAGCTGCCATTGCTGTAACACGTCTCGGTGTAGCACCTGTTGCACGCATAACCGGACCGAGTGAGTGTGTTATGTAATAGGTTCTGGGAAGGAAGTTTCTCCAGTGTTCAGGATAGTAGTTAAACCATTTTTTGAATTTGGTGTTTTTGGGGTCGCCGGGGTGGTTGTATTCACCTTCGGCGTATAAAATCTTACCTAATGTTCCGCTCTTGCAAACACGCTGCATTTCAAGGTTAAATACCATCTGCGGATAGTTTTCAGCGAGCATATAAACTGCGTTGCTCTTTTCAGCAGCACGGATTAATTCTACACCTTCTGCCATTGTACCGTTACTGATACATTCTGAAAGAACGTGGATGTTTCTTTCAAGACACTTGATAGCGTAAGGAGCGTGTTCCGGGAAGAAGTTTGTAAGGAGCACAGCGTCCATATCGTGCTTGATGAATTCATCAAAATCTGTGTACCATACACAATCTTTTCCTACAACGTTTAAAAAGGGCTCTTTTCTGTCTTCTCTTGTTTCACAAGCTGCAACGATTTCAGAACCTAAAAGCAAGAAGTCTTTTGATAACTGTTCAGCTCTGATGTTACAGCCGAAAACACCAATTTTGAATTTTTTCATAATTATTATACCTTTCTTTTAATATTTTGTGATTATACCCTAAGTATAACACAAAGAAATGAAATGGCAATAGAAAAAAACCATATTTTTATTTAAAAAAGTTAGATTTTTGTTGATTTTTTATTTTTTTGATGATATAATCTAATCGGGTAGTGAAAAATGCTTTTAAAAAGCAGCAAGGGGATAGGTAATATGGATAATAAGAATATATGTAAATTTGTTGTTCCTAATATAACAAACACTTTGACTATATCCAAATTTGTTCTTGAGTCAGATAAAGCAACGATGACTAAAAGAACGCAGTTTCAAAATCACCACTTAATACTCGTGATTTCAGGGCAGGGTGTTTTTCATTTCGGCAGAGAAAGCATAGAAGCCGAAAGCGGAAGTGTACTTTTTGGATTTCGGGGTGAGAAGTTTTATATTGAAGCAGAAGAAGAACTTCAATATATGTATATAAGCTTTGACGGTATGAGAAGCGGTGAAATTTTTGACCGATTTGGAATTGATTCTGACAATCGATACTTTAAGGGCTTTAGCGGAATAATTCCTTTGTGGAGAGAAAGTCTTTCTCACGCAGATGAGGTTACAATTGATTTAGCAGCAGAAAGCATTTTGCTTTATACCTTTTCAAAATTTGCAGCACAGGCGCTGCGTCAGGAAAGCATAGTCAGAAAGGTGATTGAAATTACAAAGGAAAGATTTTCTGACCCCGGACTTTCGATTACTGTTTTATCAGAAGAACTTTCATATAACCCAAAATACCTGTCACATAAATTTAAAGAACAGATGGGAATGAAGTATACAGATTATCTTCGCAATATGAGACTAAAGTTTGCAGTTTCGTTGTTTGACAACGGGATTGATTCTGTTAAAAATGTAGCCCTTTTATCGGGATTTTCAGACCCGCTGTATTTTTCGACAATATTTAAAAAAATAATGGGGAAAACCCCTAAAGACTACAAAGCAAATTTGCCTGATAATGATTGATAAAAAAATACAACCGGTAATCTAACGGTTGTATTTTTTATATATCAACTAATTTAATTCCTGTATTACGCCGTTTAGCATTACCTGTTTAACGTTGAACTTATCATCAACAAAAACCAAGTCTGCGATTTTTCCTTCTTCTATCGAACCGATTTCGTCATACATACCGATTGCCTTTGCAGGGTTGGTTGATGCCATCAAAAATGCCTGTGCTATACCGCAGTTTGTATGCTTCATAATGTTTTGACAAGCCTTATCCATTGTCAATTTGCTTCCTGCAAGTCCACCGTGGTCATCAAAGTTAAGGTCTTCAATATGTGCATAATCAGCCGGTGCTTCTCCGTCAAACGTTGTGCTGTCTGTAACAAGGATAACTCTGTTTACACCTTTTGTATGTATTAAAAGCTGTTGTAATTCAGAATTAACATGGATTCCGTATGAGTCACTTATTAATTCGGCATACATATCAGGCTCTTTAAAGCAATATTCATCAGGTCCGTATCCGCGTATTCCGCCGTGACCGCCTGTTCGACCTGTTGCATTCATCGTATGGGTCATGATTGTTGGTCTATATTTTCCGAGTTTTCTTATTTGCATGGGAGTTGCTTTACTGTGACCAACCGAAAATATAGTGTCCGGATTAACTTCTCTTGCGTATTCAACGAAAGAATTAATATTTTCAAGTTCGGGTGCGATTGTCCATACTTTTGCATAGCATCCTGCTTCGTCAACAAAGAGTTTATAATCTTCTTTATGTATGCCGTGTCTCCAGGGATTAGTGGATGCACAAGCACCTAAATCAGGATTTGTATACGGTCCTTCTATATACATTCCCTTAATTACAGTTGTTTTTTTCATAGCTTCTTTTATGCAACGTATAGCCTTGAGTAATGTTTCGTTATCATAAGTATAACCGGGCGAGGAAAGGATTGTTGTTTCACCATGACTCAATAAAAAGTTTGCTGCATCTATTGGCTCAAAGCTTGTGGAAAATCCACCGCCTGCGTGAACATGGATATCAACAAAACCGGGTCCTACATAAGCACCATCAGCGTCTATTATTTCGGCATTTTCGGGGATTTTAGTTTCTCTTTTGCTTCCTGCAAACAATATTTTTTCGCCTTGGAGCAATATTACTCCATCCCACAAAATACCGTTTTCCAATACTACATTCGCATTAATAATCGCCTTCATAATTACCTCCGATTTGAGACTGTCATATAGATAGTCTGTTGAAGATTCTATGTTTAATACTATTCTTTACATCGCTTTGCTATATTCTATATCATTTGATTATAGTTGTCAAGAAACGGACAGAATTCTGTGCGAAAAAACGATACCCGCTAAATTATTTTTCTATAGCAGAATATTTGTTCTCTTTTAGAAAATCCGCCATTGTCCTGAGTAATAAATCATCGTATTTGTAATAGTCGAAATCTTTGGGAGTATGGGTCTTGCTGCCTGAAATTATGTCAGCCTTATCAGCTAAATATTTTGACAACTCATCGAGTCCTTTGTATGTGGTGATGCAGGAATGTTTTTTTTGTGTGTTGTTTTTAACCACTTTTTTAATTTTGTCGTTTTCTCCCTTTTCTACGATTATTCTTTTTTTCTTCATCGGGAGATAACCGCACATTAAATGATACGCATTCCACCTGAAATGCTCCTGTGCAAGCAAGGCGTTTTTCTTGCTTTTATCAAAATAGTTGCTGTATGTAAAGTTTTTGTCTTCCAAGCTTTTACACGCTTCTTTTACAAGGTGTTCGCCGTTGCCCTTGCTATCTTTTACATAATCAAGTCCCAAAAGGTTAAGCTTAAAGCGAAGGTTACACGCAAGCGATATGTTGCTGTACATATCAAAATACGTAAGCTCGCTCCAATTGTCTTTTCCTGAATAGAATTTATTGACGCTTTTAGCTAAATTTGCAAGTTCTTCATTTACAATAACATCGTGAGTAAAAAGCGACTGCGTATCACCGTAGCAAGTCGCACCGCCATATTCAGGCAGGGAAGAATTGTTGTATATGAATATACGGAAATTATTACATTTATCTAATAAAAGCTTAAATCTGTCTGCAATTTCAATGTTTTTGTAAATATTTCCTGAGTCTATTATGATGTAGCTGAAGCCGTTTTCTTTATCGACTGTTTTTGTTATTTCCTTGATGCAGTCAAATTCATAGCTGTCTTCTCTCACACATTCTGTTTTATACGGCATATCGGGAATGGGGAAGTATTCGTCTTTGTTTTTAGAAAGTACATTTAAAGTGTCCGAAAGACCATTAATTTCCCAGAGATTTCCTTTTGCACCTTTATCATAAATGAAATAATTGACAGGAAACGCCCTATATTCGCCGTTATCATATACTGCAAGCTGGTTATTAATTACAAATTGTTTATAAATCTCGCGGCTGAGACTGCTGAAGCCAAGCATAAATACATTTAAGCCGATGCCTTTTTTTACAGATGTATCTTCTTCGAAGAAGCTTTTGGGCATATCTTTTGTTATTGGATTTTCGTCAACAAAATTACGGGCGATAAGCTCATTTCTGCTAAAGAGTGTAATTTTTTCGCGGTATTTTTCTCCTAAAGCATCGATTTGTCTTTTTGCCGTAACAATCGCATTTTCGTCTGCTTCTACATAAAAGTAGAAGTTTTTAGTCTTCTTACACGTGTCAAAATAAGCTATTATATCGCTGATTGTACTGTAGTAGTTGTTTTTTTCGTTTGGAAAAATAACATTATATCTCGTTTTACAGTTAAAAAATCTGCTGTTTAAAAATTCTTTTGTGATTTTTTTCCGCATAACGTAATATCCGCTGTTTACGAGCTCGTTTGCGTAATTTTTCTCTGAATTTTCAGGAAGAATGACGATGGAGTTTTTATAGCTTTTGGCATATACCAAAGCTTCATTTTCAGAGCCTGCCACAATATCACAGCTTTTGCCGCTGATGGAAGAAGCTATTTTAAATACATTTAAAATTCTAAGACCAAAAGTGCTTATAGCGGCAAACGATGTAGATACGAAACCGAGTGCAAGTGCAGCACTGTATATGTAGGCATATACGGGAAATACGGCGGTATATCCTTCTACCATACCTGTTGATGCGTCACCTACGAGTGATTTTGCGGTGGCGGGAAATATATCGAGTAAATAGAACAAAAAGTTCGTTTCTGCTTCGAGTACAATCTTTTCGTAAAATGCAGGGATTGTATAAATTGTGAAATTAAGCACAAAAACCGAGCTTAAAAAAACGAGCGTTTTTAAGGCGTTTTTCTTTCCGTAAACAAAAAATATTCCGATAAGTGTAAGTATTATTTCAGCTGCAATAATAATTTGGTTTAATGTTTCCCACATTGTTATCTCTCCTTATAGCATACTTTTGGTATGTGTGATTTTTTCATTTACCAAAACCGTCTGTTCGGCGGTGGGTGTGTATATATTTTCGGCGATTTCTTTCGGGACTTCTTCTGATTTTATCGAATTTTCACTTTATATAAACAATACGAGTTTTGATGTTTCTATCGCATTGACAA
>CAZCOF010000043.1:0-12652 GCA_964500095.1 uncultured Oscillospiraceae bacterium
CGCAAAATCATTTTACCAGGAGTAAAAATGCTTGCTTGCAAGGGCATTTTTGCGATGCCGTCAATTGGCATAGCAGCCAAAGGCTGCAGAAGAACTTTTAGTTCTTCAGGAATTTTGCAAAGCAAAATTCCGTATATGCCAATTATACCCCCGCCGCCCTTTTTTGTCAAGCGTTGAAAAAAACAGCCCGAAAGGCTGTGCTTTCAGACTGTTTTTATCTTTTACCATCCGAAAAAGGAGAAGAAATCAGACGGTATATACTGTTGCTGTTTTTTAGTTTGGGTTGTTTCTTTTTCGGTTTCTTCTGTGGGTTTTTCTTCCTGCAGAACAACCGTTACTTTCATTGTTTTGCCGCTTCTTGAAATAGTAAATTCCAATTTGTCCCCTACCTTGTGCTTATCACGAATTTGGTTTATTTCATCTACGTTTTCTATTTTTTCGCCGTTACATTCTGTAATTACATCGCCTTCTTTAATACCTGCTAAATCTGCTGCACCACCTGAAACCACAGAATCTACGTACACGCCGATAGGCAAATCATTGATTTCGGCAATCTGCTCTGTCACATCAATTCCCTGAATTCCAACTAAAGGTCTTCCTGTTACATAGCCGTTTTTAATGATTGATTCTATTATCGGAACGGCTTCGTTCATAGGAATTGCAAAGCCTAAGCCTTCTACATCATATCCTGTTGATTTTGCTGTTGTTATGCCAATTACCTGACCGTATGCGTTAATTAATGCACCGCCGGAATTACCGGGATTTATCGCAGCATCCGTCTGGAGCATCGTCATCTGACGTTTATCAATTACCATCGTTCTGTTTATGGCACTGATGTAACCAACTGTCAATGTGCTCACCAATTCTTCCTGCAAGGGATTTCCGATAGCAACCGCTAAATCACCTACACGAAGGCTCGCAGAATCGCCAATCTCTGCTGCGAGCAGCTTTTTATCACTGGAAACCTTTAAAACCGCCAAATCTGTCTTTGCGTCTTTTCCGACAAGCTGTGCATCAAGCGACTGACCTGCTATCGTTTTTACTGTAATTATCGAAGCACCGTCAATAACGTGATTGTTGGTAACGATATATCCGTCTTCTGTCAAAATTACACCCGAACCGCTGCTGGAGCTGGTTTTTAAGCCGTTTCCTACTGTGGAAATAATACTTACAACAGCAGGAGATACCTTGTCGTAAATTTCAGGAATTGACAAAGCGTCTGCACCGTTATCGCTTACGAGTGTTTTCACCATTCCGTCGCCTTTTTGAGAAACTGATAATGTATTTCCCTGCGGAACGACTATCTTTCCGTTGATACTGTCATCAAACGCACCATTTATTAGTAACGCACTAAAAATGCCGAAGCAAACAGCCGTTGTAACGACTGAGCTTATTACAGCAGTTAAAATAGTATGTTTCTTTCTTGCTTTTTTCACCTTTGGTTTGTATATGGACAGTGCGTGTTTTTCAGAAACAGTACCCGAAATTGCATTGCGGTATTCATCATCATACCAAGTATAATCCTGTGTATTATTTGCACAGGTGCTGTCATTTATTTCCGAGTCATAAAGATTGTTTTCATTTTTGAAATTGTTTTCAAATTCATTCATTGGTTTTACCTCCCATTACAATCTACACTTATATCATAAACTATATTTTTGACACTGGTATGAACAAATTGTTAAAATTAAGATTTATTTTTCTGCTTTTTTAATCTTTTCACTTCAAACGGGCAAACTATCCCAACTCCGATGATACTTCCAAAAAAGTCAATAAAGACATCTGTTATTCGTCCTGTTCTTCCTTCTACGAACAATTGGTGTATTTCATCTGTCACAGCGTAGAACAAGACAAACGAAAGTGCAATTATCAAGCTTTTTTTCAAAGAAAAATCATAGCATCGCACCAAAAGAAAAACTAGTATACCCAAAACTGCAAATTCTATAAAATGCCCTTGCTTTCTTATAAAATAGTGAACATTCTCAAAAGTTGTGTTGCTCGGCTCTTTGTCGGTAATTTGAGTTACTATATTTTCAACTTTTTTAGTGATAACTTCACTCTGTTCGTATGAATTGTTTCCCTTTTTTGAAGAAAAGTTAAATATCATAACACAGGTCAAAATCACCAAAATCCATAATATGATTTTTTTACACATACAAAACACGCCCCGATATTAGTATAGTAAACAAGCCGCACGATATGTGCGGCTCGATATTTATTAGTAGTAATATTTTTTTCGTCTGTAATAGTATTTCTTTGTTCCTAAATTAAATGCGTCATTTATTACAAAACCCAAGATTTTTGCATTTGCAAATTCCAACAAAGAAATCGCTTCTTTTACTGCATAAAAATGCGAGCTGTCTTTTTTTACCACCAAAACAACACCGGACACAAATTGTGTCAAATAAATCGTCTCGGCAACAACGCCAACCGGCGGAGTATCAATAAAAATATAATCATACTTTTCAGAAAGCGACTTAAACATTGTCTCCACTTCATCAATCATTAAAAGCTCTGATGGATTAGGCGGTATTCTTCCTGAGAATATGCAATCAAAATTTAACCCTTCGGGTCTTACTATTATCTCGTCTAACTCACAAAACCCGCCAAGATAGTCTGATAAACCTGTCACTTTTTTATCAGAATCTATATACTGTGCAATCTTTGGTTTTCTTAGGTCTGCATCTATTACCAACACCTTAGCGTTAGAATCGGCATAAGCAGCTGCTAAATTTATACAAGTTGTACTCTTGCCGTCACCGGGTTCTGCACTTGTAAAAAGAACAATCTTTGACTGCCCCTTTTTGCCTGCCAAAGCAAAGGTAAGGTTAGCTCTCAAATTTTTGAAGCATTCGCTTATTTGTGATATATCTTTTTGATGTTTTTGGTTATCTGTTTTTGTAAGATTCTTAAAAAACATATATATCTACCCTTCTGTATGTCTTTTTATTGGGTCACTTTAAGCCTTAACTGTTTTTTCTCCTTTGCCATTTTTAACCTTTTTGTCAAGTTTGTGGTTTTGCATACTGGGGATTTCGCCCAAAATAGGATATTTAAACATCGCAGCTACGCTGTCAGCATCCTTAACCTTGTTGTCGATAATTTCTATAACAAGAATTAAAGCCAAGCTGAACAACATACCTAAAATCGCACCGATTTCAACGTTTCTCACTAAATTAGGCGATGACGGGGTTTTAGAAAATACAGGCTGGTCCAAAATCTTTGCACTACTGCCTTCAATTATTTCGCCTACAAATTTAGGAGCCATATCTAAAACCTTTTGCGCAATGATGTGTGAGACTGTCGGGTCAGGAGATGTAACTGATATTATAAGTATTTCTGTTTCGTTTTTCGAACCCATAGAAACCATAGACTTGATTTGTCCTGCAGAATAATCCAACTCAACCTGGTCTGCCACCAACTGCATAAATGAATTACTTGATAAAACTTCAGCATAAGTTTTAACAAGCTCTTTACGAGCCATAGATGTATTATAGTCAATCTCAGTAACATTTTTACTTATAATGTCTGCTGAATTTTCTGTATAAAGTGTTCCGTATGATGTATACATAGGTGTGATAAGTGTGGTTGTAATTATTCCCGCGATAACTGCACCCACAATAATCGCTATTGCTATAACCCACCAACGCTTTAAATATAATTTTAATATATCCATTAAATTAATTTGTTTGTCCACAAGCATTCTCCCCACTATTAAAATATTTCTTCGTATTGATTATTTTACAAATACCGCCTTAACACCTGCATCTGTATAAGGAAGATATATATCCATTAAAGGACCGTATGTTTCAAAAACAACGTAAAATTCACCATCTTCATCAACTGTGTAATCGGTAGGTGTTTTTATAACGTCTGAAAGCAACGAATCAACAGAGATTGATAAGCTGTTTACTATGTCAATTACATCAAACTTTGCAACAAATGTAACTTTTCCGTCTTGTTTGTATGAAAGCGACGGATAATATGTATATGCGATTGTGCTGTTTGTTTTTTTCTTAGCTAAAGCCACAATCTGTGATAAATATCCACAATATGTTGAAGAGAGCAGGTTTAACTGCTTATAAGACGCTTCAGCAGAAACATTGTCTTTTTTCAACTGATAAATCCCTAACGGTACTCCGTCTATTGTGTATCTAAAATCAAGAACATTTGCAGGTGTTGTTGAGCCTGCGGTGTTAATTTTTACGTTTGTTTTGCCGTTTTCTGTATAAGCTACACCAAGTCCCACAGCATCGTTAAACAAAACTAAAAATGCTGAATATTCTTTGTGGGTTACAGTATCTAAAGCACCGAGATTGTCGTTTACATACAGTTTGATGCCCATTTGGTTAGCATAGGTCAGATAAATATTTTCCCAGTCTGAGATACCTGTAGTTATGCAGTCAGGATAGTAATCATTTTTTTCACCCATTACCAACGGTGCTGTACCGCGTCTTGTGAAGCCGTACATAATAGCAGAAATCACATCCTGCTTTGTGATGGGTGCATCAATTTTTTCAAGTGTGTAGTATTCGTCGCCCCATACTTTAGACGAGAGTACAAACATTTCTATATCGTATTTGTGTCCTAATTCTTTAAAAGATTCGCCCGCACCGTTTAAGCGGTCTGCACCGATAATATTTATATCGTTGCCGTCAGCACCGAACACCATTGCCATTCTTGCAACTTCGCCGTATGTCAATACTTTGTCGCTTTCGTAGGCAACACCTTCTAATAAATCTAAGGTTTCAAAGGTCTGCTTTAAGACTTCTTCACCTACAACATCGATAAAGTTATTCGTTTCATTCTTTTTTACAAGCTCACGTGAGCGAACTATTAAAGTTGCGGCTTCAGCACGTGTCAATGAGCTGTCTAAACGTAAGTTTAAACCGTCGTCGCCCTTCATAAGACCGATTGTATAAGCCCACGATGTAGCGTCTTTATTTGTACCCTGATTTCTGATTGCACCTGGTGCTGTAACACTTTCAGGTGAGCCGTTTCTTTTCCAGATAAGGTTTATAACATCTGAACGTTTTATCTCAGCATCAGGCCTGATGCTGTTGTTATAAGCGTCTAAGCCTGACCACATAATGTATTCGTAAGCCCAATGGTTTTCGCTGATGTCGGTGTATGTGCCTTCGTGTTTTTGATTCCACTTGCCAATCATCTTAGCAAATTCAGCACGTGTAACGGTTTTTTCAGGCTGGAAGGTTCCGTCACTATATCCGTTAATTGTGCCTTCGTCAACCAGCGTTTTTATACTCTGGTAAGCCCAATGACCTGATGAAAGATCAGAAAAACTCGCAGCACTCGCACCAACGCAAAAAGAAACTGACATAAAAAGGCATAACGCCAAAGAGATTATTTTTTTCATAAAAAACTCCATTCCGCCGCACAAGTAAAATATGCGACTTCTAATCTTGAGTAAATATTGTATTTTTTACCAAATCAACCGCTTCTTTTGAGATGTTGCACGAAAGCTCATAAATCGGAGTTGATTCAATTATTTGATTTATAAAATCAATATGCTTTTCCATCAAATCTTCAAAAACAGGTTTTCTCGTCTCTTCCAAAAGCTTTATTACCGACTCGACGGTAGTCATTTTTCGGATAGAATTTTCCTTAGCCTGTTTTAAAAAGACAATTGCCTTTAATGGTAAAATCATATTTTCATTGATTTCAGTTTTTCCGCTCCACGGGGTTCCGCAGGCATAAAACTGTGTTTCGATTTTTGTAAGAATCGGCGTGTCGTCATTGAACAAAACAACATCATCGGGATAATATTCTTTCCACAATGATGTATGAGTCGATTTGCCCGTACCTGACGGGGCAGAAAACAAAACTGCCTGTCCTTTATATGAAGCAGCTGCAGAATGTAGGAGCATATTTCCCCTTACCGTCTGGCAAAAAGAAAATGCATCTCCCAATATGTGATGCAGCATGCGGTCTGTCGAAAAGTCAATAATTAAACCATCGATATCTACATATTCAATGGTTACTTCTGTACAGGATTTGTTAAAATCCATTCTGTTAATAGTCTCACGGGTAATGCTGTTCTGCTTAACAGCAGTATAGCCCGCATCCCCTCTATCTATCCAATACCAAAAATCCAGTCTTTTAAAATATTTTCCTTCGGGAACCGTAATATCTTTATTCAGTTTAAAGGTTACTGATATATCCGGCACAGCGTGCGTATCTGTTTCCAGATACGCACTTAATCTATGCGCGAGATATTCGCTTTGTAAACCTTTTAATTCAATTAAATTGTTTGCAATACGATAATTCATAGTTTTATCGATTATAAAATACTGATGCCGTATTGGCTATAGGTCTCCTTAGCAAGACCTGTATCGGTTGATTTTAAAGTCTGATTACCGCTTGTCTTAGTAAAATTACCTTTTTTACCTGTGTAAACAGTTGTAGGAACGGCAGCGATATCTTCTTTGAGCTGTAATTCAATTACACTAATGCTCGGTTTTACATACATTTTCATTATATCTCTACCTCCTTATTACTCTGTTAATGTAACAGCTTTAGCAAGCTTAGCTACTTTGTAGCCTTCGCCGTTTGATGTTTGTACATATACTGCTACGTAGTAGCTTCCGGTTGATGCGATTAGAATCTCGTCTTCGCCTTCTGTAGCGTTATCGATAACCTGAACAGCGAATACGCCGTTTGTACCCTGCATCTCTGCTTTGAATGCTACAGAGTTTTTCTTAAGCGTTTCAATCTCACTATCTGTGTATGTATCTTTAATCTCTTCTGTTGAGATAATTACACCATAGTCGTTTGTACCTCTTGCAGCACCTAATACTGTGAGCTTTCTTGCAGCACCATCCATTACCATACCTGCATCAACGATCTCAAGTTCTGATGTGTCCTGAGCAACTGCTGTTTCTGTTACTGTAAGAACTACATCACCTGAAATAGCTGTAAGCGGAACTGTGATGTTGCCGCCTGCGTATATGATTTCTCCTACTGTTGCGTTAGCATCAGCTGATACAGAACCAACTGTCATACCTGATTCAAGTGTATAATCTTCGATTGTAACAGTTGCTGTTGTTGTAGCTGTAGGAAGTGTTGCTAAAACTGTACCGTTGTATGTGATTGTGTTAGCTGTGATATATTCAGATGTTGCACTATCAGCAGCTGTGTAACCAACTTTAACTGCACTGTTAAGGTTTGTTGCAGCTGTCTGGAAATTAAATACAGCGCTACCGGAACTACCGTCAACCTGATCGATGAATACAGGTGTGCTTCCGTTATAAGCGTAGTATGTTACATAATCAGCAGCGCCGTAATCTGTAACGCTTACACTTACATTAACTTTTGTTTCGTCTCCTGTAACGTATGTTGTTGTTGTACTAACACCAACAGCAGAAGCACTAACAGCAAAACATACAACCAAAGCGATAGCCATAGCTAAGGCAGCGATTCTTTTAAATGTTTTTACCATTGTTTTCCTCCTTTAATCTTATTTGGTCAATAATTGTCCTGGGGGGGATATTATTAAGCTCTTTAAGTGAGCCAGTCTGCAAAATATAAGTTTTGTCACAAGCATTAATTACTTCGCTTCTGTGAGAAATAATGATACAGGTTTTATCTGTCATTGATTTTATTTCGGCAAGGAGCTTTTCTTCTGTTTCAATATCCAAAGAAGACGTTGCCTCATCAAGTAACAAAATCGGTGCGTCAAAATACAATGCTCTGGCTATAGCCAGACGCTGCACCTGTCCTTCTGATAAGCCGTGACCTTTTTCGCCCAGCACGGTGTTAAAGCCGTCGGGCATTTTATTAATATCATCTATAATCTGTGCAGCTTTTGCTGCAGCGATTACTCTATTCATATCAGGGTTTTCTTCACAAAATGTGATGTTGTCACAAATCGTACCCGATAAAATCATATTACCCTGCGGAACATAGGAAAATAGCTTGCGAGTCCCTGCACTAAAATCTATCTCTTTATCATTCGTGTTAAAGTAGACTCTGCCGCTGTCGGGCTTTATTATAGAAAGCAGTAATTTTGAAAGTGTACTCTTGCCCGCTCCCGATACACCGCACAGTGCCACAAACTCACCTTTATTTACGGTTAAGTTTACGTTTTTAAGCACCGAAACATCGTCATAAGAGAAGCTGACGTTCGAAAATGTGAGATTTTCAAAGCCTTCGATATCGGATTTTTCAAGCTCGAATCCTACACTGTCTGACTTTAAGTTGTCAAGCTCAATGAGCCGCTCGGTACTTGCCAACACCATATAGCATTGCGGCAGAACCGATGCCACTTCGCGAAACGGCGACTGAATCTGCCCTACGAGTGCAAGCATAGCAGTTACTGTACCAAACGTGATTGTACCTATGCTCAAACGGTAAACTCCCCACGCAAGTGCGGCGTAGTACCCTACCGTCATCGCCAAAAAGAATAATATATTTGAAAGAATACCTATAACCGAACGTTTGACATTCAGTCGGTAGTTTTCATACTGAAGTTTTTGCGACTTTTTCTTCATTAAGTTCTCTTTCGAAAAAGCCTTAACTACGATAAAGTTCTGTATTGTTTCCTGCAAGTGCGAACGCACTCTGCCGTCGCTCTCACGACATTTTATATGTAAATTCTTTATCTTCTTCTTATATATATACGCAGCTAAAAGAATAATCGGACCAAAGCACAAGCAGAAAATTGCAAACTGTCTGTCCAAACGATAAAGTGCCGTAAAGCTAAACACTATCGTAGAGATTAGTGCAAATACGTTGGGTATTATCTCGGTCGTCTTTTCTGATAGGAGCGACACGTCGCTTACCAATCTGTTTAAAATTTCACCTGAGTGGATTTTCAAAACCTCGCTGCAGTCTTTTGACATAAGCTTATAAAACAGCTCGGTTTTTATACTCATCGCAAGCTTGCCGCTTACTAAAACGTGAATTCTTATATATGCAATCTGTAAAACAAGTTGCGAAACAAGCAAAATAACAAGCTCAAAAGCTGCAATTTTTAAACTGCCGTCGGACTGGTGAATTGCTATATCAATAAGGTTTTTTGAAACTAATGAAAACTGCACATTGATATAGGCAATTGTAACAACTATAGCAATTAATATCAACAATTGCGGTATAAAGGCGCGGATACGTTTAAAAATCCATTTACCTGTTTCGGATTTTCCTTTCTTCATTAGAACACGCTCTTTTCTACACTACTCTTTCAAAAAATTGTGAGTTTTTAAAAGTTTTACAAATTCGTCGACATCGTCTTTCACATCATCGGGTGAAACTTCATACTCGCATGATAGGGCGTCTACCAATTCTTCAAATGTCTTTTCGCTTTCTAACTGTTTCCATAAAAAGGCACCTGTTTCATTCAAAGACACCGCTACAGAAAAGTCAACTATGTTATCTCCTGTAGGAACAACTATGTAGTCATCTAAAATTTTTTTTAACATAAAACCTTGTTTTAAAAGCATTGTTTCTCCCTAAAAAATACACACAGATACACCTATACTAATATTACATTATACAGTATAACACAACGTTTTTATAAAGTCAATATTTTTTTGTTAATTATGTAAAAGTGTGACTTGTTTTTATTTTTCTTTTTGTGAATATCGCAAAAAGAAAAATAAAAACAAAAAAACCTGACATAATCTGTCAAGTTTTTTGTCTGTTATCTTTTTAATAACACTTCTTGTTCATACTTAACTATTTCTTCAAACCATTCGCTGTCGGCACTGACTCCACATTCTTTGCAATACTCTTCCCAGATGTCGCCGAACGGAAGTGTTTTTACTTCTTCCTGCATTACCATAAGCTCTGTCAGTCTGTTTTCATTCTGAAGTTTTTTAAGCAATTCACTCGGCTCACACAAAGCATAAAGTAATGCCTTCTGCCAGCTTCTGAATCCAACCACCCAAGCTGAAATTCTATTGATGCTTGCATCAAAATAGTCGAGTGCCATATATACACGATTTAATCCGTCGCAGCGGACGATTTCTTTTGCCATTTCTTTCGTTTCGTCATCAAATATCAAAACGTGGTCACTGTCCCAACGGATACCGCGTGTGATATGAAGTGCAATTTCGGGAAAATAACATAACAATGTAGAAATTTTATCAGAAACCACTTCTGTCGGGTGGTAATGTCCGTTATCCATTAAAGGCAGACAACCGTCGTGAGTTGCTGCAAATGTGAGCGAAAACTCAGCACTTCCGGCTGTATAGGACTCAACACCGATGCCGAATACCTTTGATTCAACGCAGGGTTTAACTAAGTTTTTATCAAAAGGCTCGGATAAGATTTCTTCGATAGATTCTTTGTATCTCTGTCTCGGGCCTAATCTGTCTGCAGGAATATCCTTATAGCCGTCGCCTGTCCATATATTCATAACACAGGGAACGCCTGTTTCTTCGGCAAAATACTGAGAAATTCTTAAACAGGCTTTTCCATGCTCTATCCAAAACTTTCGTGTCGCTTCATCAGGACTTGAAAGGGTAAGTCCGTCTTTTACCTTGTCGTGCGAAAAGAATGTGGGGTTAAAGTCCAAGCCCATATTTCTTTCCTTTGCAAATTCAACCCATTTTTTAAAATGCTTGGGCTCTAACTTATCGCGGTCAACCGCTTCGCCGCCTTCAAATATCGCGTAACATGCGTGAACGTTGATTTTTTTCTTGCCGGGCGAAAGTGACATCGCCTTGTCCATATCAGATAAGAGTTGTTCGGGATTAGTTGCCTTTCCCGGATAATTGCCCGTTGTCTGTATACCGCCTGTTAAGGGACCTTCGTGGTCAAAACCAATGACGTCATCGCCCTGCCAGCAATGAAGTGATACGGGGATTTCTTTTAATATTTTTATGGCCTTGTCGGTGTCAACATCGAGTTTTTTATAAATTTCTTTAGCTGATTCGTATCGACTGTTCATAAAAATTCTCCTTTAAGTCTTCATTGTTTTTAGTTATCATAAAAATAATACTATACGTACAATTTAATGGTTTCTTTTCTTAAAAATTTAACTCCGTTTTTTATACCGTCTAACTCCATTTTAACCCCATTTTTATAAAAAATTATAATAATTTATAACAAGTTATTTGAATCATTACTATTTTAGAACCCGCTTAAAATCTAGCAAAAACGGCTCTGTTATCGCATTTCTTATTTAATCTCATTAATGTCATACGGCGTGGTCTGATACACGAAATAATTGAGCCAATTCGTATACAAAAGGTTGGCGTGAGCACGCCACGTTGACATAGGTTCTTTTGTATCATCGTCATCAGGAAAATAATTTTTTGGCATTTCTATCGGAAGACCTAAGTTTTTATCACGAAGATATTCTTTTTTAAGCGTTCCGGGATCGTATTCTGAATGTCCCGTTATAAAGATTTGCCGTCCGTTCTTGGTAGATACAGCATAAACTCCCGCATCGGGTGAGCTTGCAAGTATTTTAAGCTCAGGATTTTTTTCTATATCTTCGCGCATAATCGTTGTATGACGTGAATGCGGAACATAGAAAACATCGTCAAATCCGCGCATTAATATTGAGTTTTTATATTCAACAACGTGTGCAAATACCCCAAAGAGCTTTTTATCCAAAGGATATTTTTTAATTCCGTAGTGGTAATAAAGCCCCGCCTGTGCACCCCAGCAAATATGGAATGTGCTTGTTACATTCGTCTTTGACCATTCCATAATTTCGCAAAGCTCTTCCCAGTACTCCACTTCTTCAAATTCCATCTGCTCAACGGGAGCTCCTGTGATAATCATTCCGTCAAACTTTTTGTGTCTTATTTCATCAAAAGTCTTGTAAAAAGTGATTAAGTGTTCAGCAGATGTGTTTTTTGACTCATAAGAGCTTGTTTTTAAAAGCTCAATCTCAATCTGAAGCGGAGTGTTACCGAGCATTCTTGAAAGCTGAGTTTCTGTATCGATTTTTAAAGGCATAAGGTTTAAAATTAAAAGCTTTAGGGGGCGAATGTCCTGCGTGATTGCTCGCTTTTCGGTCATTACAAATATGTTTTCGCTTGTTAAAACCTTTACTGCCGGTAGTTCATTCGGTATTCTAATGGGCATATTAAACCCTCCAAATTAATTATTTAATGCCTGCTCAATATCTGCGATTATATCTTCAGCATCTTCTAAGCCACAGGAAAATCTCACCAAATCAGGTGTGATACCGCAAGCGGCAAGTTCAGCATCATTCATCTGTCTGTGCGTGGTTGATGCAGGATGCAAACAGCACGTTTTAGAATCTGCAACGTGTGTTTCAATTGATGCTAATTTTAAGTTTCTCATAAACTTTTCAGCGGCTGTTCTTCCGCCCTTAACACCGAAGCTTATAACTCCGCAGCCACCGTTGGGTAAGTACTTTTTAGCTAAGTCATAGTATTTATCCCCGGGAAGTCCAGAATAGCTTACCCAAGATATATTTTCGTTATCTTTTAAGAATTCTGCAACCTTTTGTGCGTTTTCGCAATGTCTTTTCATACGAAGCGACAAGCTCTCAAGTCCTAAGTTTATATAATATGCGTGCTGCGGTGCCTGAATTGAGCCAAAGTCACGCATTAGTTGAGCTGTTGCCTTTGTGATAAATGCACCTTCTAAGCCGAAGCGTTCTGTATATGTTACACCGTGATAGCTGTCATCGGGTGTGCAAAGACCTGGGAATTTG
>CAZCOF010000044.1:0-12556 GCA_964500095.1 uncultured Oscillospiraceae bacterium
GGCAATTTCCGTGATAGTTATGTTACGGCAAAAGTGTATGTTCATATAGTTTTTTGCGGATGTAACATATCGGTTTCCGGTTAAACTGGGCTTTTCGTGAAATGAAAGGAGAGTAAAAAAATATGACAGGGCTTTTGCCTCGGTTAGAGCCCCTTCTTCAGAAAAAATGTTTTCACAAAGGTTAAGCAGTTTACCCATAAAACCAAATTTAAATATGTTAAGTTCATTGCTGAATATATATTTTTTACATATATCATGCGCTGATGCTCCATTAAAAGTTAACCAGAAATATTTCCAGGGGTTATTTTGGGAAGAATGATATTCGTGAGAAGTTTTGGGAGTTATTACAAAGCCTTCACCTTTTTTTACCGGATTGCCGTTAAAAAATCCTTCGCCACCAAGAACATAATGGATAATAAATGTATCACGGGAACCTTTTCCCCAATGTGCGTTTTTGGATATATCTTCAAATCCGTATGAAGTTATGTATAATTGCTCGTTTTCTATAGATAATATTGGTACTATTTTCATAAAATCACTCCTCATAGTATGATTTTACTATATAAAAGTATGTTTTGTAAATAGTATTTAAAAAAACAATAATGTAAAATATAAATAAATAGTTTTTGTATTTAAAGGAGATGAACACTATGAGATATACAAAAATCGCACCCGCGAAACCTTTTGAAGGTGCACCTGTAATTAATATGCCTTCGTGTTATGGTGCTTCGCCGGGGAAACCAATTTTATTTAAAATTCCGGTAACCGGCAAGCGTCCCATTACATATACGGTATTGAATTTACCTGACGGATTGACTGTTTCAGATGGTATTGTATCCGGCAAAATTGAAACAGAAGGAAATTATGCGCTTACATTAGTTGCAGAAAACTTTCTTGGAAGAAGTGAAAAAGAACTTATTCTTGAAATTTATAAGGATAGGGTGCAGTTGACTCCTATGATGGGGTTTACCACCTGGAACGCATTTGGTTTTTCTGTGACACAGAAACAGGTAGAAGATGCGGCAAAAAAAATAGCTGACTTTGGAATTAACGAATACGGATACAGTTTTATTAATATTGATTCCGGTTGGCAAGGTGTTTATGGTGGAAAATACGATGCAATAATGCCTAATGAAAAGTTTCCGGATATGAAGGGGTTTTGCGATCGTATGCACAGCATAGGTTATAAATGCGGAATATATTCTACACCGATGCTTAATGCTTTTGGCTGTGCTATGACATATAAGCCATTACCTCCGGGATGCACCTGCGGTGAACCAGACGACCGTTTTGGAGATGAGCGTGGCGGTATTGGTATTATAAGAAAAGAAAAAAACAATGCCTTACAGTGGGCAGAGTGGGGGTTTGATTATTTAAAATATGACTGGCGACCCTCTGATCCCATTAATGCAGAACTTATGCGCAAAGAATTAGTGGCAACTGACAGAGATTTTGGCTTCTGTGTGAGTGTCAGAGCCAGAGCAGAATACCATAAATACTGGGAAAGGTATTGTAATAGCTACCGTTGCAATGTGGATTCTCTTGGCAGCTGGGAAAATTTCCTTGAAATATACAATTCGTATTTTGATTTTATTGACTATATAAATAAGGGTCATTATTTTGATCTTGATATGTTGGATATAGGTCAGTGTGATGTTTTTCCAAAAGATTACGCAAAATATGATTATGGATATACAGAGGATGAACAAATTGTTTTATATACTGCCCGTGCAATTACATCTTCGCCAATTCAGATTAGTACAAACTTTGAAAAGTTTAACGATTTTGAGCTTTCTGTCTATTGTAATGAAGAGGTTATTGCAATAAACCAAGATATCGGCGCATTTGCGGCAAAACCGTATATAATGATTGATAATGGAAAGAAAAAAATTAATGTTCTTAAAAAGAAACTTCATAACGGCGATTATGCACTTGCAGTATTTAACCTGGGTGAAGATTTTGAAGATGTTAAAGTTTATCTTGATGAAATGTCGGAAATACGTGATGTGTGGGCTAAAGAGAATCTTAATGATGCCGAAACAATCATCTTGTCTGGAATGCATCCACACACGACACGAATGTTCAGAGTAAAACCACTTAAAGCATAGCTTTTAAAAAATATACCATATCTTAAAAGTAGTAAAAGAAGATCCGATGTTTATAAAGTGTTGCATTGCAGTATAAAATACTCCTGTGAAGAGAGAAGAATTCGTGCAAAATGGATGCATCTAAACCATTCGGCTCTTCCAAGAAAAAGACTTGTCGATTGACAAGTCTTTTTCAGTTATATTTGTTCCTTGCGGAACAAGTGATATTTACTTCGTAAGTTATATTGCCCTTCGGGCAGTGATATTCGCCTTCGGCGAGCTTAAGGATCAAATATAATATCACTGAAACCGAAGGTTTCAATACCACTTTTGATTTATCAAAAATATCACTCCGACGAAGTTGGAATATTACTAAAATATCCTGCATCTATTATGAACGTAAAAACCGAAAATATGGGTTTGTATTCATCAACTCACAAATCAAGACTTTTTGATAATCTTCTTGATTAGTAAACATCTTTGTGTTATACTATTGTGCGAGGTGAAAATGATGACCGAAGAACTTATAAAAAGAATAAATGAGCTGGCGAAAAAGTCGCGAGCAGAGGGATTAAGCGATGAAGAAAGGTGCGAGCAGCAAAAACTTCGTGCACAATATATCGAAGAATTTAGACAAGGTGTAAAAAACACTTTAAACAATGTATACATTGTTGATCAAAACGGAGAAGAGAAAAAGCTCAAGAAAAAACCGAGTAATAATTTCGGGGCGTGAAATTTTTCTTCCTATTTATATATTAGAGGCTGTAGCAAAATGAAGTTATTTTACTGCAGCCTTTTATTTGTATAAATTTGCTAAAATGCCTATTTGTTAAAAAAGACCAAAAACTGGTTGTTTTTTGATGGGAATTGTTAGAAAAATTGTATACTTGCAATAAAAACACTCAATTCAACTTTGGTTTTGAACAGCAAAACAAGGCGAAAAAAGTCGACAAAACGGCTGCTGTTTGGACATTTTGGTGAATGTATGTCAATATTCCACCAAAAAAGGTATTAAAATTTATAAAAAAAGTACAAAAAAAATTAAAAAAGGTATTGCATTTTGTATATTGTTTGTGGTAGAATAAGGTATACTGTTAAAAACTATGCAGTTTTTGTTGTATAGTTTGGTAATTTTTTTCAAGGTGCTATGTTGATAAAGGCATAAACAGCTGACGGTTTGGCATTTTATAGACAGGTATGACGCACTTATTTGTAAAGTTCATTGAAAAGGAGAGGGTATCTTTTGAAAAAGTCAGACACATTAGTAGTAAGCGATGCTTACTTACCTAAGAAGAAGTCATTTAAAAAGCGTTTTATTTCAAATATTCCGCTTTTGATTATGCTTCTTCCCGGTTTATTAACATTTATATTCTTTGCATACAAGCCGATGACAGGTTTGTTAATTGCATTCCAGGATTACAAACCCAGAGCTGGTGTTTGGGGAAGTCCGTGGGCAGACCATTATGGTTTTGGAAATTTTATTGAATTGTTCTCAGGCTACAAGTTCTGGCCTGTAATAAGAAACACATTCAAGATTACCTTAACTTGGCTTGTGCTCGGATGGCCGATGCCGATTGTTCTGGCTTTATTACTCAACGAAATCCGTTGCAGCTGGTTTAAAAAGCTTATACAGACACTTACATATATGCCCCACTTCTTCTCATGGGTTGTTATGGGCGGTATATTTAAGATGCTTTTCTCTACAGTAGGTCCTGTTAATGAGCTTATTACATCATTGGGCGGCACAGCTATTCCGTTCTTTACAAGTAATACTGCGTTTTTCTGGTTGCTTATTCTTACGCACGTATGGAAGTCTGTCGGTTCGGGTGCTATTGTTTATATTGCAGCGTTAGCAGGTGTTGACGAATCACTTTACGAAGCGGCTTACATCGACGGTGCGACGAAGTTTAAGCAGGTTATATACATAACACTTCCAAGTATTATGGGTACAATCACAACAGTATTCATTATGAACCTTTCAGGTCTTTTAAATGCCGGATTTGACCAGATATTCAATATGTATAACTACTCAGTATACGAAGTTGCTGACGTATTGGATACATATTCTTACACACTTTTGATGAGAAGTGAATGGGAAATGGGTACAACACTAGGCTTGTTCAAATCAGTAGTTGGTTTGTGCTTCGTACTTGGTTCTAACTGGGTAATTTCAAAGATCAGTGACGACGAATATGGTATTTTATAAGGAGGGAAAATAGATGATACAGCGTACAAAAGGCGAGAAAATATTTAATGTATTTAACTACATTGCATTGACTTTGCTTGGTTTGACAACACTTTATCCGTTTTTGTACACTTTGACAATGTCAATAAGTACAACGGTAGCAGTAAACGCAGGTGGATACCATCTTATTCCTACCTGGGGCGAAATGACACTTCAACCGTATATACTGGTTTTCAAAAATGCTGAAATCTGGGAAGCATACGGCTGGACACTTTACAGAACAATCTTCGGTACTGTAGCTTCGGTAATCGTAACATGCTTTTACGGTTATGCACTTTCAAGACCTAACCTTATCTGGAAAAAATTCTTTACAATGGTTATTATGATAGCTATGTTGTTCAGTGCAGGTCAGATTCCGAACTTCTTAAACATCAAGAGCTTAGGACTTTTAAATAACCCGTTGGTATACATATTGCCCGGTTTGACAACACCTTACAACATCATAGTTTCAAAGTCGTTCTTTGTGGGCATTCCCGAAGCTTTAAACGAATCAGCAAAAATCGACGGTGCAGGCGAATTCAGAACCTTCTTCCAGATTATCGTTCCGTTATCAAAACCTATCATTATGACATTGGCTTTATGGATAGCAGTTGGTCACTGGAACTCATGGTTTGACTCAATGCTTTATATGACAGATGGTAAGAGAATCGTTGTTATGCAATACATTCAGCGTATCGTTAATGAAAACGCAACCGGTTCTTTAACAGACCTTGCTGCCGGTGAAAACGACTCTTCGAAGTTGACAGCTGAAAACTTAAAGTCAGCGTCAATCATGGTTGTTGTTCTTCCGATATTGATGTTCTATCCTTTCGTTCAGAAATTCTTCATCAAGGGTGTAACACTTGGTGCTGTTAAAGGTTGATTTAACAATAGCTTATACAAAAAAGAACTAAGGCATATAGCCTTAGTTCTTTTTTATCGCTGTTTATCCTTATATTCATGCGAAAACTTCAGCGGCGTAATCCCTTTTGCTTTTTTAAAAACTGTTGAGAAGTAATTACTGTCATTAAAACCACATCTGCCTGCAATTTCAGTAATGGGAAGATTGGTTTCTTTTAACAATTTTTCGGCGTTTAATAACCGAACGTATATGATGTATTCGTTTATTCCTATGCCGCAAACAGCCTTAAAACGTCTTGACAGGTGAGCAGAGCTTAAAGAAAACATACGGCTGATGCTCTCTAAAGTTAAATTTTGAGAATAGTTATCTTTTATATACTTTGAAATTTTGTGTATTGTTTTGTCAGCGTCAGGAAGATTTGGTCTGTAATCCTGACGAAAGCGTGCCAAATAAATTATGATTTCTTCTGTGTAAGAATTTATTAAAACAGAGCTATATTTATCTTTTTTCTTATACTCGTTATCAATTTTTGAAAAAATGCTTTCAATTGCTTCCAGTTTTGAGTTTGGTATGTATATTACACTTTCTGAAAAGAGAAGCTCGAGTGCTTTAAGAGTTTCGTCAGAAAATGTGTCACTTTTAAAGCTTACTAAAATTCTCTCGTTTATAAGGCAGTTTTCGCTGTCTGCTTTATGGTGCAGACCTGCGGGGATTATAACAAAATTTCCGCTTTCTATCTGAAAAATTTTATCTCCTATAAAATATTTTGTAGTCCCCTTTACAAGATAATAAAGCTCGTGCTCGTTGTGAAAATGAACATCGGTTTTTTTTCGCCTGTTTTCAACATATTGATGTGAAAAATCGGGGTTTTTATAAGTTTCTAAAAGCATAATGTCACCTCTATACTATAATATCATCAATTTTTTGAAAAATCAATCAAAATTTTAATGTTTTTGGACAAAAATATCAAAATTTTAAAGGAAAACTTGATATTTTATGACTTATAATGGTCTTAACTTGAGTATTAAGGAGAGATAGCATGAGTTACACAGAAAAGGTCATTCAGTTTGGTGAGGGCGGATTTTTAAGAGGCTTTGTTGACTGGATAATTCAGATAACAAACGAAAAAACAGATTTTAACGCAGGGGTTGTAGTTGTTCAGCCTATCGAAAAGGGTATGTGCAAGATGTTAGAGTCACAAGACTGCAAATACACTCACGTTATGCGTGGTTTAAAAGACGGCGTTCCCACAGTAGATACAAAAAAAATCGATGTTATAAAAAGAACGGTTGAGCCTTATGAAAATTTCGAAAGCTATCTGAGCTTGGCAGAAAATCCGAATTTCAGATTTGTCGTTTCAAACACAACAGAGTCAGGTATTGCATATTGTGCTGACGATGCACCGAGTAATGCTCCTGCCGTTACTTTTCCTGCTAAGGTTACATTGTTGTTAAAAAGACGTTTTGAAAAGGGTTTGCCGGGATTTATATTCTTACCCTGTGAGCTTATTGACAAAAACGGTGCAACACTTAAAAAATACGTCTTGGAATATGCAAGGCTTTGGGGATTTGGCGAAGATTTCATCTCATGGGTAGAAAACGAAAACGTGTTCTACAACACATTGGTCGACAGAATTGTAACAGGCTATCCTAAGGACGAAAAGATTGATTTAGGTTATACTGACAATTTATTAAACACAAGCGAGCTTTTCCACTTATGGGTTATCGAAGGACCGCAAAAAATCACAGAAGAATTCCCATTTAATAAGGCGGGCTTAAACATCATTGTTACAGACAATTTAGAGCGTTACAGAACACGTAAGGTTCGCATTTTGAACGGCGCACACACATCTATGATTCCGTATGCGATGTTATCTGGCATTGAAACAGTAGGCGACTGTATGGAAGATGAAACTATGAGCACATTCGTTAAAAAGTGCGTTTATGAAGAAATTATTCCTACGCTTGACTTACCTTTAGATGAGTTAAAAAGCTATGCTGACGATGTGTTTGAAAGATTTAAAAACCCCTATATCAGACACTTATGTGCATCGATTTCTCTAAACTCTGTAAGTAAATTCAAGGTAAGAGTCCTACCGTCAATCTTAGAGTTTGAAAAGCGCTACGGTCGCTTGCCTGAAAATCTTATGATTTCATTTGCAAAGCTTATCGAATTTTATAAAACAGATATGCCTGATGATGACGCTAAGGTAATGGAATTTATGAAAAACGCATCTGTTTTAGAAATTTTACAGAACAAGGAGCTTTGGGAAGAAGATTTATCAAGATATGAAAGCACAATCAAGGAGCTGATGAAATGATAATTCACGAGCTGGATAACGTAGAAGTAAATTTAGAAGATGGTCACAAGTACGCACTTCGTGATATTAGCGCAGGTGAAAATGTCATTAAATACGGAAACCCCATAGGTCACGCAACAAAAGATATTAAATGCGGCGAACACGTTCACAGTCACAATGTAAAGACCAACCTTTCGGGAAATATAGAGTACAAGTACGAGCCTGTAGAAGTAAACAAAGAAAGAGTTAAAACTGACAAAACTTTTATGGGATATATCCGTGAAAACGGGGAAGTCGGCATAAGAAACGAAGTATGGATTATAAACACAGTAGGCTGCGTAAATAAGGTTGCAAAGAAAATTGCAGAAAAATGCGGTGCTATCCATTTTGAACATCCGTTCGGCTGTTCGCAGCTCGGCGGTGACCACAAGACAACACAGCTTATATTAAAAGGGCTTGTCAATCACCCCAACGCTGCAGGCGTGTTGGTTTTGGGCTTGGGCTGTGAAAACAACAATATTGATGAGTTTAAAAAAGTCTTGGGCGAATACGACGAAAAACGTGTAAAATTTTTAAATGCTCAGGATTATGAAGATGAAGTTGAAGAAGGCATAAAAGTTGTCAATGAATTAAAAGCGTATGCTGACACGTTCAAAAGAGAGCCTGTGCATATTTCAAAGCTTCGCGTCGGTCTAAAATGCGGCGGAAGTGACGGCTTTTCAGGAATTACGGCAAATCCGTTGGTCGGCAGATTGTCAGATAAGCTTATCTCCTACGGCGGAAGCTGTGTTTTAACAGAAGTTCCCGAAATGTTTGGTGCAGAGCATCTTTTAATGCAAAGATGCGAAACGCGTGAGCTTTTTGAAAAAACTGTTTCGCTAATTAATAACTTCAAAGATTATTTTACAAAGCACAATCAGGTGATTTATGAAAACCCGTCTCCGGGAAACAAAGCCGGCGGCATCACAACATTGGAAGAAAAATCGCTCGGCTGCATACAAAAAGGCGGTTTGGGAGAAGTCGTAGACGTATTAGACTACGGTGACACTTTAACCAAAAACGGCTTGTCGCTTTTAAACGGTCCCGGAAATGACATTGTAGCAATTACCAACCTTACGGCAGCGGGCGTTCATTTAATACTCTTTACAACGGGCAGAGGAACACCTTTCGGTGCACCTGTTCCTACAGTTAAGGTTGCTACAAATAAGACCTTAGCGACAAAAAAGAGAAACTGGATTGACTTTGACGCATCTCCCACATTAGATGGAAATCCACTCACAGATGAGTTTTTAGATTACATAATCGAAGTTGCATCAGGAAAAGAAACAACAAACGAAGAAAACAATTACCGTGAAATTTCTATATTTAAAGACGGAATTGTTTTATAGGAGGAAAAAACGTATGGGTATTATAAATGACAGCTTTATGCTCAAAAACAAAACAGCGTATAAGCTTTATCACGAATTTGCAAAGGACTTGCCGATAATTGACTACCACTGTCATTTGTCGCCTAAGATGATAGCGGAAAATTACAAGTTTAAAAATGCTTATGATTTATTCCTGGGTGGTGACCATTACAAGTGGCGTCAGATGCGTTCTAACGGCATTGATGAAGAGTATATCACAGGCGATAAGGATGAGTTTTCTAAGTGGATGGGCTTTTGCCGTACAATGCCGCTTTTGATTGGTAATCCTTTGTATCATTGGACTTCTTTGGAATTGAAAAGATATTTTGACATTGATACGCCTTTATCCGAAAAAACAGCTAAAGAAATCTGGGACAAGTGCAACGACCTTTTGAAAAAAGATGAATTTTCAGCTCAAAATTTAATCAAGCGTTCAAACGTAGAAGTCATCTGTACGACTGATGACCCTGCTGATGATTTGAAATATCATATTCAGCTAAAAAACGAAGGATTCCCGACAAAAATCCTTCCTACAATGCGTCCTGATAAGCTTGTAAATATCGAAAAGGATGACTTTTTGGTGTATCTTTCTGATAACGGTATTGACACATACGAAAAGGCATTATCGTGGATAGCAGAGCGAATTGCGTTTTTTAATGACAACGGCTGCAAACTCTCCGACCACGCATTAGAATATGTACCGTATGCTGTAGGTGACGCTAAATCTGTATTTGAAAAAAGATTAGCGGGTAAAGATTTGACACAGGAAGAAATCGACTCATACAAAACAGCGATTTTATCTGAATGTGCAAAGCACTACGAAAAGTACGGTTGGGCTATGCAATTACACATCGGAGCACTTAGAAATAACAACGCAAAAATGATGGAAAAGCTCGGTCCAGATACGGGCTTTGACTCGATAAATGATTTGTGTATAGCAGAAAAGCTTTCACAATTCTTAGACAGTCTGAATGTGTGCGACAATTTGCCAAAAACTATACTTTATACCTTAAATCCTAAGGATAATTATGTTTTAGGCACTATGCTCGGAAACTTCCAGAAAGGTCCGAAAGCAGGCAAAATTCAGTTTGGTTCGGGCTGGTGGTTTAACGACAACCGTGACGGTATGGAAGAGCAGATGAAAGCTCTTGCAAATCTTGGTCTGTTTGGAAAATTTGTGGGGATGCTAACGGACTCAAGAAGCTTTGTTTCATATCCGAGACACGAGTATTTCAGAAGAATTCTTTGTAATCTTGTCGGCAAATGGGTAGAAGAAGGAGAATACCCCGAAGATTACGAAGCGTTAAAGACAATAATTGAGGGGATTTCATACAAAAACGCAAAAGAGTATTTTGAGTTTTAAGGGATAGTGGCTTTTAAATAGATAAGTAAAGGTTTTGCTCACTTGAGCAAAACCTTTTTTGATGGGAGAATGATAGAGAATTATGAAATAGTACTGTTTTACAGTTTGATTATTTTAAGAACATACGAAGCAGCTTTTCGTACAATTTGCTTTTGTACGGTTGATAGCGCATAGGTAGGTCAATCCAGTTCTTTTTGTCAACAATTGACTTATGATGCGAAAAAGCATCAAAGCCGACTTTGCCGTGATAAGCACCCATTCCGCTTTCACCGACACCGCCGAAGCCCATATTGCTCGTTGCAAGGTGAATAACCACATCATTTACACAGCCGCCGCCATAAGACAGCTCTTTGGTTACGCGGCTAATGTGCTTTTTGTTATTTGAGAAGATGTAAAGTGCTAAGGGCTTATCCTTGCACTTTAAGTCGCTGACAACATCGTCAAAGTTATCAAAGGTCAAAATTGGCATAATGGGACCGAAGATTTCTTCTCCCATAACAGCATCACTAAACGTCACGTTATCCATAACTGTCGGGGCAATCCGATGCGTTTTTTCATTCACTTCGCCGCCAATGATAACCTTGTCTTTATCTATAAGGCTGCATAGACGTGAAAAATGCTTTTCGTTTATAATTTTGCCATAGTTTTCGTTTTCTAAGGGGTTGTCGCCGTATTGCTGCTTTATCTGCTTTATTACTTCTGCAACGAATTCGTCTTTTACTGACTTTTGGCAAAGTATATAGTCGGGAGCAACACAAGTCTGACCGCAGTTTAGGTATTTTCCGAACACAATTCGTTTTGCACAAAGCTTTATATCAGCGCTTTCATCTACAATGCAAGGACTTTTACCGCCGAGCTCTAAAACCGCAGGAGTAAGGTGCTCTGCTGTGTGACGCAGTACTTCTTTTCCTACAGCCTGGCTTCCTGTAAAAAACACAAAGTCAAATTTTTGCTCAAGCAAAGCAGCATTTTCGGCTCTTCCGCCCGTAATGACCGCCACATATTCAGGAGTAAAGCACTCGCCGATAATTTTTTCGATAATTTTACTTGTAGCGGGGGAGTACGCACTCGGTTTTACGATTGCGGTATTTCCCGCTGCAATGGCATCTGCAAGCGGGTCGATAGTCAAAAGAAAAGGATAATTCCACGGGCTCATAATAAGCGTATTTCCGTAAGGCATGCTTTGTATGTAGCTGCGAGATGCAAACTGGGCAAGCGGTGTGTAGACAGTTTTTCTCTTTGCAAATTTCTTAGTATGGCGAATCATATACGAAATTTCTGAAAGGACTAACCCGCTTTCGCACATAAAGCCTTCATAATGGCTTTTTCCGAGATCTGCTTTTAATGCGTCGTTTATTTCCGATTCGTACTTTTTTACTGTATTATACAGCTTTTTAAGCTGTTCTATTCGGTAGCTTACAGGGATTGTTGCACCTGTTTTATAAAAATTTCGCTGATTTTTGAGTAAATTCATTATATCTTCGTTTGTCAATTTTCTTCTCTCCAATCTGCAATCTGATAATAGAACTGTTCAAGTTCTTTTTTAGTCATTAGTTTTGGCACGGGATATAAAGGATTTGCTTCTTTTTCGGCGTGTCTTGCCATAGCGGGAATATCTTCTTCTTTAATGCCTGAAATTTTATCGGGTATGCCCATTTTTTTATTTAATTCTTTGATTGCTTCAATAAACTTTGTTGCTCCGTCTTTGAATGAATCGTTTTTTGAGCACACACCGGCAAAAACACCAAGTCTATGTAGCTTTTTATATACGCTTTTGTCGTACGCCTCAAGAACATAAGGCATTATTACTGTATTGGCAAGTCCGTGTGGAGTACTATAAAACCCACCGAGTGAGTGTGCCACTGCGTGAATGTAGCCTACGTAAGATTTAGAAAAAGCTATACCTGCCTTGTATGCTGCGTGAAGCATATTTTCTCTTGCAGCGTGGTTTTTTCCGTCGGAGTATGCAGTATAAACATTTTCAAATACGAGCTTGGTAGCCTCTAATGCAAGAGTGCGTGTTTCTTTGGTTGTGGAACGACCTATGTATGCTTCGACTGCGTGAGTGAGTGCGTCCATTCCGGTTGTCGCAGTCAAATGCGGCGGCAAAGAGTAGGTAAGTGTAGCATCTAAAACAGCATAATGCGGAATTAAAGGAAAACTCATTATTGCATACTTATGATGCGTAACGGAATCCGTAATCATTGAAGCGAGTGTTGTTTCGCTGCCTGTTCCTGCCGTGGTGGGGATAGCGATAAATGTAGGCAATTTGCGCCAAGCTTTGAGTTTGCCGCCCAACTGATTCACAGTTTTCT
>CAZCOF010000045.1:0-11566 GCA_964500095.1 uncultured Oscillospiraceae bacterium
GCAATACGAAGAGCAAAGCACTTTTTACCTAAAAGCACGTTGCCGCCGTAAGCTGAGTTTACAGACATAATTGTGTTGTCCTGTGGGAAATGTACAATGTATCTTTCGTCAGGATTCACATCCTTTTTAGCGTGTAAGCACTTAACGAAATCATCGCTGTCACCTAAAGAATCCATAACAGCCTTGCCGATTCTTGTCATAATAGCCATATTCAATACAACGTAGATGCTGTCTGTTAATTCAATACCAATCTTTGAAAAAGGTGAACCGACAGGACCCATTGAATAAGGGATAATGTACATTGTTCTGCCCTTCATTGAGCCTTTGTACAATGCGTTTAATTTTGCATACATCTCGGAGGGTTCCATCCAGTTGTTAACAGGACCTGCTTCTTCTTCTGTAGGTGTACAGATAAATGTTCTGTCTTCTACACGAGCAACGTCGTTTTCTGCTGTTCTGTGGTAATAACAGCCTGGTAACTTCTCCTGGTTTAATTTAATCATTTCACCTGTTTCAACAGCTTCAGCACGTAATGCTTCTAACTGTTCTTCTGAACCGTCAATCCAAACGATTTCATCAGGTGTTGTCAAAGCTTTCATTTCTTCAAGCCAGCTTAAAACTGCTTTGTTGTTAGTCATTTTTTAATCTCCTTTCACCCTTACGGCAATGGACAATATGTCGAAAAATTACATACCATCACATTTTATATATTGACATATATTATTATACACTTTTTTTGTTAAATTTCATAGTGTTTTATGAGATTTTTTTCTACAAATTTATCGATAAAATTTTATCGGAAATTTGTGAATATTGCACTAATGTCAAAGCTTCGCCCCTTATTGTTTCTGAAATTTCGAGTTCTTCTAAAATGTTTCTTAACATTTCTTTGTCGCAGTTTATCGTTTTACTCTGCGAAACACAGTTTATAAACGTCTTTCTTCTCATTAAAAATGCAGCCTTTATAAGCTCAAACAAATGTGATACATTCATACATTCAACCGGCGGTTTATCACGAAGTGTAAGCTTTATTACAGATGACCACACCTTAGGTGCGGGAACGAACGCTTCAGGGGGCACATCTACAACTTTTTCCGTCTCGCAATAGTAATTCACACTGTAGGTTATAGCACCGCAATTTTTACCGCCCGGAGCGGCTGCGAGTCTATCTGCAACTTCTTTTTGCACCATAACTGTTATGGAAGAAAATCCCGGATTTTCTTCTAACAGCTTCATTATAATCGGTGTAGTAATGTAGTAAGGAAGATTGGCTACAACACGCACACTTTCGCCGTTAAATTCTTCATTTATCAACTGCTTTAAATCGACTTTTAAAATATCTTTGTTAATTATTTTTACGTTGTCAAACTCAGATAAGTTTTTACCAAGCATCGGAATTAATGACGTATCAATCTCTACTGCAACTACACGCTTTGAGTTTTTGGCAAGCCTTGTAGTCAACGCTCCCGCACCGGGACCGATTTCTAAAACATTTATATCTTCGCCTACACCCGAAGCATAGACAATTTCATCCAATATGGCGTCATCTGTCAAAAAATTCTGACCCAGCGACTTGTTAAAATGGAGATTGTTCTTTGCCATCTGCTGTTTTAGTGCCTTTTTATTGTCTTTCATAACTTACCTACTTTTGCAATTTTTCTTCTAAAATCTTAACTGCATCTTCGATACATCCGTCGCAGGAACGAATTTTCTCGCCCTTTAGTCTTTCACAAATCGCGGTCTGGTTTTTTTCCTCGAAAGCTTCTATTAATTCTTTTGCAAATTTATAGCTTTCTTTTTTGTTAGTTTCAGGAATTTTATCTGCTCCGATCGACTTTTCCAAACCCGCTAAGAACACCATAGCACTTACCGCACCGCAAACACTCTGTATTCCCATACCGAAACCAAAGGCTTCTGATAATCTGAAAAGCTCATCTTCCGTAAAGTCTGTTTTATCTGCAAAAGCACAAACAACAGCCTGTGCACAGTTATATCCCTTATGATGATTTTCGATTGCTTTTGCTGCTCTGTCCATTTTTATTCCTCCGATTTATTTTATAAACTCTAATTTTTCAAGCCAGTTTTCGCACAGCTTTGTCCATTCACTGACATATTTATAATTTCTTGCAAGATTAATTCCGTGCGTTCCTTCAGTAAATATATGTACATCAGAAAGCACCTTATTCTTACCAAGTGCCAAAGCCATCAAAAACGAATTGTTAGATGAAACAACATTGTCGGAAAACGCATGCCACAAAAACGTCGGACACGTATTTTCATTAACGCATTTTTCAATACTAAGTGCCTCTTTTTGCTCATCAGTTGCGTCTTCTCCTAAAAGATTTTTGCAGCTTCCTACGTGTCCGCAATCTATAAATGAAATAACAGGATAAGCTAAAATCATAAAATCAGGACGTGATGAAACTTCATCAATCTCATCCTTTTTTTCATATCCGAAATCGTCGTCTATCGTTCCGCAGCACGCTGCTAAATGTCCGCCCGCACTAAAGCCGATGATACCGATTTTGTCATCACTATATCCATACTTTTTTGCATTGAATCGTGCATATCTTACTGCGCGTTTAGCATCTAACTGCGGACAAGGAAAACGATAGGGTGCTACTCTGTAATCTAAAACAAAAGCTGATATACCCAATGAATTGAGCCACTCTGCAACAGGAACTGCCTCGTGATCTGATTTATGAGCATAACCGCCACCAGAACAAACAACTACGCAAGCTTTAGAACCCTCTACTATATAAGGAATCACGTTTGGCGCTTTTTGTTCTTCTATCGTTCCATCATAAAGCGGTGCCTCATTTTCTTTCCAAAGGTACACTCTGTCTTCATCTTTTACAACATCTTTTAATTGTGCCATAATTATCCCCTTCACTTTCACATATAATACATCTATTTAATCATACCATTTTATGCTCTTTGTGTCAACAAAAAAACACCGCATCAAAGATGCGGTGTAATCATTTAATTATTCAGCGCTAAAAGGTAATAACGCGATATGTCTTGCTCTTTTGATTGCTTCTGTTAACTGTCTCTGGTGTTTTGCACATGTGCCTGTAATTCTTCTGGGAAGAATCTTTGCACGTTCAGAAACGTATCTTCTTAACTTAGCAACGTCTTTGTAGTCGATATAATCAACTTTATCCTGACAAAATGAGCAAACCTTTTTCTTCATCTTACGGTTTCTAACCATAGGTTTTTCTGCCATTTTAATTTACCTCCTTTATAGTTGACACTTTTCTTTTAGAAAGGTAAGTCGTCTTCTTCTATAGGCATAAATCCGTCAATATCACCCATTGCCGGAGCTTCGGGTTCTACGGGATAAAGACCTGAGTTACTGCTCGGTGTGTAGGAAGCGGAGCTTCCGCCTTCGCCTTTGCTCTGAGCAAATTCCCACTGGTCTACAACAACTTCTGTTGCGTAGCGGTTTTTACCTTCGTTGTCCTGCCATGTTCTTGTCTGGATAGAACCTTCCAGGGCAATTCTGTTTCCCTTTGTGAAGTATTTAGAAATTGCTTCAGCTGACTGACGCCAAGCAATACAGTTAATAAAATCTGCTTTTCTCTCTTCGCCCGCTTTTACAAATCTTCTGTCGCAAGCAACTGTGAAGCTGCAAACAGAAATACCTGATGTTGTCGCACGAAGTTCAGGGTCTTTTGTTAATCTGCCTACCAAAATAACTTTGTTCATAAGTCGTTACCCTCCGTACTAAAGCTTAGGCTTTAGCATTTTTTTCGTCTTTTTTGATGATGATGCTTCTTAATAAGCCGTCTGTGATGTTGTAGATACGTTCAAGTTCTGCCGGGAAATCAGGCTTTGCACTAAAGTTTACAAGCACGTAGTAGCCTTCTGTTTTAAAATCGATAGGGTATGCTAATCTTCTCTTGCCCCATTCATCAACAGATTCTACTTCACCCGCTGTGCTGATTAATGTTTTGAACTTATCAACAATACCCGCGATAGCTTCTTCTTCCAAAGACGCGTCAACTACAAAGATAGTTTCGTACTTATTGATTACTTCTGACATTTTTTTACACCTCCTTTTGGTCTTTGGCCCTGAACATCTCATTCAGAGCAAGGATAAAACTGCGTATGCAGTTTCAACTCAAATCATTATATATAAAATATATTAATTTGTCAAGTATTTTTTAAAGTTCTGAAACGAGCTTTTCTACAAGAGCGAATGCTTCTTCAATTTTTGAAGCATCCTTTGCACCGGCTTGAGCACTCTCAGGCTTACCGCCGCCGCCGCCACCGCAGAGCTTTGTAACTTCTCGTACAATATTTCCTGCGTGAGCACCCCTGACTACCGCTTCTTTTGTTGCCATTGAAACGATGGAAACCTTGCCGTTATCAGCAGATGCTAACACAATAACACCGCAAGAGAGCTTTTTCTTAAACTCATCACCCATATTTCTTAAAGCGTCAACATTTGCTCCGTCAACTCTTCCCAAAACTACGGTTATTCCGTTTATTTCTTTGGCATTTGACAAAATATCATCAGCGGCACCGCCCGCCAATTTTGCATTTAAGCTTTCAATCTTTGACTCTAAGGTTTTGATTTCAGCAACGATTGACTGAGATTTTTTAACCACATCACCAACGCCGCATTTTAAGTTTTCTGCAACGAAGGCAACTGTCTTTTCGCATTTTTTAAGCTCAGCCAAAACTCCCAAACCTGTAACAGCTTCAATTCTTCTTATACCTGCAGCAACGCCGGTTTCAGAAATTATCTTAAACAGACCAATCTGTGATGTGTTACGAACGTGACAGCCACCGCAAAGTTCCATAGAATAATCTCCCATAGATACTACTCTTACCGTTTCGCCGTACTTGTCCCCAAATACTGCTACAGCACCCTTTTCTTTAGCTTTCGCTATCGGCATTTCTACCCATTTAACAGGAAGTGACTCTAAAATTTTAGTATTTACTTCATCTTCAACTCTCAAAAGCTCTGCATTTGTCAATGCTCTATCTGATGTAAAATCAAATCTCAATCTGTCACAGGTAACTTGCGAGCCTGACTGTGTAACGCTGTCGCCTAAAATATTTTTAAGTGCTGCATCTAAAAGATGCGTTGCACTGTGATTTGCTTCGATAAGCTTACGTGCCGTAACTGATACAGATGCTTTTACAGTATCGCCGACTTTGATTCCGCCTTCATCCATATCGACAAAGTGATAAATTTTTCCGTCAGCTGTCTTTTTAGTATCGGTTACCTGAAAGTTTTTAATCATACCAACGTCGCCTGCTTCACCGCCGCCTTCAGCGTAAAACGGAGTCTTGTCAAGCACTACGATTGATTTATCTTCGTTTTCTAAAACCAATAAAACCTTAGCTTCTGTTTCTAAAGTTTCATATCCTACAAACTCTGTAGGTGAAACGTTTAAGAGTGCATCGGCGATTTTATCGTCCCAGCCGACTTCTGTCATTTTCGCACTTGCTCGAGCTCTCGCTCTTTGGTTTTCCATTTCGGCATTAAAGCCATCTTCGTCGATTTTTATGCCTTTTTCTGCTAAAATTTCTTTGGTCAAATCAATCGGGAAACCATAGGTGTCGTATAATTTAAACGCATTTTCACCCGAGAAAACCTTGTCGTCACCTTCTTTTAAGAAGTTATTTAAAATAGCAAATCCGGCATCGATTGTCTGAGCGAAACGCTCTTCTTCTTTTTTGATTTTGTCCTTGATTAAATCAGCTTTTTCGCCGAGTTCAGGATAAGCTCCCTTTGAAGCTTTTATCACTTCGTCTGCAAGCTCATAAAGGAATGTGCCGTTAATACCCAACAATTTTCCGTGACGGGCAGCACGACGCAATAATCTTCTTAAAACATAACCTCTGCCTTCATTTGACGGATTAACTCCGTCTGAAATCATAAATATCGTACTTCTAATATGGTCTGTTACAACGCGAACAGATACGTCAGTTTCAGCAATTTTTCCATACTCTTTATTTGCTTTTTTACATACAGCATCACGGATTGACTTTATTGTATCAACATCAAAAATCGATGTAACTCCCTGCATAATGCACGCAATACGCTCTAAGCCCATACCTGTGTCAATATTGGGGTGCTCAAGCGGTAAATATGTGCCGTCTTCTTGTTTATCAAACTGTGTGAAAACAAGGTTCCAGAATTCTACAAATCTGTCACACTCACAGCCAACCTTACAGTCAGGTAAGCCGCAGCCGTATTCTACGCCCCTGTCAAAATAAAGCTCAGAACAAGGACCGCAAGGACCTGTACCTAGTTCCCAGAAGTTATCTTCTTTACCCATTTTTACGATATGGTCGCGGGAAACTCCTACGTGGTTTGTCCAGATTTCTATTGCTTCGTCGTCTTCTTCATATACG
Organism: uncultured Oscillospiraceae bacterium; assembly: GCA_964500095.1. Taxonomy (GTDB): domain Bacteria; phylum Bacillota; class Clostridia; order UBA1381; family UBA9506; genus Congzhengia. The sequence goes on from CAZCOF010000045.1 coordinate 6,373, forward strand.
GAAATCCACACTCTGTCTTTGGGAAGATTTAAAACTTCCGTCACAAATTCCCACGCCCACTTTGTAGCGTCGTGTTTAAAGTAATCACCAAACGAAAAGTTTCCGAGCATTTCAAAAAACGTTCCGTGACGGGCAGTTTTACCAACACTCTCAATATCAGGTGTGCGAATACACTTCTGGCACGATGTTACTCTTTTTTTCGGTGGAGTCTGCCTGCCTGTAAAATAAGGCTTTAAGGGTGCCATACCTGCGTTTATCAAAAGTAAGCTCGGGTCATTTTCAGGAACCAGCGAGTGGCTTTTTAATCTTAAATGCTCCTTTGATTCATAGAATGAAAGGAATTTTTCTCTTATCTCGTTAAGACCCAATTTTTCCATTTATCTCAACCTTTCTAAGTAAAATCACATAGTTTTGCATAATATATTCATTTTACTATAAATTGCACTTTTCGTCAAGTAAAATTCCCTGATATGTGTTTCTTTGTGCCATTTCTTTATCTATTGCACCCAAAACCGAAATTTTATCAAGACTCCACTTAGGTGCAACTAAACTGTCTTTTTTTCCGTCACCTGTAATACGCTCGATTACGCACGATTGCGGCAAGAATTCCAGTTGCCTTATCACGACATCGATATATTCGTCTTTTTTTAACGGAACGAGCTTTGCGGCTTTATACTCACGCTCGTATTCTGTGCCCGCTAAAATGTGAAGAAGATGAATTTTCACAGCATCGGGATGAAGTCGTCCTACCGCTTTGGCAGTATTTATCATATCTTCTTTCGTTTCGCCCAAAAGTCCGTTTATAATGTGAATACAAACACGGATATCTCTCCCCTTTAACAGCTTGTACACATATAAAAAAGTGTCGTAAGAATAGCCGCGATTAAAATTTTTTGCAGTTTCATCATTTACGGTCTGCAGCCCAAGTTCTACGGTAAGGTATGTCTTTTTTGAAAACTCCGACAGCAAATCTGCAATTTGCTCATCAATGCAGTCAGGACGTGTCGCAATACTTAATCCTATCACATTGGGGAAACTAAGAGCTTCATCATATTTATTTTTCAAAACTTCAATCGGTGCATAAGTGTTGGTGTGTGCCTGAAAATATGCAATTATTTTGGGATTTTCGTGCTTTTCACTTATTCTTTCATACTCAGCACGAAGTTGCTCGGTAACAGAAAGAGATGAATCGTTTGTAAATTCACCCGACCCCGAAAGACAATAGCTACAGCCCCCGTAGCTCACTCTTCCGTCAAGATTAGGACAGGTAAAGCCCGCATCAATCACAGCTTTATATACTTTTTTACCAAATGTCTTTTTTAAGTGATAATCAAGCGTATGGTACCTTTTGTTGTCTATAGTGTAGTTAAACATTTTTTCGCCCCTTTTTCCTACAAAAAATATACCATATCACCCTTTTTTTGTCAAACGATAAGCACTGAATATACCGCTCGCAGCAAACAAAATAAGCGAAATATATGAAGTATCGGCTGCAGTACTTGTTGGTGCAAACGCAGTTGTCGCATCAAAAATACTCACATATACAAACGAAAGTAGTGTCGAAATTACCGCCTGCAAGGTTTTTCCTAAAAAATAAAGCTTTAACGATAGCCCTGCTTTTCCCGCTTCACTTTGTACCTGTAAAAGCACGCAAATTCCGCCAAAACCTAACATTGCGGACAGCAATACAAACGTGATTTTTTCGCTGAAACCTTGTGTAATTAATGCCTTTGCCCCTGTTGTAACTTCTAAAATCGATATTAAAAACACATTGTTTGCCATAGCACACAAAATTGAAAAAAACACAACGTAGCCGCATACGTTTAAAATTGATTTTACCGCACTCTCTATGCTTTTTGCAAAAGCTGAGCCTATGTTTAAGGTGCAAATATCTCCAACTGATGTAGCTTTTTCGTTTTTTGCAAATGCTCTCATTATTATACCGACAAAAATTGCAGACATCAGGTGTATCACGTAAAGTGCTACGCCCAAGCTATGATTTTTAAGCATAGTTGTCCCGACTGCACCTATAATAAACAGCGGTCCTGAATTGTTGCAAAAAGCCAGAAGACGCTCTGCTTCGCATTTTTTTATACTTTTTTCCTTACACATATCGGCGATTACCTTTGCCCCTGTGGGATATCCGCAAATGATACCTATTATAAAAACAACAGCACCTTTTCCCGACGTTTTAAATAAAAGCTTTGATATAGGTGCCAAAATTTTTCCAAAAAGCGTAATAAATCCCAAATTCACCAAAAGCCCCGACAATACAAAAAAGGGAAACAGCGAAGGTATAACGCTGTTTAAGCATAATTTAAGTGCATCTAAAACACACTCTGTACTCTCTTTTGTTTTTGTAATCATAAAAATAAAAAGCACGCACAACAGTGAAAAACTCACGATTTTTTTCACTTTCACTTTCACCACCTCAGGTAATTATTATGAAGTCGCTTGCATAAGTATTACAGAGGTGAAAATATGAAAAGGCGAAAATCAAAAAGACGTAACATACCAAAAAAAATAGCTAAAACTTTAGATATTCCCGAAGACATTCTATTTGACGTACCGAGAATTATAATGACGTCAAACAGTGATTTAAGAATAGAAAATTATAAGTCTATTTTAGAATACGAACCCGACAAAATAACCTTGATGACCAAAGATTTTATAATTGAAATAGTCGGCAAAAGCTTAAACATTACAATAATTACAGATGATGAAATCAGCATTTTCGGTACTGTTTTGTCCATTAATTTTTCTGATTCACGGAGTTGATAAATTTGAACATCCCCTCAACAGTTTCATATTTAAAAGGATATCTCACCATAACCGTAAGCGGTAAGTTTTGCGAGCGGTTCATTCAAGTTTGTGCTCTTAATAATATTCTTTTGTGGGATATTAAAAGAATTTCTAAAAATTCCATCCGCTGTAAAATCTCGGCAAAAGCATTTTTGCATCTTAGAAAAACAGCACGTAATACAGGGGTTTTAATACATATAAATGTAAAACACGGATTTCCCTTTTTTGTCAAAAAATATAAAGAGCGCAAAATTGCACTCTTTAGCATAATCATAATCATTGTTTTAGTTGTCGTTTTAAATCAGTTTGTCTGGGGAATTGAAGTTAGAGGAAACCACAATATTCCTTCAGATAAAATCATTTCTGTGCTTAACGAGTCAGGCTTAAGACTCGGCACGTTGAAATCTAAAATCGACCAACAGGAATTAAAAAGACAGTCGCTTTTAAAAATCCCCGAGCTTGCGTGGTTGTGGGTTGACAAAAAGGGTTCAAAAATAATCGTTGACGTTCGTGAAAAGATAGAAACACCCGACATCCCCCAAAAAGACGATTACTGCAACATCGTAGCGTCAAAAGACGGCATAATCACAGAAATGACTGTAAAAGACGGAGTTTCTGTAGTAGAGTTGGGAGACACAGTTCTATCCGGCACCGTCTTAGTCACGGGAAAAATCCCCGTTCCGGCAAAACAGCTGACACGTTATGTCAAGGCATCCGCCAACATAAAGGCACGCGTCTGGTATGAAGAAAAAGAGATTTTTTCAATGATTTCTACCACCAGATGCGAAACGGGAAAGCGGAAAACTCTTTACACGCTCGATTTTTTTGGAAGCAAACTAAGGCTTTTTCATAAAGACAAAATTCCGTATGAAAACTATGACTCAGAAGAAAAAAACTACTCACTTTTCGGCATTACATTAAACAAAAAAGTATATAAAGAAATTGAGTTAAAAAAAGAATTTTTAACAGAAGAAAGCGTGGCATCTTTCGGTGCAAACGAAATAATCAAAAAAATCGAAGAAACAACAGCACCCGACTCGCATCAGGTGAGCTGTGACATTTCGCACAAAAAGTTAAATGACACTACAATAGAAGTTTTAGTCAAAGCAGAATATTTAGAAAATATCGCACAAGAAGAAAAATGCGAAATAACAGAAGACGAAATTAAAGGCTTGAATTAAAACACAATATGTGATAAGATGAAGAAAATATTTTCTGGAGTAGCAATATGAAAAAAGTAGCTTTTATAACAGGTGCGTCACGCGGAATAGGGGCTGCCACTGCCCTGTATTTTGCAAAATGCGGATATGATGTGGCTGTAAACTATTTAAACAGCAAAGAACAAGCAGAACAAGTCGTATCACAAATTAAAGCATTAGGGAAAAACGCAATCGCCCTGTGCGGTGATGTTTCGGATAAATCGCAAGTTCACAATATGATTGCAGAATGTAACAAGGCGTTAGGCACTATATCGGTACTTGTCAATAATGCAGGAATTGCCGAACAAAAGTTGTTTTCAGATATTAAAGAAGCAGCCTTTAAAAAGATGTTTTCTGTAAACGTCGACGGCGTATATAATACAATCCACGAAGTGCTGCCGCAGATGATTCACGAAAAACGCGGCTCAATCGTAAACGTTTCTTCTATGTGGGGTGTTACGGGTGCTTCGTGCGAAGTCCACTACTCTGCTGCAAAATCAGCGGTAATCGGTCTTACTAAAGCGCTTTCACAAGAGCTTGCACCGTCTGCCATCCGTGTAAACTGCGTAGCACCGGGACTTATCGATACCGATATGAACAAAAATCTCACTCAGGAAGAACTAGATGCTGTAATCGAAGAAATCCCGCTAGGAAAAATCGGCAAAGCTGAAGATGTAGCAAAAGCAATTTTCTTTTTAGCAGATGATGAGATGTCACCCTTTACAACCGGAGCTGTGCTTAATGTTAATGGTGGGATGGTGTTATAACAAAAAAAGAGAAGAACTTTTAAAAAGTTCTTCTCTTTTTACGTCAAAGGGGAACAGGGGAAATTGCGCTTCCCCCTATTCCCCTTTGTAACCCCTTTTCCCCATCGCTCATTACGCTTGTCTTGTGATTTTTATGCCGCGAAAACAAACTCGCTACATTCGCTCGGACATGTTTTCGCAAATTGGCGCAAGGCAGCAAAGGTAAAGAATTAACTGCGCCAATTTGCGGCAAAATCACAAGACATTAGTAATAGCTATAACTTAACTTTTTTGTCCTATCGAAGTTTGGTCGCAAAAAAGCACCGCCTATACTCGGTGCGAATTTGTAAATGTCTTTATATCTCTATTTTGGGTGGGGTTAAGCGTTTGGGGGGATTTTGGGGATCGTTAAGGGGGAAAAGGGGGAAATCGCAATCCCCCTTTTCG
>CAZCOF010000046.1:0-11454 GCA_964500095.1 uncultured Oscillospiraceae bacterium
TAAGAGATTTACCCAAAAGCCAACTTGGTATTGATGTTGAAAATAATTTTGAGCCTAAATATATCACAATAAGGGGCAAAGGTGATTTGTTGTCAAAGCTTAAAAAAGACGCAAAAACCGCAAAAAAAGTCTACCTTGCAACCGACCCTGACCGTGAAGGTGAAGCAATTTCGTGGCACTTGGCACAGCTTTTAGATATTGACGAAACATCAAAGTGCAGAATTACATTTAATGAAATCACAAAAAACGCCGTAACACAAGCAATTAAAGAACCAAGACCGATAGATTTAGACCTTGTAAACTCACAGCAGGCAAGACGTGTGCTTGACCGTATTGTAGGTTATAAAATAAGTCCGATTTTATGGCGTAAGGTAAAAAAAGGTTTGAGTGCGGGTAGAGTTCAGTCTGTAGCCACGAGAATGATTGTAGACAGAGAACGCGAAATAGAAAACTTTAATCCTGAAGAATTCTGGACTGTCGGTGCTGTTTTAAAAAATAGCGATAACGCATCTTTTGAAGCATCATTAGTTTCAAAAAGCGGCAAAAAAATAAAACCGTCATCTGAAACAGAAGTTTCAAAAATCACAGATGAATTAAAGGGCGAACTCTTTATTGTAGAAGATGTAAAAACAGGCGAGAAGAAAAAATATCCCGCTCCCCCGTTTACTACAAGTACCCTGCAGCAGGAAGCATCAAGAAAGCTTAACTACACAGTTAAAAAGACAATGGTTGCTGCACAAAGACTTTATGAAGGTGTACAAATCACCGGACACGGAACAATCGGTCTTATAACATATATGAGAACAGACTCTCTCCGTATTTCTGCAGACGCACTGTCAGATGCAAGAAATTTAATCAAAGTAAAATATGGCGATTCCTTGCTTCCTGATAAGGCAAACATATATAAGACAAAAAATTCAGCACAAGACGCTCACGAAGCAATAAGACCTACTTATGTTTCGATTACACCTGCTGATGTCAAGGACCAGTTGCCCACTGATATGTATAAAACATACAAGCTTATCTGGGAACGCTTTGTTGCTTCGCAGATGAAGCCTGCAATTTATGAAACTGCAACAGTTGACATAAAAGCAGGTAAATACGGTTTTCGTGAAAGCGGCTCAAAACTGATATTTAAAGGCTATATGAGCGTATACGTTGAAGGCAGAGACGATGAAACAAATGAAAAGGATAACATTCTGCCCCCGCTTACAAAGGGCGAACAGCTTTCGTTGGTTGAACTAAAAAAAGAACAGCACTTTACACAACCGCCGCTAAGATATACAGAAGCTTCGCTTATCAAAGCATTAGAAGAAAAAGGTATCGGAAGACCGAGTACCTATGCTCCCACAATTACTACAATAACGACACGCGGATACGTAAGCCGTGACAAAAAACAGCTCGTGCCAACGGAACTGGGAACAGTTGTTACAGATATTTTAGTTGAACATTTTCCCGATATTGCAGGTGCTGAATTTACGGCAGATATGGAAAAACGTTTAGACGAAATTGAAAACAGCAACATAAACTGGGTTGATATTATTTCTGATTTTTACGGTCCGTTTGAAGAAAACCTGAAAAAAGCAGATACAGTTATCGGCAAGGTTAAAATAGCCGATGAAGAGTCTGATGTGATATGCGAAAAATGCGGCAGAAAAATGGTATATAAAATGGGCAGATTCGGAAAATTCTTAGCTTGTCCGGGATTTCCCGAGTGCAGAAACGCAAAGCCGATTGTTAAAGAAACAGGAGTTAATTGTCCTAAGTGCGGCAAAAAAATATTGGAGAAAAAATCAAAAACAGGCAAAATTTACTACGGTTGTGAAGATAATCCCAAGTGTGACTTTATGATTTGGGATGCACCTGTAAAAAGCGAAAAATGCCCCGAATGTGGTGGCATCTTAGCCAAGAAAAAGGGCAAAAAAGCAAGTGTTTATTGCGTAAATCCTGAATGTGGTTATAAAAAGTAGTCATTTATAAGAGGTGAAGTTTTGATTAAAAAGACCTTTTTAATTATTATAAGTTGCGTTCTTTTTTTAACATTTTCATCGTGCAGCAGAACGCAACGCGAAGATTCTGTTTTTGTCAAAGAAAGCGACAAGTCTTTTAATTATCGCCTAAATGAAACTAAATTATCAAATAGTATAGAATTTTCAAGCGAAGATGTCACAGTAACATTAAATGATATTCTTTATGAAGATTTAGTTACGTGGTTTTCGTTTAATGTTAAATCAGACAGCGAAAAACCGCTTAAAGTTTTAGTTACGGATCTTTCTGTAAACGACATTATGTATCAGGACTCATTGCTTTCAGAGATTGATGCGAAAACTTCAAAAAATGTTTATTTTGAAATAAGCAACGACTGGTTTTTTGAATTCTTGATTGAGACGATTAAAGAATTGGAATTCACCGTAAGAATACTTGACGAAAACTCTAAAGAAATTGCTTCATCAGAAATTCTGACAGCTGCAACTGATGCTCCAAAAAAATATGTTCAGCAGTATAACAAATCAGGCACGCCCGTATTTGAAAAAGACGGTGCCCTTATATTGTCACAGGGACTAAATAAAAGTAAGATGTCTGATGATTACGAGCTTGTGTTTTATATGGAAAATAACACAGACTCACACTTTTCCGTCATAGCAGATGAAATTTTTGTAAACGAAAAGTCTGTTTTACCTTCTTTGATTGTTTCTGTCGGTGCAAACAAAAAAGCAACCGAAAGTATACTTTTTACAAAAAAAGAGTTGAACGATTTAAAAATCGACGAGATAGCTTGCGTTAAAGCTTCATTTCGTGCAATAGACAAAAAATCAAATATTGTATTTAAAACGAACCTTTTAGATATTCCCTTAAAGTAATATGTTTTCATTGCTTTGCATAAAATGTTACTATCGTTTATGCGGAGGCAAGGTTTATGGTTCGAAAAAAACAGTTTATAAAAAATGCAGTTTTGCTCACCGCAGTATCGCTTTTGATGCGTGCGGTGAGCTTTTCTTTTAACGTATATGCAGCAAACAAAATAGGAGCATCAGGTATGGGACTTTTTGCTCTTATTATGTCTGTTTATAATTTCGGCGTTACATTTGCAGCATCCGGAATAAACCTTGCTTCAACCAAAGTTATAGCAGAAGAAATTGCACAGGGAAAAAGCACTAACGCTGCCGTTAAAAAATGCGTTTTATACGCTTTGTTTTTCGGCATTTTATCATCGACACTTATCTATTTTGCATCAGGATATTTTGCAAACGTGCTAATCTGCGATACGCGAATAGAGTTACCGCTAAAAATACTTTCTTTTTCACTCCCCTGCGTTGCTGTATCATTTGCTTTGAGCGGATATTTTATTGCATCGGGAAGAGTTTATAAAAACTCATTAGTACAAGTAACGGAACAAGCTGTTAAAATTTTTGTCGCTGTACTGCTTTTAAACAGATTAAATGCAAAGTCTGCTCAATCTGCGTGCGTTGCATTAGTCGCAAGCGGAACAGTCTCTGAAATCGTATCGTTTGTCATTCTTTTTATAGTTTATAAATTTGATATAAGAAAAGAAAACGAAAAACAATCAAAAGACCTGACAAAACGCGTTCTGCGATACGGCTTGCCCGTTGCTTTGAGTGCCTATCTTCGCTCTTTTCTTTCAACAACTGAACACACTCTGATTCCCAAATCGTTAGAAAAATTCAGCGGTACCAAAGACAGTGCTTTATCATCCTACGGCGTAGTTCACGGAATGGTTATGCCTATGATTCTTTTACCGTCAGGTGTGGTCAGCTCTGTTTCAACTCTTCTTGTACCCGAAATTACAATGCTTAACAAATTAGGAAATCGTAAAAAAATAGACAGCTTAATCGAGCGGATTTTGTCACTGACCTTAATATTTTCTATTGGTGCTGCCGGAATTCTATACTTTTTTTCTTACGAAATTGCAATGCTTTTTTATGGCGACATACAAGTAGCCTACTACCTAAAGTTTGTTGCTCCTATTGCTGCAATTATGTATGCAGACGGAGTTGTCGATGCTGTACTAAAGGGGTTAAATCAGGAAATCTACGCTATGAGATACGATATTTTATTGTCAGCGGTGTCAATACTTTTGATAATAACTTTAATTCCTGCTAAAGGGGTTGTCGGCTATATCCTAATAATTTATATTTCTGAAATGATGAACGCTTACCTTAGTATTTCAAGATTAATGGAAGTATCGGATTTTTCAGTAAAACCCTTTAAGTGGACCAGCGTTCCGGCTCTTTGTATTTTGACTTCTACATTTTTTGCAAAAAGCTTTTTTGGCAGTAATTTAATAAGCTTATTACTAACAGTTGTTATTTATATTGCAATTATGTTTATTTACAGGGGGCATCCCCACCCTTTACAAAGGAAAAAATATGTGGTAAAATATTAGTAAATACTTACCGTTGGAGGAAAGACGCGTGGCTACAAAATGGACAGATGATCAGTTTTCGGCAATTGAGTCAAGGGGGCAAAATCTACTTCTTTCTGCTGCTGCAGGAAGCGGTAAAACTGCTGTTTTAGTCGAAAGGATAATTCAAAGAATTACTAATGACGAAAACCCTGTTGATGCAGACAGGCTCTTAGTAGTTACTTTTACTAATGCGGCTGCTAACGAAATGCGTGAGCGTATCGAAAAATCATTAGAAAAAATCTATGAACAAAATCCAAAAAACAAAAACATCGCACGCCAGCTGACTCTTTTAAAAAAAGCACAAATCACCACGATTGACTCTTTTTGTATTGATGTATTACGCAAAAATTTTGTAGAAGCAGACATTCCGCCCGATTTTGGCGTCGCTGACCCTACAGAATGTAAGGTTATGTTAGACCAGTCCTTAGATGATGTTATAAATGAAATGTATGATGACAAAACATTCGGTGCTGACTTTTTATATTTAATGGAATCGTATGCAAATTCTAAAGCAAACGATATTGGCTTTCGTGAATTAATCACATCTATATACTATTTCTCTACAAGCCTTCCTTATCCTGACGAGTGGCTTAATGAAGCTTGTAACCGCTTTTTATTAAGCGACGGTTTCTCTAATTCTTTATATAAAGATGCAGTTATGAAAGAAGCGTATGCTGAATGTGAACGTGCAGTATCCGAATACGAAATAATGATTGAGTTGGCAGAAAAAGATACACTTTTTGACTTTTCTTCAATTTTAAGAGAAGAAAAGCACTTCTTTGAAGAGTGCATTAAAACTGATAACTATGATGAGTTGCGTCAAAAGCTTTCAGGCTATAATTTCAAAAGACGTCCCGCAACACCAAAAAATGTCACTCCTGTACATCTTGACACAATTAATGATATGAGAAGCAAGATAAAAGTGCGCCGTATCGGAAAGCTGTGTGAAAAGCTCCTGGTTTTATCATCACGCCAGCAGGAAGAAGCCATAAAAAAAATGTATCCGCAGATGAAATGTCTTTCTGAAACTGTAAAGCGTGTGGCTAAAAAGTTTTCGGAAATGAAGCTTTCTAAAAATATGCTCGATTTTTCCGACTGCGAACACCACTGCCTTAATGTATTAAAAATTTCGGATATTGCTGACAAATACAAAAAACATTTTGATGAAATCTATATAGACGAATATCAGGATACTTCAAAGCTTCAGGAAGATATTTTTTCGTGCATCAAAAGAGAAAATAACCTTTTTATGGTTGGTGATATTAAGCAAAGTATTTATAGATTTCGAAACACCGACCCGATACTTTTTAAGACGAAAAAAGACGAGTTTTCAAAAGAGGAAGATGCAAAAAACCGCAAAATTATTCTTTCTAAGAACTTCAGGAGCCGAAAAAACATACTTGATTCTGTAAATTTTATTTTTGAAAGAATTATGTCGGAAGACTCAGGCGAAATTGACTATAACGAAGACGAAAAACTCTATTTGGGTGCAAGCTTTCCTGATGATGCCCCAAGTCCAATAGATTATAAAACAGAAGTTGCAATAATCGATACAAAGACAATTGCAGAAGATGATGAAGATGATTTGGGTAAAATAGAGCTTCAGGCAATGTATTGTGCCAAAAGAATTTCTGAGTTAATCGAAAGCGGTGCCCAGATTTATGAAAATGGAGCTTACAGAAGTATAACGTATAAAGACATTTGCATAGTTTCAAGAAATATATCCGATAATGCCGTTATTTTAAACGCGGTATTTTCAGACTACGGTATACCCTGTTATTCCGAAAATACAGGGGCGTATTTTAAAAGCCGTGAAGTCGAGCTTATGCTTTCAATGCTTGCAGTAATTGATAACCCCTATCAGGATTTGCCGCTTATTTCAGTATTACGTTCAGTTATCTTTAATATTTCATCAGAGAAAATAGCAAAAATAAGGTGCTGTAATAAAAAAGGTGCATATTTCGACGCAATAGTTGAGTGCAGCAAAACCGAAACCGACGTAGGAAAATTATGTCAGGACATAATAGAAATAATTGAAGATTTTAACGAAAAATCAAAACGAATGAGCGTAAGCGAGCTTATATTAGACATCTACAATACTACGGGATTTTTCGATGCGCAAAAGACGACACCTAACGGCGTTATTCGTTGCGCGAACCTTAGATTGCTTTACAATCGTGCCAAAGCTTATGAAAACACGGGGCTTAGGGGACTTTATAGCTTCATAAAGTTCATAAATGACTTTAAAGAAACAGGCAGTGACTTAGAAGCAGCGAAACTCGCCGCTGAACAAAACGATGCAGTTCGCATTATGAGTATTCACAAAAGTAAGGGACTTGAATTTCCCGTTGTCATCCTTTTCGCCGCTGAGCATCAGTTTAATTTAATGGATCTTAGAAAAAGCATCTTGTATCACGCGGATTTGGGATATGGTCCAAAGTTTGTAGACACCAATCTTAGAATTACATATAATTTCGCACCACGTGCGACACTTGAAAGCAGACTGTATCGCGAAAGTTTGGCAGAAGAAATGAGAATTTTGTACGTTGCCTTAACACGTGCAAAAGAAAAACTTATTATAATCGGTTCTGACAAAAACATTGCATCAAAAGTAAAAAAATGTATGCCGGGCAAAAATTCACGTCGCATCAGTGCACCGTTAATAACAGAGCGCATATCTTATCTTGAATGGATTATAACAGCACTCATCGACCACAAAGACGGCGGGAACTTGCGAAAATATTTAGAAAATGACCGCAGTATGTATTTACTCGATGACGAGAGTAGCTTTTCCGTTAGTGTTATAGGCGATTTAGATGAATTGTACGGCATAAAATCAAGTGCAGATGCCATTGGTAATGGTAAGATTGACGAAGAAAAGATTTTGGATTTAATGAAGTTTGACTACCCCAACATTGACGACACTAAATTGCCGTCAAAAATTACCGTAAGCGAATTAAAAGCTAATCAGGAAGATATCCTTTCAGAAGGCTTTGAGCTTTTTAAAAAGCGAAAAAACATAACAGAAAAGCTCTCAGGATTAACAGCAGCACAAATAGGTACTGCATACCACACCGTTTTACAAAAATGTGACCTGACAGCGAAACTTGACACGAAGGATGCTATAAAAGAACAAATCGAAAATATAAAAATTCACGGATTTTTAACAGAAGAAGAAGCAGGTGCCGTAAACCCCGATAAGATTTTAAAATTCTTTAAATCAGGCATCGGCAGAATGTTATTCTCTGCAAAAGAAGTCAAGCGTGAATATATCTTCGGCGTAAGTATTAAGGCTAAAAATTTTATAACTACAACAAACAGCGAAAAAGAAATTCTGTTGCAAGGTGTGATTGATTGCCTTTTAATAACAGACGAAGGAATTATAATCATAGATTATAAAACTGACAGAAGCTATGATGCAAAAGACACTATTGAAAAATACAAAATTCAGCTTGATTGCTATAAATATGCAGCAGAAACGATATTTAAAAAGCCTGTAATACGAAAAATTCTGTATATGTTAGAGAGCGATATGGGAATTAACTTGTAGAACAAAAAAACAAGGGCTACGCCCTTGTTTTTTTGTTCTTTATTTTTGAAATTTTAGATTTCATCGGCGGGACTATTGCTGTTTTCCACATACCGAAATGGAATATCATCAGCATTGGATAGAGTTCTAATCTGCCTGCTAACATATTAAATATCAAAACATATTTTGAAAGCGGCGTAAAGCTTGCATAATTTCCCATAGGTCCTACCTGTTCAAGACCGGGACCTATGTTGTTCAGTGTTGCTAAAACAGCTGTAAAGTTAGTTATTAAATCGTGTTCATCAAACGCAAGTATAAACACGGAAGTTACAAAAATAACCACATAAGTGATAAAGAAAACGTTGGTAGAGCGTATTATTTCGTGATTTACGACTTTGCCTTCCATTTTAATCTTTTTAACACTTCCGGGATGAACGTATATCATTATTTCTTTTTTTACAGTTTTTAAAAGCATTGCCACACGCGATACCTTAATGCCGCCACCCGTGCTTCCCGCACACGCACCTATAAACATCAAAAGTACCAGTATAACCTTTGACTCTGACGGCCACAGGTTAAAGTCGACTGACGCAAATCCTGTCGTGGTAATAATTGACGACACCTGGAAAAAAGAGTGCCTTGCAGTTTCTTCTACGCCCATTTCGGGAGTATAAATATTTGTAAATATTATAAGTGTCGCTAAAAGTATTATAAAAATGTAATATCTAACTTCTTCGTATTTAAATGCCTGCTTAAAATGTCTTATATAAATTAAAAAGTACGCACCAAAATTTATACCAAAAAGCATCATAAATACGCCAACCACCCATTGAATGTACGGCGAATAGCTGACATAACCATCTGCTTTAATCGCAAAACCACCCGTTCCCGCTGTAGCAAAAGCTGCAGTTATTGCGTCAAACACAGGCATTTTTCCCGCTATCAAAAACAAAAACTCAAGCACTGTCAATATTATATAAATAACATACAAAACTCCTGCTGTATTTTGTATTTTTGGAACCAAACGTTCAACAGACGGACCGGGACTTTCCGCTCTTAAAATATGTATTTGCGAGCCGCCCTTCAGCGGTTTTATGGCCAAAAGCAGCACAAGTACGCCCATGCCGCCTATCCAGATAGTCAGACTACGCCAAAAAAGGCTACATTTTGATAGAGCTTCCACATTTAAAAGGATACTTGCACCCGTCGTTGTAAAGCCCGACACAGTTTCAAAAAGTGCATCTGTAAAATTTGGTATATCGCCATTGATAACGAAAGGCAAACAGCCAAAAATGCTGAACAATATCCACGAAAATGCAACTGTTACAAAGCCTTCTTTTGCATAAATCTCTGTATTCTTCGGTTTTTTATAGCTAAGCGGCAATCCTATCAGTATACACACTATTGCAATCGCCAAAAAAGCTCCGCCTTCGCTCTCTTGATACACAAGCGAAACAATATACGGCAAAAGCATAAACAGCCCTTCGATATTTAATACCCAACCTAAAATATATATTATTGTTCTAATATTCATACTGTTTAGTCCTTATACCAAAATATCTGTAATGTCTTTAAATCCGCTCTCCATCGTAACAACAACAACTCTGTCGCCTACGCATATCGTATCGCTACCGCCCGGAATAATGACTTTTCCGCCACGTGTGATACAAGCGATAAGCATATCTTCTTTTAAAGGCAAATCAACAATCGGAACGCCTACTACGGGAGCACCTTCTCTTATCTTGAACTCGATTGCTTCTGCCCTGTCGTTAAATATGTGATAGAGTGTTTCCACATTACTGCCTTTTGAATGTTTTTTTGCTCTTACGTAAGCAATAATTGTTTCTGCTGTAATGAATTTAGGATAAACAACGCTGCCAAGCTCTAAGCTGTCTATTACGTGGTTAAACGTTAAGCGGTTTATCTTAGTAATAACTTTCATATCGGGATTTTGCTTTGCATGAAGCGTCAAGAATATATTTTCTTCGTCTATTCCTGTTAAGGGAATAAAAGATTCTGCCAATGAGAAGTTTTCAGATTCTAAAAGCTTTTCGTCGCATCCGTCACCGCAGATAATGATAGCTTTATCTAAAAGTATGCTGAGTTCTTCACATCTTTTCATATCACGCTCTACAATTTTTACCTTGACACCCATATCCAAAAGCTGTTTTGCAAGATAATATGAAGTTCTGCCGCCGCCGACGACAAAAGCATCTGCAACTCTTTGTGTTTTCAAGCCTATCTTTTTAAAGAAACTGTAAGCATCCTTAATCGCCGAAACGTAAGACACAGTATCCCCTGCTTTTAGCACAAAAGAACCATTGGGGATAATAAGCTCGCCATCACGCTCTACCGCACAAATAAGCACGTGGAACGGAAATTCTTTTTGCAACGATGACAATGCCATTCCACAAATCATATTGCCTTCGGGAATTTTAAATGTAATCATTTCAACCTGACCTCTGGCAAATGCGTTTATGGAAAGTGCAGACGGGAATTTTAGCAGTCTTGCAATTTCATTCGCTGTTTCAAGCTCAGGATTTAAAATTATTGAAAGCTCTAACTTTTCACGAAGATAATGTAGTTCTTCACTGTAGTCAGGGTTTCTCACCCTTGCAACAGTTGAACAATTACCTACTTTTTTTGCCATTGTACAGCATAAAATGTTTAACTCGTCAGAATCAGTAACAGCAATGGTTAAATCTGCCTGCTCAATACCCGCATCCATCTGCACCTTGTAGCTTGAACCATTTCCGACAATACCTAAAACGTCGTACGTTTCACATATATCGTGCACTATTTCTCTGTCTTTATCGATAACGGTAATGTCATGCCCTTCTTCACAAAGACGTGAAACCAAGGTTGTACCGACCTTGCCGCAACCGATAATGATTATATTTAAACCATTATCATCTGTCTTTTCATTTTTTTTTAGAATCATAGATTTCATCCTTTTTTAATATTTGCGATGCAATAATTTATAATTTAAAACCAGCAAACAATCTATATTTCAATTATCCCACTAAAATTTCTATTCAACAACAATAAGGGCGATAAAAACAAGCATTTCATCACCGGTATTTTTAATAGAGTGACCTTGACCTGACGGGGTTAGAGTTACCATTCCCGGAGCCACTTCTACCTTTTTTCCGTTATCATTATAAATACCCTGTCCTGAAAGAATAAAGAAAGCTTCACTCTCGCCTACGTGCATATGATATTCCACTTCTTCGCCCGGCTTTAACTGTATCAAAGAGAAAAGTCTGACTCTGGGGTCCCACGCATCAAAGTCTGCAAGGTTGGTCTTAAACATTTTTTCCTTGCCTTCACTGTTGAGCTTTGTTTGTGTTTTTAGTTGTCCTATTTCTTTGTACATATAAACATCTCCTTGTCATTAAAAATTCTTGTTTTTACCTAAAATCATTATATGATTTTGTCAATTCAGGGATAAAAATTTTGTAGGGTACATTCACGAATGTCCCGCGGGCGATTCTTGAAT
>CAZCOF010000047.1:0-11448 GCA_964500095.1 uncultured Oscillospiraceae bacterium
ATTACACAAGAACCCAAAACACCGATTAAGATAGGAACGATTTTAGCCATTCCTTTGCCCCAAATATTAAATACGATAATCAAAGCAAGTGCAATAAAAGCGATAAGCCAGTTTCCGCTGCAGTTAGAAACTGCACTGCCTGCTAAGCTCAAACCGATAGCAATTATAATAGGACCTGTAACGATGGGCGGGAAGTACGCCATAACTTTTTTAACGCCTGCAAGCTTAATTAAAAGGGCTAAAACCAAATAAACCAGACCTGCAACTGCAACGCCCAAACAAGCGTATGGCAGGAGCTCTGTGTTTGGTTGTCCGTTCTCCAAAAGCGGAGCAACGGCGGCATAACCACCTAAAAAAGCAAATGATGAACCTAAGAATGCCGGAACTTCAAATTTTGTTAAAACGTGGAACAAAAGTGTACCTAAACCTGCCATTAAAAGTGTTGTTGCAATGTCTAAGCCTGTGAGTAGTGGCACCAAAACGGTAGCACCGAACATTGCAAACATATGTTGGAATCCCAACACTAACATTTTACTTTTGCCGAGTTTGCGAGCATCATAGATGCCGTCTTGCTGGATGTTTGACATAAAATTATCTCTCCTTATGTTTTTTTAAATAAATGCCCTGTCACTCGTGCGACAGGGCAAATTAACGCATATAAGGAAACTCAAAATTTGGTTATCTGTCACCTAAATCGCACAAGCAGACTTTTATTTATTAAAATAAGTTTATCACATTGTGAACAATTTGTAAACAGAAAAAGGGATTTTTTTGTCAAAGTTTACTACGAAAGGACAATAATCCTTACTCTTTTGGCATCGGAATTTCCGTTGTCCGTATAGACAGAAGCGATGTGTCCGTCTAAATTTTCCAAAAGCTCGTCTTGGGTCAGCATAGTGTAGCCTGAAGAATTTTTAAGATAAATCTGCATCTTATCAGACATAGTATAGGTTTCACTGCCGACTGTTATTGATGCACCTGTTATGTCTGAAATTTTAGTAGATGAAAGCTTGGAAAGTGCCGAAATTGAACTAACCGTTCTTCCGTCTGTGGTTATTTTTACCGCCTGACCGCGCGTTACACTAAATGCTGAGTTGGTTGTCTGTGCAGAGTAAATCGTTCCGTTTGAAATATACTCATAGCTGCCTGAAACCGATGAGTCGGTGTTACTTTTTGCGGATGTTATTATGCCGTATGTGTGCATATCATTTGTTATGTCCTTTAAAATAATTTCATCGACATAGCCGTCAGAGTTTTTGGATGCGTATAATATGCTGTTTTTAGAAAGAGTAATTCCATCTAATCTCTGTGGGAAAACCGTAGCAGTAAGTGCAGTTTCGTTTACCTGTGTCGTTGAAACTTCTAAAATCTTAACATCGTTTGCAACCGTGTTTGAGCCAAGCTTTTTTGAATTCCAGACGAACTCACCCGAGATGCTGAAGTCCGGAACTTTTGTTGAAATGGTAGCGACACCGTCTTCTAACGTAACAGAAACAACGCTGTTTATGTTGCTTTTATAATCTTTAGTTGTTATAAACTCACATTCTTCGCCCGATGGTAAAACAACTTTGATGTATGGCTTTGCAACTGATGTTCCTGAAATTGTTGTTTGCTTTGTTCCTGTAGCTGTTAAAAATCCGTAGAGCTTATCTGTTGATGTTGTATTTGTTAAAACATCGGCTACATCGCCTGATTTTCCTAAAAGAAGTGTAACAGTATCGCCGTAGTTAAAAATGCCGCTTGATGAAAGCTTTGAAAAAGCATCGACGCCTTCTAATGCATAAGTTACGCCTGATACTGTGACAGATGTAGGTGTGTCGTTGTTCGGTGTTGCAGATTCATATATACCTGTCACCTTTTTAGAATATACCAATGCGATATCCAATTCTTCGAGATAGTATGCAATGTCGTTTGTTTTAACATCTGAAACTGAAGATTTTATACCGTCACGCATAACGGTAAGAGAAGAATCCGTACCGAATGACGAATACCAGTTAGATGAGCTGACGGTTTTAGGACCGACTGTTGTGCCCGATGAACACATAATATAGTCAATTTCTCCGTTGGATTTATAGCTTATGCGAAGTACATCACCCATTTTTAAAGAAGAAAGAGCAGAAGTTCCTGTTAATTTATTCGAATCTTTATAAATGAGAGTGTCTGCATTTACGTCAATCTGGTTAAACGAGCCGTTTTTGTATGTGATAATTCCGTTTCCAAGTGTAGAATATACCATCTGCTTGTCGTTACCTGATGTCAAGCCATCGGGGATGAACGAAACAACCGTATCGCCGTTTCGCAAAACCAAGCTTCCGCGTTTTCCTATATTTGAGCGGTCGAGCGAATCGGATACGCTATATGTACCTGACGATGTGAAAATTTTGCCGTCAGCAACAGAAGGATCTTCGTCTATTGTAGAAATTAATACAACGTCATCTATTATGGTTCTGTTAAATGTTGAAAGGTATGTGCTTTGAGAATTTTTTGCCTTAGAAATCAAGGTATTGTATGCCATTGCAGCAATGTCACGGCGGGTGAGTGTGTCACCAACACTTTTTTCGACATTATCTAAAATTCCTATATTTTTTGCAATACCAATCTGACCGTCGGGCCAGCTTGCACCGAAGTCTTCGTCGGTATATCCCAAAACACGCAAAAACATTGTTGCTGCTTCTTCGTACAATACTGTTTCAGACGGGCGAAATGTTGCGTCTAAATAACCTTTTACAAGTCCGTTCTGAATTCCGACTGTGACGTAAGGAGCTGCCCAATGAGTGCTTGGTACATCTCCAAAAGGTGATGTTTTACTGCCTGTTGCCACAGAATTTCGGTAGCTTGATGCGCTAACAGCTATTTTTGTACATTCCGCACGGGAAACCAAGTCGTCATATCTCATATTGCCGTCAGGGTCACCCTGCATAATCGAAAGCTCAGAAAGTAATCCTGCAACGTTATCAGAATATACGGGAGCAGCGTAGGTTGTAATTGATGCGAGCATCAAAACTGTTATAAATAAAGATAAAAATCTTTTCACGAAAAATCTTCCTTTCATAATCTATTCAAATCGCAGAGCATCTATGGGGTTTAAGTTTGCAGCGTTTTTTGCGGGCAAAAAGCCAAAAATAATACCTATACCTACAGATACGCTGAATGCAACTGCAATTGCGGTTACTGACGGGATAACTGTAATTCCCAGAATAATACCTACCAGATATGCGATAACACCGCCCAGGAATATTCCAATGATGCCGCCTATACCGCTTACTGTGCCTGCTTCTATTACAAATTGTTGCATTATGTGTTTTTTCTTTGCACCGAGAGATTTTCTTATACCTATTTCTTTTGTTCTTTCGGTAACAGAAACAAGCATTATATTCATAATTCCGATACCGCCTACTAAAAGTGAGATTCCGGCAATTAATACCAAAGCACCTTTTAGAGTATCCATAATGGAGTTCATCTGATCTAAAACTTCCTGAGTTGCTGTTAGGTTATAGAAGTCGCTGCTGCCTAAAATTTCTGTGAGTTTAGCTTCTAAAACTGCCTTTGATGAATCTATTTTGTTTGCATCCTTCATAGATACTGTATATGTACCGATTGACCTGTTCCACGACATTTTAGCTGCGTTTGTATAAGGAATGTATACACATTGATCGGCGGAACCTTCTGTTGAGTCGTCTTGTTCTTCTAAAACGCCGACTATTATGTAGGGCTCGCCGTTGATTTTTAAGGTTTCGCCTACTGCTTTGTTACGTCCGTAGTATTCTTGCTCGTAATATGTACCGATTACACAGACTTTGAGCATTTTATCGACATCAACATACTGCAAGAATCTTCCTTGCTCTGTAGAAAGTCCGTCAATTTCATCATAAGTTTCATCAACACCTGTAACTGATGAATATGCACTGTCTGATGAGTTTGAAGATTTTATGTTTGCGCTTGTTGTGACCTTTGGAGAACAGTAGCTGAATAAATCGGGATACTTATCCACCAGTTCATACAAATCGTCAGGCTCTACATATCTTGTGCTTCCGCGTGATGTGATTGAAACTGTGATGTTATTCATACCAAAGCTTTCAAATGCGTCTGAAACCTGACCTGTAATTCCGTCCATAATGCTGACCAAGACAATTACCGCAGCAACACCGATTATGATGCCCAGCATTGTGAGAAATGAGCGCATTTTGTTTGATATGATACTTGAAAACGCAAGACCTATTGTTTTTGAAAAATTCATTCTCCCACCGCCTTTTTATTTTGTGCCAATACGGTGGAACGGATTATTTCATCATTTTCAGCCGAACCGTCGTAGATTATTTTTCCGTCGTGTATTCTTATAACTCTTTTTGCACGGGATGCTATCTGGTTGTCGTGGGTAATAAGAATAATTGTATTTCCTTGATTGTTTAATTCAATTAAAAAATCTATAACTTCAGCACTTGTTTTAGAGTCGAGTGCCCCCGTCGGTTCGTCGGCCAATATTACTGACGGCGAGCCTGCAAGAGCACGTGCAATTGATGCTCTTTGCTGTTGTCCGCCTGATAATTGTGATGGCTTGTGGTGATATTTATCATCAATTCCAACGCGTTTTAGAGCTTGCATTGCACGTTTTGTTTGTTCGCTTTCTCGTAAACCTTTATATAAAAGGGGGAGTTTTACGTTATCTAAAATATTTAGTTTCGGAAGCAGGTTATACTGTTGAAAAATAAAACCTAAGGTTTTGTTTCTGATTTCAGCTTGCTCGTCATCGGTGAGCTTGCTGACATCCTTGCCGCTTAAAATGTATGTGCCGCTTGTTGGCACATCAAGGCAACCGATAATGTTCATACAGGTTGATTTGCCGCTGCCGGATTGTCCGATGATTGCTACAAATTCACCTTCGTATACCGAAAACGAAATACCGTCTAATGCACGGACTTCGGAGTCGCCCATTTTATAAATTTTATAAATATCAGAAAACTCAACCAAAGGGCTGGGGTTTAGATTTTGTTCCATTTTATTCTCTCCTTTGATTGTTATCTCATACCGCCGCGGTTGCCTGATTGCATACCACCGCCGCCGCCGGGCATACCACCGCCGCCGCCGGGCATACCGCCGCCGCCGCCGGTCATACCGCCGCCCATAGCACCCATACCGCCCATCATACCTGCCATTCCTGACATTGTGCTTTCGGTACCTGATGATTTAACCTGCGGAACATACACTATGTCACCTTCGGAAAGCCCTGAAATGATTTCGATATATTGATTGTTATAAGCACCTGTTTCAACTACTACCGATTTGAAACCATCGGGTGCTGGGTCGTTTTCATCTGTTTTTTCACCCTTGACGTATACGGTATTTCCGCGATTTACAGCTGAAACTGAAACAGCCAAAACATCTGTTGCTTCCGATGTTATAATTTCTACATCAATATTCATACCGGGCAACAAATCTTCATCAAAATCTAAAATTTCGATAGTTACGGGGTATGTTGTTACACCGCCAGAGGTTGTGCCGTTTACGGAAACGTTTGTAACCTGACCGCTATAGCGTCTTCCTTCTACGGCGTCGGAGGTGATTACAACACTTTGACCGATTTTTACGTTCTTTATATCAAGCTCGTCAACTGAAAGTTCACATTCCAGGCTTGACATATCATAAATTACTGCCATTTGTGTTGACATATTAGAATTATCAAGCTTGTCGCCTGCTTTTACATTTTTCATAACCACTGTGCCTGAAATAGGTGCAGTTATTGTGTAGTCTTCGAGCTTTTTCTGTGCACTTTCACGTGAGAGTTGAGCAGATTTTAATGAAAGCTGAGATGATTTTAAATTGTCAGATATCGTACTGCTGTCTATGTGTGCTAAGATAGTTCCGTTTGATACACGAGATCCCTGCATTACATAAAGAGCATCGATTTCGCCAGAAGTCTCAGCTGTGATTGTTTTTTCGGACAAGTATTCAAAAGTACCCGATGAGTTGCAAGAATATCCGCCGACTGTTGCTGTTGCTGTTTCTGTATTCATTAAAACACCGGGATTTTTAACCTTGATTTTAACTGTTCTGACCAAAGTGTTGCCTGTTGAGGCATAGCCTTTTTGATTTACTGAAGTAACTGTGCCCGAGAGTATTTCTCCGTTTGAAGAAATGCGAACATCAGCACTTTGACCGACATAAATGTTTTCAGCATCTGCATCGTTAAATGTGAGCGTAAGTGTTAAATACGAATCGTCGTAAATATCTGCAATTTTTGTACCCGCATTTACTGAGTCACCTATCTTTACATACAGATTTTTTACAACACCTGAAATGGTAGACTTTATATTTAAATCATTATAGCTTTCTAATGCCTTGTTATAATCCATTTGTGAACGCTGGTAGGATATATCGGAGTTTTCGATTGAGTTTTGTGCATCCGATGCGTCAATCTCATACAAAATATCGCCTTCTTCGACTATGTCGCCCTGCTCAAAGTTTGCAGTCAAAACATCACCTGAAACAAGTGCCGTTATTGAGTACTGGTCCTTTGGATTTACTACAGCAGAGCCTGTGATAGAAGATGTAATATCTCTTTTTTCAACTTTTGCTTCTATGTAGGAAGGAGCCATAGCAGTTTTGCTTTTAGCTGTACTGATTCCTAAAATGATGGCGGCTAATGCCAAAATTACAATTGAAATAATTATAATTTTTTTCTTCTTTGAAAAGGTTTTAAAGTCTTTAAAAAAGCTTGCGACCTTCTTAGGAGAAGACGTTATCCAATTTTTTGAATTTGTGATGAGATTTTTCAGTTTCATTTTTTTTTGATCCTTTCATATATTTTAATATAAACATCATAACATTAGAATAAGAATTCAACGTTAATTCTGTGTTAATTAAATGTAAACTTTTTTTGAACAAAAAATAAACGGACAGCGAAAACCATCCGTTTATTTTATTTTATTTACTTATTAAGTATAGTATGCTTTGTGTATCGTCTTCTTGGTTTAATAACACGTCTGCTTTTTCATAGCCGGTTTGTGATAAAACTTCTTTTAAGGCTTCATCTGTATCCATCCATTTTTTTAAAGAAAGTATGAATTTCTCACTTTTTTGTATTTCTTCATCGGTAGATAAGACATTTTTTTGCTTTTCGTCATAAAGGTTTATGATAAGCGTTTTGTTATAAATTGCCATTTCGGGTACAGAATTTAAATGTGTGAAGTAGTTATCATAAACATAAACGTAGTTTAAATCCTTATACTCGTTTGCAACTTCTAAATAATTGTTATATCCGCGATACAGGTAGCACGGAGAAGAAAAGATAAAGCCTGATAGTGTCATAATAAAAACTATGGCGTATATGAAGATGTTTTTGCCGTTTTCTTTTAATATATTGGCAGAAGATATGAGCTTTTCTACAAACACCAAAAATGAAATTGACATCAAGGGTAAAACAGGTGTTATATATCTTATCATTGTTTTTTCGTCTAAGTTTGGTGAAAGCTTTGAAACGAGTGCGATATATACAACAATCGGCACTACAAAAAGAAATATATTAAAAAGCTTTGCACTTTTTTCTTTCGGGGCGTCGTTTTTTTCAATACATCTTACGAAGATATATGACAGTATCAATAAAAATACTGCAACGCCGATGAAACGGTGCATTGAAAACGCATACGTTATTCTTCCTATCATCACTTCAAGCTGTGCAAAAAACGAAAGTCCTGATGTACTTCCTATTCCGCGTGATGAGTTAAATATGTGGTCAATTGCACTTGGGAACAATAAAAGCCCGATAAAAGCACTTATTATGTGATGGAGTGCATATCTTACGAAGGGTTTGACTTTTTTTAATGTCAACATTCTAAAGCACATCAATATGAATACCGAAAGTGCAAAAATACAGAAGTAATACTGCGTCAAAAAGCCTAATACAGTTGTTATAATAAGTGATACGGCTGTACCTTTTGTAATTTTAAAATCGTTTTTTACTATTTTTAATGTTATATAAAAGTAGAGCGTCACAAAAAACGTCAGCATAGAGTACATCCTTAAAAATACTGCCATAGAAATCGTACCCATACAAAGTCCGTATAAAAGTGTTGCGGGAACGATAAGTTTTTCGCGGTTAAAGAGTATTAAGATTTTTCTTAATACCAGACACGTAGCAAGTAAAAAAATCAAGTTTATAAAAAATATTGAGTATTTTGTAAATGTACCTGCGAAAAGTGATGATACAAGGTGCACCAAAAAGTAAAAAAGAGGCGGGTGAACATCTCTTGTCTGGTGGTAGTAGGGTGAGATATAGTTTGTTATTTCGTCTTCCGAAACTACCAGATAGTCCTTAGCTTCTTCGGGTGTTTTCCATACGGGAAGCTCGGATGTTATTTTTTCTTCTTCTAATGCCTTAAATTCATCAGGGTTATTTTTATAGTATTTATAGTTTTCATAGGTTTTTTTAAAATCGTCGTCTATAATATATTCATTCACAACTCTGTTTGTGGCATCTCTATCTGCTGATGCGTAGAAGATATCGCTGTATTTGCTGTTTGATGAACCGTAAGAGTAAATTTCGTCTTCGTGAAAGCCCTCTTTTTGAGCGATAAAAACAAACATTGTCACAGCTATCAAAAGAAGACTTACTATAAAGAATAAGGTATTAAGTTTTTTGCTTTTTGTCATTTTATTCATTTAAT
The DNA here is from genome assembly GCA_964500095.1 of uncultured Oscillospiraceae bacterium. GTDB lineage: Bacteria > Bacillota > Clostridia > UBA1381 > UBA9506 > Congzhengia. The sequence goes on from CAZCOF010000047.1 coordinate 8,661, forward strand.
GGCTCCTTTTACAAAATTTCGTTTGTTTCACGCTCGTCGTTGTATTCATCGACTAAATAGAGCGGTCTGTGCTTTGATTCGTTAAATATTCTGCCCAGGTATTCGCCTGTAATGCCAAAAAGCATAATGTTAATTCCTGAAAAGAACAGCAAAAGTAAAATCATCGCCTGAAATGCGTGGATTTCGCCTTGTATTGTTATGGCTTTTATAATTACATAGATGAAATATACGAACAAAGCCAAAAATGTGGGGATAGCCAAAATCGTAGAAATACGCAACGGCGACGTCGTAAACGATGTAATACCATCAATTGCTAAATCTATTAAACGCTTATAGTTCCACTTTGTTTTGCCTGCGACTCTGGGGTCACGGTCGTATAAAACCTCTTTTTTCTTATATCCTATCCAGCTAAACATTGATTTTGAGTTTCTTCCTGTTTCACGCATTTTGCGAAGTGCGTTGACACATCGCTTGTCCAAGAGTCTGAAATCCCCCGTGTCCTTTTGGATTTCAACTGATGTCAAGGATTGTAAAACCTTGTAATACATAGTAGATGTCCATTTTTTGAGCCACGTTTCACCGCGTCTTGAGTTTCTTTTTGCATAGACATCGTCGTAGCCTTGCTCCCACCAGTGAATAAGCTCAGGAATAACTTCAGGCGGGTCTTGCAGGTCTGCATCAATAAAGATAACAGCGTCGCCTTTTGCATAGTCAAGTCCTGCAATCATAGCGGTTTCTTTACCGAAGTTTCTGGCGAATGTAACGTATGAGTATCTATTATCTTTTTTTCTTTGTTCTTTTATTAATTCTAGGGTTTTGTCCTTTGAACCGTCATCAACAAACAAAACTTCAAATTCGTATCGGGGAATTGAGTCAATTAACGCTGTTACACGTTCAAACAGCATAGGTAATGACTCTTCTTCGTTATATGCGGGGACTATTATTGAAATCTTTTTCACAGATTTTGCCTCCTGATAATCAAAAAATAGGTACACTACGTTTAATTATATCACATTTGGGGAATTTTGTCTATATTTTTTGCATAAAAAGGCTGTAGCAGTTGCTACAGCCTTAGAATTATTTATTCTTTATAAATATTCCGCATACAGGCCCGATGTGTGATGCAATCAAGGGACCGACTTTATATTCTATAATTTCGCTTTCGGGGAATTTTTCTTCTATTAATGACCTTATTTCAGCAGCTTCGGCATCCAAATCGCCGTTTGGAATATAGAATATACTGCCATCTGTTTCGGGGTGGTGAGATACGGCGTAGTCAAAGATTTTTTTAGCAATTTTTTTTCTGCCGCGAACCTTTCCTACTGCTGAAACCATACCGTCAACCAAAGATAAAACGGGGACAATATCTAACATATTTCCAAAGACTAAAGATGCTTTATTTATTCTTCCGCCTTTTTCCAAATATTCCAATGTGCTCGGGATAAAATATGCAGTAAAGCTTTCCATAAGCTCGGTAGATTTTTTGATAATTTCTTCCATTGTGCTACCTGATGCTGCCATTTTTGCAGCTTCAATTACTGCTAAACCATAAGTAAAGGAGTAACGCTCGGAGTCTATAACTTCGATAACAGCATCGCTCTTTTCTTCCAAAATCATATTTTTGGCAAGGTTTGCATTGTTATTTAAACCGCTCGCTTTTGATGAAAGTGTTATCATAAGCACGGGTATATTTTCGTCTGTGTATTTTTTAAACATATCGTATATTTCAGCTGTTGTCGGCTGTGATGTTTTCGGAAAGTCATCTAAAGTTTTTAAAAGAGCATAGAAGTCTTCTGAAAACGTATCGACGCCCGCCAAATATTCTTTACCGTCAGCATAAATTCTAAGCGGCAAAACTTCAATATCAAATTCTTTTTGCTGCTCTTTTGTAAGGTCTGCGCCTGCATCAGTGATGATTTTAATATTTGCCATAATTAATTTCCTTTCTGTCAGCTGTTTAGCAGAGTATATGTTTTTCGTCGGACTGCAAGCGTGAGTCCAGCACCACAACTCATAGAAAGCATTGATGAACCGCCGTAGCTTACAAATGGAAGCGGTATGCCCGTAACGGGCAAAAGTCCTATGGTCATACCGATATTTTCTATGATGTGGAACAAAAACATAGCACATATTGCAGTGACTAATAATTTACCTTGTAAATCTTTTGATTTTGCCGCTATATAAAACAGCCTGAAAATCAAAACTGAAAATAAAGCTATAAAATAAAGCGTGCCTATGAGTCCTGCTTCTTCTCCTATTACGGAAAAGATAAAATCAGTTTCCTTTTCGGGCAGATAAGAAAGGGCGTTTACAGCACCATTTTTATATCCTTTGCCGAAAATTCCGCCTGATGAGAGAGCAAGCTTTGCAATGTACACCTGATAGCCTGCATCCGATAAATCGCTATCCGGATTTATAAAAACCATAATTCTGTCACGTTGATAATCGGCAAGCAAAAGCCATATCAATGGTATTAATACCAATAAGGCGGCAAGTGCTAAAAAAATGTATTTTTTTGATATGCCGGATACAAAGAGCGAAACTACAAGCATAAACAAAAAAACAAGTGCTGTGCCGGTATCGTTTTGTAAAACGACAAGCCCGATTATAACGGAACATTTTAATAAAAAAACTAAAAGCTCTTTCTTTTCATTTAATGTGTTTTTTTCGCACTTTTGTGATAGCTCTAATGAAAGATATAGGCTAAACAAAAGCTTTACAAATTCAGAAGGCTGAACGCCGATATGACCGAAACGTATCCAGCTTGTGGCTCCTGTTTCTTCTTTTC
>CAZCOF010000048.1:0-11324 GCA_964500095.1 uncultured Oscillospiraceae bacterium
GTCGAAACCGCAGATGATGCGGCCTTTTTTCATCAGGCCCTCGGCATCGGTCCGGCTTCTTTCTTTATACCCGAAATACGCTTTCTTTGTCCCCGCACTTTTACATCAATCTGCACTTCTTTGTCGTTTGTTAAAGTAAGACCGCGTTCTTCTAACTCGGTTTTTGTAAATTGAACAGGGATATCTTTAATGATCTTTTCGATTTCGGGGTCTTGCACCTGAATGATATAAAACCACATAAATATAGCAAACAGGAGCGATATAATTTTTGTTGAAAGGTCTTTTCTCATTTTTCTTCTCCTATCTGTTTATTTATCGTCATTTTTTGTGTTTTTCTTTTCTAAGATTTTTTTGAGCTTGTCTGTCTGTTCTTTTATAAAGTCAACGTTTTTCTTCACGTTTTCAGAAACATCTTCTTTGGGCTGTAAAAGTTTTACCAAAAGCTCGGACAAATTCATAATCGACAAGTTCCTAATCATATTTCCCTTGTGCATAACTGAAATTTTGCCCGTTTCTTCGGAAACTACCAGACTTACGCAATCTGATTGCTCTGAAATTCCGAGTGCCGCTCTGTGACGTGTGCCGCACTCTTTGCTCAAATCCTTATTTGACGAAAGCGGCAAAACGCAGGACGCCTTATAAATTTTAGAATTTTTAATTATCACAGCACCGTCGTGAAGCGGTGTGTTGTGAACAAATACATTTTCTAACAGTTCGCTCGAAACATCAGCATTAATAAGTGTTCCGCCTGTCAACAAATCATCTAACGGTGCTTCCTTTTCAAAGACAATCAAAGCACCCGTATTTGTCTTTGACATATTCTCCGATGCTCTTATAACCTCCGAAATCATATCGGTATAATCGATCTCATCGGTCGTGAACCATTTTCCGAATTTACTTCTGCCTACGTGTTCAAGTCCGCGTCGCAATTCGGGCTGAAATATAATAATTATCGCAATAAATCCAATCTGGATTAAACTGTCCAAAAAAAAGCTTATCATATTAAGCTGCAGCCAGTCTGCCAAGTATGTAACTACCAAAAACACTCCTATACCTTTAATGAGCTGAGCTGCACGGGTTTTTCTAAAGCCCTTTATTATAGCATAAATTACTACTGCTACAATCAGAATATCAATTATATCGGATATTCTCACCGTTGCCAAAAACGGCAACACTTGATTTTGAAGAAAACTCACAACACATACCTCCATTTTTCATCATCATTAATATTTATTACTCCAAAAAGTCTTTTTTAAACTCGTTATCATATATTATATATGTATATTCAAAACCTATATCCAAAAGATGCTTTTTTGTTTCTTTAAAGTTAAAATCAAGCGTTTCAGCCTGATGGCTGTCCGATGAGAGCATTACTTTTGCGCCTTGTTTTTTTAATAAATACAACAGGTTTTCATACGGATACGGCGTACTTCTTACACCGTGTGCCATCGCTCCTGTATTGATTTCAAAAATACAATCGGATTTTAATGCTTCTTTCATATATTTTTCCGAAAGCTTTAAGTATTCGTCGTTACAAAAAAAACGCTGTGTATCAATCTCGTCAAACTTTGTTATAAGGTCAAAATGACCTACAATGTCAGGTTTTCTTTTTAAAATATATTCGCATAACGATTTATAGTAGCTGTCAGAAAGCTTGATAACGTCATCATCAAAAAGCTTTAAGCACTTTTTTAAATAATCGATGCCTGAGTCAACTGAATGATATTCACCATTTATTAAAAAGTAGTGAGAAGAACCGATTATATAGTCAAAGTTTTCTCTGTTTACAAGATAAAACGCATCTTCTTCTATTCCAAGATAAATCTGTATTTTGTTTTTATACTTTTCTTTAAGGTCTTTAATAGTCTTGATGTAGCCATCAGTATCCATCATACAGTACCTTAAATCAAACGGCGTGTAGCCGTGCCCTGAAAAGCCAATTGATAAAAACCCTTTATCTATTGCATACAAAACAACTTCTTCGGGCGTGTTTTTTCCGTCACAAAAGCTTGTATGTGTATGAAAATTTGCAAGCATCATTATCCCTCTGTTCTTTTACTGTGTTCATTAAAAGTCTGCAGATGCCCTTGTTCTTTCTGCTACATCGCCTTCTATTGCGACATCCATCTGCGGTAATCTTTTTTTGTTTACGGAATGCTCCATAATACAACGTACTTCATCTGTGCTTTTTTATTCCCCACCAGCTGCAGCTCCATTTAACAACTTGCTCAAGGATACTGCCGACAGTATCTTCTAACTTTATTATTTTCATTTTTAGCCTCTTTTTCTTCTCCTTACGAAGCCGTTTATAATTGTAAAGCCAAAAATCATAACAGCACCTAAAATTTCAATAGGAGTAATTGGCTGTTTTAAAATAAAAAACGCAAGAATGATTGCTGTTGCGGGCTCTAAATAACTCAATATTCCCCAGACTTGTGCCGTCATTCTTTTTGATGCTGAAAATACAAGTGCATACGCAATTGCAGTATGCAGGATACCGAGAAGTAACAGCATCCTACCTGCATTTCCGTCAAAGGTTACCTTTGACATATCTACTGTCAAAACAGAATATATAATCGTGACAACCGATGCCACCGCCATCTGGTAAAAGGCATTGTCTAAACTTGAAATTCCTGAAATTTTCTTATTGGTAAGCATTACAACAGCATAAAGCACCGCCGCTATAACTGCATATATAACGCCCGTACGGTTTAAGCTCTCGCCGCCTGTGATGCCTGAAATCAAAACAGCACCCGCTAAAGCACCCAGAGTACACGCTACATTAACCAACGTAAATTTTTCACGCAATAATACAGGTGATAGAACCAGCACAAAAACAGGTGCTAAATTATAACAAACAGTTGCAACCGAAACTGTAGTGTTTTGATATGCTTGGAATAAGAATATCCAGTTAAAAGCAAGAGCTGTGCCGGAAATAATTATCGGCACTATATTCTTTTTCACCATCGAAAGATTCGAACGCTGATTGTAAAATCCTAAAATAATTGCTAAAAATGCCGTACCTACTATAGCACGTATACACGCAATTATAGCCGGCGGCAACGCTATTTCGTGAACAAAAATACCTATACTGCCAAAAATCGCCATAGCTAAAACCATTTTTAAATTACCCATATCATTATCCTCCTTAGATGTGTGCTTATTTATTTTCATCTTGCGGGAGCTTTCGTAAAAACAAAAGTACCATAGGCAATGCTATTGCAAACGACAAAACATCCGCAATCGCCTGTGAAACCTGCACGCCCCAAAGTCCGAAAAACTTTGTTGATATTAAAATTATCGGTATAAATAATATTCCGCTTCTAAGCATTGATAAAAATGTCGCCTTTATGTTTTCGCCTATGCTTTGAAACAGCATATTAGAGCATATTACAGCGGGGTGGAAAAAGAGTGCTGCAAGCTGATATTTTAACGCAGTCGTACCGATTGCGATAACCGATAAATCGTCACGGAACAGCCCGATTAATTCGTTTGCAAAAATCAAGCAGCCGATTACACCTACGCCCAACAATACTTCTCCTGCAAAAAATGTGAAATAAAATGCGGATTTTACACGTGAGTAAATTTTCGCACCGTAGTTGAACGAAGCAACAGGCTGAAATCCCTGACCGATGCCAAGACCTACTGCAAATATAAAGAATGTTATTCTGTTGACAATCGACATAGCGGCAACTGCAACATCCCCGCCGTAAATGCCTGCCAAGTTGTTTAAAATCATAGTTGAAATACTATTCAGCCCCTGACGCATAAGACTCGGAAGTCCTGTTGCCATTATTTCAAACACTCCTTTGGGGGCTATCTTTAATGAAGATACTGACAGCTTGCTTTGTGTCTTACCGCTTAAAAACATATAAAGCAAGATTAAAAAGCTCACACATTGTGACAACGCAGTCGAAAGACCTGCACCTTCAATGCCCATATCAAATACAAATATCAGTATCGGGTCGCCTATCATATTAAGCAAACCGCCTATGGTAAGACCTATCATCGCAAAATACGCCTTGCCTTCATAACGCAAAATATTATTAAGCGCAAATGTCATCATCATAACAGGGGCAGAAAGCAGAATATAAACTCCATATCCCTTAGCATACGGCAAAATTGTATCAGTACTTCCTAAAAGCCGCATCAAGGGTTCAATAAATATAATGCCTAAAATGCTGATTAAAAGACCTGTTACAAGACACGATGCTATGGAGAGCGATGCAAATACACCTGCACTTGTTACATCACGTTGACCTAATTTTCTTGCTATTATACTTCCTGCACCGTGACCGAACATAAAGCCGAATGCCTGAATTATCGCCATAAGACCGAAAACCACGCCTACAGCTGCTGATGCACTATTACCCAAAGAGCTTACAAAAAAGGTGTCTGCCATATTATAGATATTTGATATAAGCATACTTATAGTGGTAGGAATACCTAATGAAATTACAAGCTTAGATATTGGCGTTTTCGTCATTTTTTCATAATGTGCGTCAATCGCTTTTTGACTTTCTTGTGACACCTTTTATCACTCCTTGTTCTATATTAAAGCACTTCGTACATATCGGCAAGCTTTCTTGCTGCTGCTCTCATATCCTTTAATCCGTCTAATACATTATCTTCTGTAAAATCACGAAGATAAGTATCTGCTTCTAATGTAAAATACCCATCGTAATTGATTTCCTTTAATGCTTTAACTACAGCATCGAAATCAATGTTCATAGAAAACGGTATCTGGTGTGTATCGTGAAGCTGATCATTGTCGTGGATATGCAATGCTTTTAAGTGATTCCCCAATGTTTTTATCATTTGGACTGCACTTGTATCAGACTGTCTCAGCATTTCGGCGTGACCGATGTCTAAGCAAGCTACTAAGTACTCATCATTAACTTCTTCTAAAAGCTTTAAAAATTCGTCGTGCGGAGAGCAAGCGGCAGGCACTGCGTGTTTTAGTTCGTTATCCCACGCCCACATATTTTCTGTAGCAATTTTTACGCCGTGTTCTTTTGCAAACGGCAAAAGCTCGTTGTAATATACAACATTATCTTCGACAGGACTCATACTTAAAGGATGAACGATACAGAATTCTGCCCCTAACTCTGCTGTACATTCTATTGTACGTTTTACGTATTTTTCTATTTCAGGTCGCTGAGTCGGAAAAACAGAATGTGTCTGGTTGCAGATAATTCCGTTGTCATCAGCTGTTTGCTTTAAATGACGGGCATATTTTAAATAACCATCTGTCAAAAGCGGTGAATCAGATGGCGCTAGTTCGTATGTATTCCAGTTAGCAATGGACGCTATATCAAACATTGAAAAGTCAAACGCATCAAAGCCTGCTTTTGCTATATATTCTATAGCTTTTTCGTTGCCGATAAGTCTTCTTACCGAGTTCGTTTCTGTTGAAATTTTCATACTTCATTACCCCTTATACTATAAAACTATTATATGCTTATATTTTATCACCACAGACCACAATTGTCAATTGCACTCAGATTACAAAATCAAAAAATCCATCGGATAAACCGATGGATTTTTATCACATTGTAAACTGGAAAATACAAAAAGCAGCATATATCGCCAAAAGCAAAATGCCCTGTACTCTTGAAAGCTTACCGCGACGCAGTGCAGGAAATATCATTAAAGACATTACAATAAACATAACAGGAATATCTATAATTAAAGATGTGTTAATACCAAACAATTGTGTTGAATTGGGAATAGAAAACGGCGAAAGCACCGTAGATACACCGCTTACAAGTACAAGATTGAAAAGGTTTGCACCTATAATGTTGCCTAATGACAATGCACTGTGACCCTTTATTAAAGCTGTAATTGCCGTAATGAATTCAGGAAGCGATGTTCCTAAAGCTACAAATGTAAGTGCAATTACCGCCTCCGGAACACCTAAACTCTCTGCTATAATTGTTCCGTTATCTACCAACAAATCAGCACCAACTGCTATAACTGCTGCACCTATAACAAGCAATAGGATATCTTTTACTAAAGAGCTTGAAGAATCGTCTGATTTTTCTTCTTTTTCAGAAAGTCCTTTTAAGCTTTTTGTAGCCTGTTTAACAGAAAGGAGCATATAAAGTGCAAAAAGTGCTATAAGAACAATGCCTGTCAATCTTGAAAAATAACCGCCGAAATATGCAACAAGTGAATAAAATACCGCGGCTATAAAGAAAAACACCACCGGCAAAATAAGGGGTTTTCTATTTATTTCCGACGGGCGGATTGCTATTGTAAGAGCTGCTATCAACGATGTATTGCAGATAATTGAGCCGATTGCGTTTCCGTATGCGATTTCGCCGTGTCCGCTCACAGCAGCACCTGCTGAGACCATTACTTCAGGCAAAGTTGTTCCTATGGACACAATCGTTGCACCGATTAAAATTTCAGGTATACGAAAGCGGTGAGCAAGTCCTGTAGAGCCATCTACAAACCAGTCTCCACCCTTAATTAACAAAACCAAACCCACCAAGAATAACAAAACAGCGATTAACATATTTTTCTTTCCTTTCGACTTTTAAAAAAGACTTTTATCGTAATCAGAATACAATAAAAGTCTTTCTATATTATTATTTAATGTATCCGGCTTTTTATTAATGTTTTCTTAAATATAAAATTAGAAAATTATAATCAAAAGCTGTGATATAAGTACAACTGCAATTAAAGCAATCGGGTAAGTTGCGGCGTATGACGCTGCAACGTCTTCTGTTTCTGATGTTGCAATTAAAGCGCCAAGTGCGGGCGTGCTTGTCATACCGCCTGTTAAAGAGCCTAAGTTGTTAAGAAGACTAAGGCGAAGCACGTATCTTGCAAATAAGTATCCTACAACCATCGGGAAAACAGTCATAATAATTCCGTATACAAAATACATCGCATCAAAGTTCGCAACAAACTCTGCACCGCCCGGAATACCTGCACCTACTAAAAACAGTACAAGACCAAGCTCTCTAAAGAGCTTTAAGGTTGACTGATCAGGCATAATATTCATTCTTCCGATTTTTCCGAAATGACCGAATATTAAAGAAATCAATAAACATCCGCCTGTTGTCGTGAGTGAAAAACAAGTGCCTGAAATACCATTGCTGCTTAAAGGAATCATAATTTTTCCTAAAAATATACCGATGAATGCTGCAAGTGAAAAAGCAGCAAGTCCGTGACCGTCTAAGCTAAAAAGTTTTCCTTTATCAGCTATGTTTACAGGATTTTGGGAAACCTGTGCGATTTTAGCACGTTCTTCTGCCATATTCGCCTTTGTAATTTTCGGAATAATCTGTACGAACATAACAACGCCTACTACACCGAATATGTAAGAAATACCGTGACCTACAGAAACAAGGTTTGTATATTCATCTGCTACGGTTGCTTTTGCTGCTGAAAATGCAGGTGTTGAAGTTAAAGAACCTGAAAGCAAGCCTACAATCATAGCTGTAAAGCCTTCTGATGTTTCAATTGAAGCACCGTATCCTATTGCTCGTCCTATGTAGATACAAGCTATTGCAGAAATTCCGCCTGCAATAATAATGATTAAGCCCAAAAGAACGTATGACTTAAAGTTTTTCTTCATATTGCCAAAAAACTTAGGTCCGGCAATAAAACCTACTGATGTAACAAACAGTATAAGTCCTAAGTTCTCAACTATTTCCAAAGCCTTTTCTGCAAAATTTGCATCAACGCCCTTTAGCACCAGTTGGTTCTCAAGCGGTGTAAAGAACAACGCACCAAAAATCAAAGCTACGATAAACACGCCTGCATCACCAAGTGATACTCCTTTGATTGTTATACGACCAAGTGCATATCCTGCAAATAATATGGCAAACAAGCAGAACATAAAAAATGATATTCCCGTTATCGGAATAACGCCACCAAATAAATTCATTAAAACGACCTCTTTCCGTCTGTAATATATGACATTAAAGTCATAAATATGTATTTGATTATACCATTATCAGGATACAAAGTCAAGTTATGTAAACATTTTTTTGTCGAAATTTCGATTTTTAAATACTGATTTGTTTTTTTAATCCTGTTTAGTTCTGAAATTTTCGGAAATAATAAAAATATTATTAAAAAAAGGAGAAATATATGCAAAAATCACTTTGGTCAGAAAGCGTAAATTTACCACAGTTTGACAAGCTTGCCCACGATGAAAAAACAGACGTATTAATTATCGGCGGCGGAATTTGCGGAATTTTATGTGCATATTTTTTACATCAGGCAGGCATCAACTATCTGCTTTTGGAAAAAGACAAAATCACGCAGGGAATAACGCATAATACAACGGCAAAAATCACATCACTACACGGGCTTATTTATAACGAATTAATAGACTCTTTCGGAACAGAATACGCCCAAAAATATCTACGTGCAAATGAAGACGCGTTATTAAGGTATAATAAGCTTTGCAAAAATATAAATTGCGACTTTAAAACACTTCCTGCCATTACCTACTCCGTTAAAAACCGCAAAAAAATCGAAGATGAGATTAAAGCATTAAATTCGTTGGGAGTTTTGGGCGAATTTAAGTCCGACTCCGTACTTCCCTTTAAAATTGCAGGTGCTGTAAGTTTAAAAAATCAGGCACAGTTTAATCCGCTTAAATTCTTAAACAAAATTGTAAAAGATTTAAATATTTACGAAAACACAAAAGTCAACAATATAACCCCTTTCTTTGCCCAATGCGATAAATATAAGGTTTTTTATAAAAAAATTATTGTTGCCACGCACTTCCCTTTTATAAACAGACACGGAAATTACTTTTTAAAGATGTATCAGCACCGCTCTTATGTATTGGCACTTGAGAATGCACAAAACCTTGACGGAATGTATGTGGACGAAGAAATGTGCGGGCTTTCGTTCAGAAACAGCGAAAAGTTGCTGTTGCTCGGCGGCGGAGGTCACAGAACAGGAAAAGACGGCGGAAGCTTTAGCGAGCTTTTAGAATTTAAAAACCGCTATTACCCCGACAGCAAAGTAGCCTACAAGTGGGCAACACAAGACTGTATCACACTTGACAATATCCCCTATATCGGGCAATATTCACCTAAAACTCCCAATATGTACGTAGCAACAGGCTTTAACAAATGGGGTATGACATCTTCTATGGCAGCAGCAAACATATTATGTGATTTGGTGTTGGAAAGAAAAAACGATTTTTCTGACGTTTTCTCGCCTTCCCGAAGTATATTAAAGCCGCAGCTTTTTATAAACGGCATTGAAACGATTAAAAACTTTATATCTCCCACAACAAAACGCTGTCCGCACTTAGGATGTGCCTTAAAGTGGAACAGGCACGAGCACACATGGGACTGCCCCTGTCACGGCTCACGCTTTACCAAAGACGGTCACGTTTTAGATAACCCCGCCGTAAAGGACGCACAAATAAAAAAATGAGCTGCAGCAAAATAAATTTTGCTGCAGCCTCTTTAAATATTATTAGTTGATAACATCGCTTATTACTTCATCGAAGATTTCATCAAGCTTTTCTTTGGGCATAATGTTTTCTTCCAAGATAACATCGTAAACTTTCTTGCCTTCTTTTAATGTACGCTTAGCGATACGAGCAGAATCTGTATAACCTATGTAAGGACATAGAGCTGTTACGATACCAACGCTTTCTTCTACGTTGTCTCTGCAATGCTGTTCGTTAGCTGTGATACCGTCGATACAGTAGTCGATAAATGCAGCAACGCCGTTTCTTAATGTATCTAATGATTCGAACAAGCAATAGAAGATGATAGGTTCAAAAGCATTAAGCTCTAACTGTCCTGCTTCTGCTGCCATTGTTACTGTTGTGTCGTTACCGATGATATTAAATGAAATCTGGCTCATAACTTCAGGCATTACAGGGTTTACCTTACCGGGCATAATTGATGAACCGTTCTGTCTTGCAGGCAAGTTGATTTCACCAAAACCAACACGAGGACCTGATGACATTAATCTTAAGTCGTTTGAAATTTTTGAAATTGTAACAGCACAAGTCTTAACAACACCTGAAACTGCAACAAAATCGTCAGCATTCTGTGTTGCGTCGATTAAGTCGGCTGCCTGTGTGAGCTTAAGACCTGTTACTTTTGATACGTGGTCAACAATGATTGGCACGTATTTTTCATCAGCGTTGATACAAGTACCAACAGCTGTAGCACCCATATTTAAAACTGACATAGCATCAATTGCATTGCGGAAACGCTTGATGTCACGGCCGATTGCGTGAGCAAATGCACCGAAGCTCTTACCTAAGCTTATCGGAACGGCGTCCTGCATCTCTGTTCTGCCCATTTTTACTATATCTTTAAATCTGTCTGCACAACCATTTAAGGATTTTTCTAAACGTTCAAGCTCAACTAAAGCTTTTTCTAAAAGACGGATTGTTGCAATTTTACCTGCACTGGGGTAAGCATCATTTGTTGACTGACCGCAGTTTACGTGGTCGTTGGGGTGTACGATTGAGTAATCACCCTTGGCACCACCTAAAATTTCGATGGCTCTGTTTGCCAAAACTTCGTTGACATTCATATTCATAGATGTGCCTGCACCACCCTGAATAGCGTCAACGATGAAGTGGTCATCAAACTTACCTTCTAATGCTTCATAGCCTGCTTTTGCGATTGCGTCAGCAATTTCTTTTGAAAATACACCTGCTTCAGCATTTGCATTCGCTGCGGCAATTTTGATTTCAACCAAAGCTTTAATAAGCTCAGGGTGAGCCTGTTTTCCTGTGATTTTAAAATTTTCCTGTGCTCTTAGTGACTGTACGCCGTAATACGCGTCAACAGGCACCTGCATAGCACCGATTGAGTCTTTTTCTTCTCTGAATCCCATTGCCATTTTCCCATTTCTCCTTTTGATAACGTATTATTGATAAAATAATATTGATTTCTACCTCTTGATTATATCATCGCTTTGTGGTATAATCAAATACATATTTACCAATATTCGTTATAACTTTTAAATTATGGTGGTGTATTTGCTATGTTTACTAACAAAGAATACGTTTTAGAGATTTTTAAAGAAAAGAGTTTTTCAAAGGCCGCAAAGAATCTTTACATTTCTCAGCCGTCTTTGAGTGCAAGTGTCAAGCGTATCGAAAACAAAATTTCAGCACCCTTATTTGACCGCTCTTCAAATCCCGTGACATTGACTGAAATCGGCACACAATATGTGCAAAATGCTTTAGAGATTAAAAAAATCGAGGATGGTTTTGTAAACTACATAAACGACAACTTAAACATTTTAAAGGGCGAGATAAAAATAGGCGGAAGCAGTCTGTTTTCGTCATACATTTTGCCGCCTATGATAACGCA
>CAZCOF010000049.1:0-11236 GCA_964500095.1 uncultured Oscillospiraceae bacterium
GATATCACCGGCGGGAACATCAACGTGTGAGCCGATGTGACGTGAAAGCTCTGTCATAAATGACTGACAGAATCTCATGATTTCACCGTCTGACTTACCTCTGGGGTCAAAGTCAGAACCACCCTTACCGCCGCCGATAGGAAGACCTGTAAGTGAGTTTTTAAATACCTGTTCAAAGCCTAAGAACTTAATAATGCCGGGATAAACTGAAGGATGAAAACGAAGACCGCCCTTATAAGGTCCGATTGCACTGTTAAACTGTACACGGTAACCGCGGTTAACCTGAACTTTACCGTTGTCGTCAATCCATGGAACTCTAAACGAAATACTTCTTTCAGGCTCTACGATTCTTTCGATAAGACCTGCTTCTTCATACTCAGGATGAGCTTCGATTACGGGTTCTAATGACTCGAAAACCTCCTGAATCGCCTGTAAAAACTCAGGCTCTCCTGCGTTTCTTTTCTTAACGGTTTCCAAGCAATCGTTAAGATACTTACTTTTTAACACAATTACCCACTCCTTAATCTCAATATAATGTGAATTGGAGCTGGTGATCGGACTTGAACCGACGATCTGCTGATTACGAATCAGCTGCTCTACCGACTGAGCCACACCAGCAAGGATTTGTAGCCATACAAGAAATATTATACTATAAACCCGATTTTGTGTCAATAAATTTCTTATAAAAACATATTTTAAATATTTTTTAAATGCGTATTCGATTTGCTTGACATATTTTTTTTAATATTGTATAATTTTAAACACTAAAAAATGAAAGAGGCACACTATGGAACGTACAAAATTAAAGGACAGAATGTTACCTATATATACAAAAGGCGAAGAAATTTTTAATATGACATCTCACATCGTAGGCGGTGCTCTCGGTGTAGCAGCACTTGTTTTATGCGTTGTTTTTGCCGCAATTCACAAAAACATCTACGGCGTAATATCAGGTGCAATCTACGGTGCCACTATGATTATTCTATACACAATGTCAAGCATTTATCACGGATTAAAACCCCACTTAACCGCAAAAAAGGTTTTTCAGGTCATAGACCACTGCTCTATATTTTTGCTTATTGCAGGTACTTATACGCCTATTTCTTTGTGTTCGCTGCGTGAATATTCTGCGTGGCTCGGCTGGACAATTTTCGGTGTTATCTGGGGCTTAGCAGCTTTGGGCATTGTATTTAACTCCATAGATTTAAAAAAATACAAAAAGTTTTCGATGATATGCTATCTCGGTATGGGCTGGTGTATTATCATTGCGGCAAAGCCCGCATGGACCGCAGTCGGAGCGACAGGTATGAATATGATTTTAATCGGCGGAATACTCTATACAATCGGTGCCGTCCTTTACGGCTTAGGCAAAAAGAAAAAATACATTCACTCAATATTTCATATATTTGTGGTTTTGGCAAGTATTTTACATTTTTTAAGTATTTTACTCTTTATAATGTAAGGTGAGCGCTATGAGATATGCGGTAGTTGACACAGGCTCAAACACTATAAGAATGTCGGTTTATGAGTGTGAAAACGGCAAATTGAACGTGCTGTTTACAGAAGCTGTCTTTGCTAATCTTGCAGCACACATTACCCAAAACCGCTTGACAGACGAAGGAATAGCTATCTGCTGTGATGCTATAAAAAAACACGAAAAAAAAGCAAAAGAATATGATGCCGTATTCTGCGTTTTTGCCACAGCGGCGATAAGAAATGCAAAAAATTGTGAAGAAATCGTAAAAGAAGTAAAAGAAAATACGAACATTGATTTAAAAATTCTCTCAGGCACAGACGAAGGGGAGTTAAGCTTTTTAGGAGCCTATGACGACTTTTCGACCGATACGGGAATTATGGCAGACGTCGGCGGCGGCAGCAGTGAGATTATTGCTTTTGAAAACGGAAAAATCAAATCGCTTCTGTCAATTCCGCTCGGATCACTTGCTGCGTATAAAAGATTTGTTTCGGGCGTTATTCCTACACCTGATGAAATAGAGTGCATACAAAAAGAAATAAGGGCACATTTAGAGAAAGACAAAAATTTCAAAAATATTAAATCAGACACCTTATGTTTAGTCGGCGGCGGAGTTTTGGCTGCGCAAAAGCTTTCGCAAAGCTTTTTAAAAGACCGCACCTTGACCATTTCGGGTGCAAACACCTTGATGTCACTCTTTGTTTCACATCCCGACGCCGAGCGGCTGTTGGAAGGCTTGATTCCTAAAAGAAAGCTCACAATCACGCCCGGGCTTGCAATTTATTCTGCTGTCGGAAAATATTTCGGTGCTGAAAAAATCGAAGTCTCGGACAAGGGAATCAAAGAAGGCTACGTCAAAAAATACTTACTTCATTAAATTTAATACTATTGTTATTGTTTCTTAATATATTTGTGTTATTATTAAAATAGCCTGTTAGGCAATTCATTCGAAGGAAGGTATCCGTATGAAGAAGAAATTACTTATTTTTGCGACGCTTCTCCTTTCTGTTGTTTTCGTTTTGTCGGGATGTGTGTTCTTCTCAGCAAAAGAAGGTTCTGCTGATGTTGACGCTTATGTATACTATATGGAAGAAAACGGAACGACCTTAACACAGGTTAATGTTTCCTTGCCTGATGGTTCGAAAGAAGAAAAGGTAGAATATCTGACAAATCAGCTTTTAAACCCCCCTGCAGGCAAGATAAGCCCTGTATGTGACGGAACAAAGCTTAATTACGTAAAAATAGAAGACGAAATAGCAACTGTAGACTTTTCAAAAGAATTTACCGATGTAGAAAATCCAAAATACACCTTATCTCCTGCCGCTGTGGCAAAAACCCTTTGCTCTTTGGATTTTATCTCGGGTGTAAATATTTTGGTTGACGGCTTGCCCGCATTAGGTATTGACGGCACTCCTATCGGCATAATTATGAAAAGCGATGTTATGGGTGATGCAGGCTCGTCAGGTGTTGCAAAAACAACTGTGTCTTTGTATTTTGGCGACGGAATGGGTGAAGGTCTGGTGTTAGAACGCAGAAACGTAGAAATTCCGTCTTCCAGCACGGTTGAAAGAGTTATCGTTGATGAAATTATAAAAGGACCCGCCATCTCAGGAAATATTTCAGTAATTCCTACAGGTGTCAAGGTCTTGTCGGTCGAAACGAAAAACCGCGTTTGCTTTGTTAACTTGTCAAAGGAGTTCGTTGAAAGGTTCACAGGCGGAAGCTCGGGCGAAATCTTAACGATTTACTCAATCGTAAACTCATTGACAGAGTTAGACACGGTAGGTTCGGTTCAGTTCCTTATCGAAGGCGAAAAGAAAGATGCTTTATCTCACATGGCAATAAATGAACCCATAGTACGTGATAAAAGCGTAATTATAGAGTAGGGATGTATTAACACAAAAAGCAGCAAACTAAAAAGTTTACTGCTTTTATTTTTTACATCCCTACTGCAGAGCTAAGCTGTTATTTAACAGTGCCGTACTGTACAAAAACAAAACATCAGCATCGGGATTAAACTCTGCAAAATGTCCCAAATAGTCGCTTTTTATATACCTGATGTCTATAACGGTAAGTTTTGAATACCCCGACAAGAAAAGCGGTGCTATGCTGCTGCCGTAAGAGTCACGAAATAAAATCAGCTCTTTTTTTTCTTGAGCATCGGGGTTTTTAATCGTCACAAGTGGCATTGTGCCTGACAAAAACATCTCGTAGGGGTCATCTCCTGATGCTTTTTCCATATCATAAACACCGCTATATGCGTTGTCTTGTGACATTCCGTCTTCGTAGGTAACGATTGCTCCGTCTATAATATCGCTCGTCAGATATTTTATTTCATCGGGTGCGACTTTACCTGCATACTGTCCTGCATACACTCCGTAAAACGGCTTATTTAATACTTTTTCGGTATAGTTGTGAGAAAGTGTTACACCCATAGTGTTTGCGAGTCTGTCTGCTATATCCGTGATTTTTTCCTGTCGCCAATGCGTGTCAGTTTTATAATAATCGTCTTCTGAGAGCAAATCAGTGATATCAATATAGCTAAAATCAAGTCGGGAGTTTATGTCATTAATAAACTTTTCATAGTCAAGCGACGGATAACCGTTTTTTTTCGCTAACACAAAATTTTTATCAGGAACAACGCTAAAATACACCTTATTTCCCTTTAAATATTTGTCACGAATATAGTTAAAGCGGCTTGCTGCGTGGTCCAACATTTCATCATTTTGAGCAGAGTCAAGCTTTGAAATGTGTCCATCAGCATAAAAAAGTCCGTTGTTGTCCGCTTTTTTTAAAATGTTGTATGAAATAAAACTCTTTATTGAACGAAACGTGTCACGAGCGAAAAAATGGTCTGTCGTGTAGCTTTCAAATCCTTTTGAAAACTCACCGCTTAATATGTTTTCTTTCGATGTTTTGGGAAAAGTCGCAAGCTCACGCCGTTCGCTCTTTGAATGTGTTTGTTTGGGAACAGCGATGCACAAAGCAGATACGCTCAACATAAATACCAAAAAAACTATCGTCATAATTATGCTTTTTATCTTATTATTCATCTTGTCCCCCCCTAAAATCTAAAGTATAAAAACGGATTAAACGACCCGTCTGCCAAAAATGCCGTAACTGCTGCCAAAATCGCAAGCAAAACAGGAATTTCCAAAGCATCAATTACTGTACAAAAGTGCTTTTTGCCCTTTAAACACGAAACGGTCATTTTCGGCAAGGGAGTTGCACCGATTATTGCTATTATCAACACAACTGCGTAGTTTTTGAGCTGATACGCCCATTCAAACGACACAAAAGGAATGCCGCCCGCACCAAAAAGACCGCCCACACGAGCGAGTGCTTCTGTTAAGTTGTTTCCTGAAAATATAGCAAACGAAACTGTTACCAAAACAAGCGTGTATATGTGTCCCAAAAGCTTTGTTTTTTTCAAAAATTTTCCAAAGCAGAGCTTTTCTAAGCTTAAAAATACGAAGAAGAAAAGTCCCCACAGCACAAAATTCCACTCAGCACCGTGCCAGAAGCCTGTTAAAAACCAGACGATGAATAGATTTAGTAAAAGTCTCACCTTCCCTACACGGCTGCCGCCCAGCGGAAAGTACACATAGTCGCGAAACCAGCTTCCCAACGATATGTGCCAGCGACGCCAGAATTCTGTGATACTTTTTGATATAAACGGGTAGTTGAAGTTTTCCAAAAACTCAAAGCCGAATATCCTGCCTAAGCCGATTGCCATATCGGAATACCCTGAAAAATCAAAATAAATCTGCAGCATATAGCCTATTGCAAAGAGCCAGTAAAACATAACAGACACATCGTTTGCAGTATAAAAAGCTTCGCAAAGCTCGCCTAAAGTATTTGCTATTATTACTTTTTTTCCAAGCCCTAAAATAAACCGTCTTATACCTGACGCTATCTTCTCAAAAGAATGAGTACGAAAATTAAGCTGATTTTCTACATCTTTGTATCTTACGATGGGACCTGCAACAAGCTGCGGAAAAAGTGCCACGTATGTTCCCAATGTCAGGGGGTTTTTTTGTGCCTTTACTTCCCCGCGATACACATCTACCGTATAGCTTAAAATCTGAAACGTGTAAAAGCTTATACCTATAGGAAGTGCAATGTTTAAAACAGGAGTTGAAATGCCTGTTACAGCCGCAAAATTTTCAACAAAAAAGTTTGCATATTTAAAGTACAAAAGTCCCAAAAGTGTTAATATTACCGAAATTGTAAGATATACTTTTTTTCGTTTTACAGAACGTGCTTTTTCTATTAAGATGCCAAAAACATAATTTAACAAAATCGTTAAAAGCATCAAAAATACACACTTAGGCTCTCCCCAAGCGTAAAAAAACAAGCTCGAAAGCAAAAGCCATACGTTTTTTAATCGCTTTGGCATTAAAAAATAAACTATCAAAACGCACGGGAGAAAGTAATATAAGAATGTAATACTTGAGAATAACATAAGGTTTCCCCTTTACTATTTTAAAAAGCGGGCAATATGCCCGCTTTTTAAAATCTTTACTGTTCAAATTCTTTGGGACACATCACAAAGAATACTTTGTTTCCTGATGAGCCTGCAACCATTTCGTCGGCTTGAACGCAGATGTTCCATCGAAGATTTGCGTTATTTTTTAAATTTGAAATAAAATCAGATGCCGACACGCCGTCTTCTAATTCAAACACATAACCGATAAACGCAATAGAGCCTATCATAGGACCAAATGTAGCGCCTGATTTAAAACCTGTGATTTCAGTATTGTCAAAGCCTGATAAAAGTCCGGGTTCAACTTCCATAGCTCCTGCTGCAAACGGAAGATTTCCCTTTTCTATTATTTTTTCCGCTACTGAGTACGCAGACCCCGATGAGTTTGCTTTAAAAATGCTAAGAAGGTTATTTCCTACTGTTTTGGGCGTTTCTGCCGGTTTTTCTTCGTTTTTTTCAACCGAAGCTTCTGCAGGCTTCTTGGCGGGTTTTTCTGCAGACTTTTCATCCTGTTTTACTTCTTCTTTTTTATCAGCCTTTTCATCAGCTTTTTCATCTTCTTTTTGTGTTTCTTCGTTTACGTCTTCGTCTTCTGAAGAAACGTCTTCTGTTTTTGGCGTTGTATCAATTTCGCCGTCTGTGGGTTCTGCTTTTCCGCACGCCGCGATGCCCAACACCATAACCGTTGCTAAAATTAATGCCAATAATTTTTTCATATTTTTTCCTTTCTGCCCGAATGAATATTTTAACGCTTTCTCCCGCGGGCAAAAAAGAAACCGTATCGTTATTCAAACCTTAAAAAATCTTACTTTTGGCACAGTAAGGAAAAGCATAAGCTTTTCAGCATAATTATAGCAATAGTATACATTTTTGTCAACATATAAAAATTGGAACCTTATTGTTTTACACAATCTATGTGCCAGATGGCATCTGCATATTCTTTTACGCTTCTGTCGGATGCAAACATTCCCGAATTTGCAATATTTACTAATGACATCTTTAAAAATCTGTCTTTGTCGCTATACGCTTTGTTTACCCTTTCGTGGGCATCACAGTAGCTGTCAAAATCTGCTAAGACCATATAGGGGTCTTGATTTACCAGATAGTTATATATTGAATCAAAATTCTTAAGCGGAAATCCGTTTTTGACAAAATCCACCGCACGGCGAATTCGTGCATTGCCTTCATAAAGTCTTTTAGACTTATAATCTGAATTCCATAAGTTTTTAACTTCATCTGCATTCATACCGAAAATAAAAATGTTATCACTCCCTACACAGTCTAAAATTTCAACATTTGCACCGTCTAACGTTCCGAGCGTTACAGCACCGTTAATCATAAGCTTCATATTTCCCGTGCCTGACGCTTCTTTGCCCGCAGTTGAAATCTGCTCGCTTATTTGGGCTGCAGGAATGATAATCTCAGCAAGCGAAACCTTGTAATCAGCAACAAACACAACCTTTATATAATCACGAACCGCAGGGTCTTTTTCAATCAGCTCAGAAATAGCACAAATCAGCCTTATAATCTCTTTTGCCATAAAATATCCCGATGACGCTTTTGCGGCAAATATAAAAGTTTTTGGCATAGGCCTGAGTCCGTCTTGTTTAATCCTTAAATACAAATCTATGATGTGTAAAGCATTTAAGAGCTGCCGTTTATATTCGTGAAGTCTTTTGACCTGAACGTCAAAAAGTGACTCGGTGTTTAAATTTATTCCGTTCTTTTTAGATACATAATCTGCCAATCTTTTCTTGTTTGCCTGCTTTATTTTACCCAGTGTCTCCAAAACTGACGAATCATTTATAAAATCATTAAATTTTTTAATCTCACTCAAATCCGTCATAAAGCCGTCACCGATTTTTTCGCACAACAGCTGCGACAACATCGGGTTTGCCTGACACAACCAACGTCTGTGGGTTATACCGTTTGTGACGTTTGTAAACTTATCAGGAGAAATCTTGTAAAAGTCAGAAAACGTGTCATCCTTTAAGATTTGGGAATGAAGCTTAGAAACACCGTTTACACTAAAACTTCCCGCAATCGACAAATTCGCCATTTTTACCATACCGCCCTCGATGATTGACATATTGTTGATGTTTTTGGCATGACTTGCGTGGTTTTTATAAACATTTTCGCAAAATCGGCGATTTATTTCTTCAATTATCGTATAAATTCTCGGAAGATGCGATTTTACTAAGTCAACAGGCCACTTTTCTAAAGCTTCACTCATAACAGTATGGTTTGTATAGGCGATTGAAGAACACGTTATCTCCCACGATTTTTCCCAGTTGCAGCCATAGTCATCCATTAAAATTCGCAATAATTCAGGTACGCAAAGCGACGGATGCGTATCATTTATATGAATTACAGCTTTTTCGGAGAAATTATCAAACGTACCATATTTTTTAAAGTGCTTTTTTGTAATTTGCTGTAGTGATGCACTCACAAAGAAATACTGCTGCTTTAATCTTAGCGATTTTCCCTGATATGTGTCATCAGCAGGGTATAAAACCTTAGAAATTGACGATGCTATTGCTTCATCTTCTGTGGATTTTACATACTCACCCTTAGAAAAAAGGTCCATATTAAACCCCGATGTTGACTTTGCACTCCAGAGCCTTAGGGTGTTTACAGCATCTGTATTAAAGCCTGAAACAAACAAATCATACGGCGTGGCTATTACACTTACGTAGTCTTTGTGCTCTGTCTTTAAGCCTTTGTCTGTCCAGTATTCGTGTACATCACCAAAAAAGCGGACTTCTACTTCTTCGTCTTCTCTTTTATTTAACCAATAGCCCGCCTTATCTATCCAACTGTCGGGAAATTCGTTTTGCCAGCCGTCAATTATGACCTGTTTAAATATGCCGAATTCATACCTGATTGAAAAGCCTGTAACGGGGTAAGACTGCGTAGTTAGTGAGTCCATATAGCAAGATGCCAAACGACCGAGTCCGCCGTTTCCGAGTCCTGCGTCAGGCTCTTCTTCATAAAAATCTTCAATGTCAAAGCCCTTGTCCTTCAGAAAGCTTTTTATTTCGTCTTCTACTCCCAGATTCCACAGGTTGTTTTTTAGTGACGTTCCCACCAAAAACTCCATCGACATATAATAAACCTGCTTTGCCTCTTGCTCTTTTACTTTTTTAGAAAAATCGGAGCGTTTTTCCGCTAAAGCTGCATTTACAGACATTAAAAGCGCCTGATAAACCTGTCTTTTATTTGCTGCGGATATATCCGCACCAAAATTCACTTCTAAAATTTTTTCAAGATTTTCGCTTATTTTTTTAGATAAATCGTTCATTTTTTCTCCTATCTTAATACTTCTTCATAGACTTCCATATATTCTTGTGCAGATTTTTTCCAGCTGTAATCTTTTAACATTGCGTTTTTTCGCAAAATACGCCACATACTTTTGTCGTTATATAGTGAAAGCGTTCTTTTAATTGCGTCTAACATATCGTAGGCATTGCAGCTTTGAAAGGTAACGCCTGTTCCCGTTTTTGTTTCAGGGTTAAAGGGTTCTACCGTGTCTTTTAGCCCGCCGACGGCGTGAACAATCGGCACAGTTCCGTAACGCATCGCAATCATCTGCGAAAGACCGCAGGGTTCAGACCTTGACGGCATCAAGAAAATATCTGCCCCTGCATATATTTTTTGTGCAAGCTCTCCTGAAAAACCTACATATCCCCTGATGTTTTGATGGTTCATCCATTCCCAGTCGCGTAAAAATTTCTCAAAACTCTCATCCCCCGTACCCAAAACTATAACCTGAACGTTTAAGTTTGCGATTTTTTCTGCCACTTCCTGTATCAAGTCTATTCCCTTCTGTTTAGTGAGCCTTGTGACCATTCCAATCAGCGGAATATTGTTGTCAATGTCAAGCCCCATTTCCTTTTGAAGTGCTTTTTTGTTGAGTGATTTAAACCGTATGGTTTCATAGTTATAATTTTTATATATCGCAAAGTCCGTTTCGGGATTGAATTTTTCCGTATCAATTCCGTTTACTATTCCGCGTAACTTATACTGTCTTGGAACCAAAATGTCACAAAGTCTGTGCGAGTGTGTTTTTCCTAATATTTCTTTTGCATACGTTTTACTTACCGTTACAATCATATCGCAGCTTTCTATTCCACCCTTTAGAAGGTTTATGTCCCCGTCATACATCAAAAGCGAGCGAAAGTCTGCACCAAGTCCGAAAATACTTCCCAAGATAATGGGGTTATACTTTCCCTGAAATTCGATATTGTGAATAGATAAAACAGTCTTTATATTCTGATACCTTGCATCTTGCCTGTAAAACGCTTCCAAATAAACGGGGACTAATGACGTGTGCCAGTCGTTTATGTGAATGATGTCAGGGAAAAAATCTATAAAATTTAAAATATCAAGCACTGCCTTTGAAAAATAGGCAAACCTTTCAGAGTCGTCATATTCTCCGTAAATTTGCTCACGGTTAAAATACTGCTCATTGTCAACAAAGTAATAAACAACGTCATCTAAAACAGCACGAAACACACCGCAGTAATTTTGCCGCCAGCTTATGGTAACATAAAAATATCCCAAAAACTCCATTTTTTCCTTTAGTTTCAAAGGGATATTTTTATAAAGCGGCATAATTACCCTTGCATCAATTCCTTCTTTTAGCATCGCTTGAGAAAGCGCCCCGACTACATCACCAAGACCGCCTGTTTTTAAAAACGGCACACATTCCGATGCTGCGTACAAAACTCGCATTTTTTAAAAATCACTCCTTAAATCAAACAATTTTTCCTTTTTTTATTACAATCGGCTGAGTTTTTTCTCCGTAAAGCTTTTTGTGTGATGTGACGATTGCATTTTTGTCAACGACGGCACAATTTAAGCTCACATCGCTTTCAATCCGTGAATTCTGCATAATTACCGAGTTTTTGATTTCTGCACCCGACGAAATCTTTACATTCCTGAAAATCACACTGTTACTAACTTCTCCGTCAATCACGCACCCGTCTGCAACAAAACAATTTTTGACACGTGCATTGTCGCCGTACTTTGTGGGAACCGAGTCCTTTGTGCGGGTTAAAATCGGTTGATTTTTGTTAAATATCTCATCTTTAATATCTTTTTTTAGCATATCCATATTCGCTGACAGGTAACATTCCAAGCTGTCAATTACTCTAAAATATCCCCTGTGTCGATATGCGTATATATTAAGGTGTAAAAATTTTTTAGCTAACACGTCTTTTTTAAATGTTCTCCAGCCGTATGTAGCTCCGAGATCAACAAGCTCATAAAGCAAG
>CAZCOF010000050.1:0-11217 GCA_964500095.1 uncultured Oscillospiraceae bacterium
GTTCAAAAGGATAGTTTAAATGAATAATAAGGTTTTAGTAATTGCAGGTCCTACAGCTACGGGAAAAACTGCATTGTCTGTAAGACTAGCCAAAGAATTGAACACAGAAATAATTTCTGCTGACTCAATTCAAATTTACAAAAAACTAAATATCGGAAGTGCAAAGCCGAATGAAGTTGAAAAACAGGGCGTAGTGCATCATTTAATGGACTTTTTAGAGCCTGTGGGCACCTATTCTGTAGCAGATTATGTAAAAGATGCAAAAGAGAAAATCGACGATATTCTCACGCAAAACAAAGTGCCGATAATTACGGGCGGTACGGGACTTTACATATCATCATTAGTTGATAACGTTGAGTTTTCAGACGCAGATGCCGACACGTCGGTCCGTGAGCGACTAAATAAAGAATTAGAAGAGCTCGGAATAGAAGCAATGCACAAGCGTTTAGAAGAAATTGACCCTGAATCAGCCGACGCAATTCACCCTAACAACACAAAGCGGGTGATTCGAGCACTTGAAATTTATGAAACAACGGGAAAAACAAAAAAAGAATTAGAAAAAGTATCAAAACTCAGAACATCCCCATACGATTTTTGCCTTATCGGGCTTAATTGCGAAAGAGAGCTTTTGTATGAGCGTATAAACAAAAGAGTTGACATTATGATAAAGCGTGGGTTATTTCAAGAAGTAAAGGATTTGCTATCATCAGGAGTACCAAAAAACGCTCAATCAATACAGGGCATAGGCTATAAAGAAGTCGTAATGGCACTAAACGGCGAAATAACTGAAGATGAGTGCATAGAGTTAATCAAGAAAAACAGCCGAAACTATGCAAAACGTCAGCTTACGTGGTTTAGACGCAGTGATTATAAATGGTTTGATTGTTTGGATAAAGATTTGTACGAGAAGGTACGAAAACACATTGGAGAATTTGGTATATGAAAGAATTAGACGCATTTCGCGGCACAGTAGATGAAATTATATATGTAAACGAAGACAACGGCTATGCGATTTTCGATTTAGAAGATCAAGACGCCGGTCTTATTACCTGCGTGGGTACTGTGCCTTATATAAAGTGCGGCGAAATTTTAATGGTTTACGGCAAATGGGTAAACCACCCAAACTACGGAGAACAGCTAAAGATAGAATATTTTGAACGAATTAAGCCTGAAACAAAGGATGCCGTTTTAACCTACCTTTCATCAGGCGTGATAAAAGGCATAGGAAAAAAGATGGCGGAGCGAATAGTAGATTATTTCGGTGAAGAAGCACTTAAAATAATTGCAGACAACCCTGAAAGGCTTGCCGAAATCAAGGGAATTTCTTTTGAGCGGGCAATGAAAATTAACCAAAGCTATATGGCTGTCTATGAAAAAGAACACCTTATTATGTTTTTGCAAAAGTTTGATATTTCTGCTCGCTTTGCTATTAAGGTCTATGATATTTTAGGAAAAAATTCGGTTGAAAAGATAAAAGAAAACCCTTACGTTTTATGCGAAAGAATAAAGGGAATAAGCTTTAAAACAGCAGACAAAGTTGCAACGCTTTCAGGTGTTAATAAAAACAGCACCGAGCGAATAAAGGCGGGCATAAAATATATTCTCACCCATTTTGCACAAAATGAAGGACACACGTATCTGCCAAAAGAAGTCTTAATTTTTTATACAGTTAAAATGTTAGAAGTAGAAAGTATTGAGGCGGAAAATGCACTCACAAAGCTATTGTCAGAGCATCAGCTTGTTGTTAAGAAAACTTGCGACGGAAAAGATGCCGTATTTTTGCCTGCACTTTTTAGTGCAGAACGAGTGATAGCAGAAAGTCTTTTGGATATATTAAAAAACTTCAATACTTCGAAAAAAGAGATTTCTGATAAAGAGATAGAAAAAATCGAAAAAGAAGAAGGCGTGACCTTAGCCGATAAACAGCGAAAAGCCGTAAAGCTCGCGCTCACATCGGGTGTGACGGTAATCACAGGCGGTCCCGGTACGGGAAAAACCACAGCTATTAACTTTTTAATCAAGCTTTTTGAAAAACAGGGGTTAAAAATTTCCCTTTGCGCCCCGACAGGACGTGCTGCAAAAAGAATGACCGAGCTTTCAAAAAAAGAGGCAAAAACTATTCACAGACTCTTAGAAGTAGGATATGCAGAAGACGATGTTTTGCGGGAATATTCACGCACGAATGCTGAACCCTTAGAAGAGGACGTAATAATTGTCGATGAAGTCAGTATGGTTGATGCGATTTTGATGAGTTCTTTGATTTCTTCTGTGAAATTCGGTGCAAGGCTGATACTTGTGGGCGATGCTGACCAGTTGCCGTCTGTCGGTGCGGGAAACGTATTAGACGATATTATAAAAAGCGGTGTTGTGCCAACAGTAGCATTAGATACTGTATTTCGTCAGGCGGAAGAAAGTATGATAGTCGTAAATGCTCACAGAATAAACGAAGGAGAATACCCTGTTTTAAATGTAAAAGACAAGGATTTTTTCTTTGTTGATGCAGAAAATGCAGAAAGTACCTACGAAAAGCTGATGGATTTAGTTTCAAGAAGGCTTCCGACGGCGTATGGGATTGACAGCTTTTCAGACATTCAGGTAATAACGCCGATGAAAAAAACAGGAGTCGGTGTAATCGCCTTAAATTGCGGCTTGCAAAACATATTAAATCCGAAAAGTGAAAAAAAGCAGGAAAGAGTGTTGTTAAACAGAGTTTTTCGCGAAGGCGATAAAGTGATGCAGATAAAAAACAACTACGACCTAAAGTGGAAAAGAAAAGATGGCGAAGAAGGCTACGGTATCTATAACGGCGATATCGGGCGAATTTCAGAAATTAAGCCGACAACTCTTACTGTCACGTATGATGACGGAAAAGTTGTAAATTATGAAAATGCAATGCTGGAAGAATTGGAGCTTGCCTATGCCATAACCGTTCACAAAAGTCAGGGTAGTGAATTTGACACGGTTATAATACCGATTTTTTGGGGAACGGAAAAGCTTTTTAGCAGAAATTTGTTGTATACGGCAATAACACGTGCTAAAAATATGGTTGTCTTGGTTGGTCAAAAAGCCGCACTGTTTAAAATGGTTGACAACGACTATGAGGCGAAAAGATTTTCATACCTTAAGGAGCTATTACTAAATGAATGATATACAGTATGATTATATAAAGAGCTACATAAATGAAACTCACAAAAAGGAAGAACATTTTTTTAAAGAATTACGCGAGTATGCTGAAAAAAACCATATTTATATAGTAAAACCGCAGGTTGAAAGGTTGCTTTCAGTGATTTTATCGATTTTAAAGCCTGAAAAAATATTAGAAGTAGGAACTGCAATCGGCTACAGCTCAATACTTATGTTAAAGTATGCAGGAAAAAATTCACACGTTACCACGATTGAGCGTGACGAAGAAGTTTTGCTGATGGCAAAAGAGAATATAAAGCGTCGCGGTGTTGATGATAGAATTCGTTGTGTTTTCGGTGATGCGACGGAAGTTTTGGATAGTTTAACCGGTGAATATGATTTTATATTTATAGATGCTGCCAAGGGGCAGTACCGTGACCACTTTGAAAAAAGCTTAAAGCTCATAAAGTCGGGCGGGGTGATTCTAACTGATGATGTTTTGTATTTTGGTATGACGGCGAGTGACGAATTTGTGGTAAAAAAACACGATACAATAACACGAAAGCTTCGTGAATATTTAGACTTTTTATGCCACGATGAGCGGTTTGAAACTAATATTTTGCCCATTGGTGACGGTGTGGCAATCACTTATGTAAAGTAGGGAGAAAGATATGTACGTAATTTTAGGGATAGGAAATCCGGGTAAAAAATACGAAGGAACAAGACACAACATCGGTTTTATTGCGATGGATTATTTAGAGTCAAAATACGGAATTAAAATCAATAAGATAAAGCATAAAGCACTAATCGGCGAAGGTGTTATCTCAGGCGAAAAGGTAATTTTGGTAAAGCCGCAGACGTATGTTAATCTGTCGGGAGAGAGCCTTCGTGAAATTTGTGCATTTTATAAAATTCCGCCCGAAAATGTCATTGTAATTCACGACGATGTGAGCCTAGACGTAGGAAAAATAAGAATAAGAAAAAAAGGCTCAGACGGTGGTCACAACGGGATAAAGTCTATCATTTATCAGCTTAAAAGCGATGAGTTTATAAGAATAAAAATAGGTGTAGGTGCTTCCCCTGAACACTACGATTTGGCAGACTGGGTGCTGGGAAAATTTTCAAAGGAAGAAGTAGCACACTTATCAAAAGCAGTTGATGATATAGTGGATGAAGCTATTCCAATGATGATAAATGGTAAGATAGATGCTGCGATGAATTCGTTTAACGGAAAGGTATACTGATGCTATTACAAAAAGCAGTAAAAAAGATTGGAGCCTACAATAAAATAATGAAGTTACCCGGCAAAGGTGCAAAGAATGTCGTAGGATTAACCCACCCTGCAAAAGCACATTTTGCCGCATCGTTATGTGAAGATTTAAACACTCAGGGCTTATATATCACCGACAGTGACTACGAAGCTAAAAAAACAGCAGATGATTTAATGTATTATTTAGGCGATAACGTTTATTACTACCCGTCAAAAGAGCTCGAGTTTTACAAAGCCGATGCAAAGAGTAACGAGCTTTTAAACCAGCGGCTGGAAGTAATAGAAAAATTAGCGTTTTCTGACCGCACCAAGACTATAACCGTAATGTCATTAGATGCACTTTTGCAGTTTACGGTTGATTTAAATTCTTATAAGGAAAGCGTAATAAATTTATCTGTCGGCGATGAAATAC
Source organism: uncultured Oscillospiraceae bacterium (assembly GCA_964500095.1). Taxonomy (GTDB): domain Bacteria; phylum Bacillota; class Clostridia; order UBA1381; family UBA9506; genus Congzhengia. The sequence continues at coordinate 4,806 of CAZCOF010000050.1, forward strand.
CACTTGACGATATAGCAAAAAAGCTTGTAAACTTGGGCTATGTAAGAGAAGATACAGTAGAAGGCAAGGGACAGTTTGCCATTCGTGGCGGTATTTTCGATGTGTTTGCACCTTCAATGGAAAATCCTGTAAGAATAGAGTTTTTTGGTGATGAGATAGACTCAATCCGTCAGTTTGATGTATTTACTCAGGTTTCTGTAGAAAATCTTGAGCGGGCATCTATTGGTGCTGCAAACGACAGCTTTTCTGTTGCTTCTAAAGAAACGTCTGTTTTAGAGTATTTTGATGACGATGCGTATGTGTTTTTTGATGAACCGCAAAAAATTTCCGAGCGAAATGACGGTCTTATATGGGATATTGAAGAAACAGTTAAGGCACTTTCTGAAAAGAACGAAAACTTTATATTTAAAAAGAAATACGTTCACGACTATTACGATGTTTTGCGTGAATTATTAAAGCATCCGTTTTTGGGATTTTTGGAACTTCCGTATTCCTGCCGTGACTACAAACCGACATCAGAAATCAATGTTACAGTCGGTGATTTAGGAAAATCCTTAGGCGAAAGAGAAAAGTTCTACGAAGAAGTACGTGACTTTTTAAAGAACGGATACAGCGTAATTTTCAGCGTAAGCGATGATGCAAAAGAAAAGCTTTCGGAAGATTTAAAGGCTCAGGGCTTTAATATAAATCAAAATGAAACGCTCCTAAGGACAAAGATTAATTTTGCTCGTGGCGGTCTTTTTCGCGGCTTTTACTATGAAGAAGAAAAAATTGCAGTTTTTGGCGAAGAAGAAATCTTCGGCAAAGCTCCCAAGAAAAAAGGTAAGCGTAAAAAGTTAGACTCAGCAAGTAAAATCCGCGATTTTAACGATTTAGATATTGGTGACTATGTTGTACACCACACACACGGTATAGGACAATACTTAGGTCTTGATACCTTAGAGGTTGAGGGAAAAAGACGCGATTATTTAAAAATTAAATATAACGGCGATGACTTTTTGTATGTGCCGACATCACAGCTTGACGTTTTGCAAAAGTATGTGGGCAAAGAAGGTACAATCCGCTTAAACCGTATGGGCGGTGCGGACTTTTCCCGTCAGAAGAAAAAGGTAAAAGAATCAACAGAAGAGCTGGCTCGTGAATTAGTTGCTTTGTATGCTGCGCGACAACAGTCAAAGGGCTTTGCGTTTTCACCTGATACCGAGTGGCAAAAATCCTTTGAAGAAGCGTTCCCGTACGTTGAAACCGACGACCAGCTAATAAGTATAGCAGAAATCAAAAAAGATATGGAAAGCACACGAAGTATGGACAGACTCCTGTGCGGAGATGTAGGGTATGGAAAAACAGAAGTTGCACTGCGTGCGGCATTTAAAGCCGTTATGGATTCAAAACAGGTTGCGATACTTGCACCTACGACGGTTTTAGTTATGCAGCATTTTAATACGTTTTGTGAGCGTATGAAAAAATACCCTATTACAATTGCCGACCTTTCAAGATTTAAAACAAAAAAAGAGCAGACAAAAATCATAAAACAGCTAAAATCAGGTGAGATAGATGTTGTAATCGGAACACATAGACTATTGGGTGCCGATGTAGAGTTTAAGGATTTGGGACTTTTGGTAGTCGATGAAGAGCAGCGCTTTGGTGTAAAGCACAAAGAACGGATAAAAGAAATGAAAACAAACGTAGATGTCCTAACGCTTTCTGCAACCCCGATACCCCGTACACTTCATATGTCAATGATAAATATAAGGGATATGAGTGTTTTAACCGAGCCGCCCGAAAATCGTTTCCCTGTGCGTACTATCGTTATGGAAAAAAACGATGCGGTATTATATGATGCCATAAGACGTGAACTTTCACGCGGCGGTCAGGTGTACTATATCCACAACAGAATTGCAAGTATTTCAGCAGTTGCAAAAAGGATACAAGACGCATTTCCTGATGAGCGTGTAGCTTATGCTCACGGAGCAATGGATGAAGATACACTCGAAAACATTATGATGGATATGTCGCACGGCGATATAAAGGTTTTAGTCTGCACAACGATTATAGAAACGGGACTTGATATTCCGAATGTGAACACGATAATCATTGAAGATGCAAACAAAATGGGACTTTCCCAGCTTTATCAGTTAAAGGGCAGAGTAGGCAGAAGCTCCCGACGTGCTTTTGCATATTTTACCTACAGACCTGATAAGGTTTTATCAGAAGTAGCATCAAAAAGACTTCGTGCGATTAAGGAATTTACAGAGTTCGGTTCAGGCTTTAAAATTGCTATGCGTGATTTAGAAATAAGGGGAGCAGGTAATATCTTAGGAGCAGAACAGCACGGTCACATTGATACGGTCGGTTATGATATGTACTGCGAGCTTTTGGCACAGAGTGTAAGCGAAATCACAGGAAAACCGCAAGAAGAAAGCTGGCAGCCAAATATTGACATCAACGTTGAAGCGTACATTCCGCCGAGTTTCGTTAAAAATCACTCGACAAGACTTGATATTTACAAAAAAATAGCATCTATTGAAAACGAAGAAGAAAAATTAGAAGTAGAAAGCGAAATTTGCGACCGTTTTGGCGATTTGCCGAAATCTGTTGAAAGCCTTTTAAAAATCGCAGAAATTAAATATCTGGCAAAGGATGCAAACGTTAAAGAAGTAACTTTAAAAGACGAAAATATTATTTGCTATTTTAAGGGTGATATGGATATTCGGGCGGTGTCCGGGCTTGTTGCCGTATTTGAAGGAAGATTTTTTGTTTCAGCAGGCGAAAAACCGCATATGGTACTAAAGACAAACCCAAAGGGAAACGAAGATATTTTGGAAATTGTTAAAAAATTGTTTAAAGAGTACAATAAACTATTGCATACTGACAAAATTTAGTGTATAATGTAGTCAATTACAATTATAAAAGGAGTGTTTTTGTTGAAAGGTTTTAAATCAGCAATTAAATGGATTGCAGCCATTGTAATAATCTGTGTTGCATTTGGAGTTTTAATGAGTATTAACGGTCTTAGTGTAAGTCGTACGGTTATCACAGTAGACGGAAGTCAGATTACAGAAGAAGAGTACAAGTTTTATGTAGAAGTTAACAAAATGCAGGTGTTAAGCGAGCAAAATCTTGCAGATGAAGCAGCGGCACAGGAATTTTTGAAAAACGGAACAGTAGAAGGAAAAATCGCGTCTGACTATATTAAGGAAGAAGCTTTAAATCAGGTTTTAAGAAATGAAATCGCAGTGGTTAAGGCAAAAGAAGCAGGTATTACATTGACTGAAGAAGAAAGAAGTCAGGCTCGTTCAACCGAAGGTATGGATGAAACAATAAAAGCCTACGGCGTAAGCAAAAAAACCTATGCTGACATTATGGAAAAATCGCAACTGATAAACAAGTACTATTCACACGTTTTATCAAACGATTCAGAAGCTCTTTCTGTTGCTAACGAAGATATTACAAAAAAAATCAACGAAGATTATGCTTTGGTTCAGCACGTTTTGATTTTGAACAAGCCCGAAGACAGTGAAGAAGTTGATGAAGCCTACGCAAAAGAAGCAAAAGCAAAAGCAGAAGATGTTCTTAAAAAAGCCCTGGCCGGTGAAAACTTCAACAACTTAATTACAGAGTATAACGAAGATCCGGGTATGGAAAGCAGCCCTTCAGGTTACCTGATTTCAAAAGAAGGCTACACATTAGACGGCGGTCAGATGGTAACAGAATTTACACAAGGTACGTTTGCAGTGAATGTTGGTGAGGTTAATCCTTCTTTGGTAGAAAGTGACTACGGCTGGCATATCATAAAAAGATGTGAAATAAACGAAACTCATTCAGACTATATGACACTTTTAGACAATGTTCAAGGCTCGATGGAAAACGAGAAGTTTGGAGCATATCTCGATGCTATGAAGGACACATTAGATATTGTTAAAAAAGACAACATCTTAAAAAAGGTTAAAGTAAAGTACTAATTTAAATTTAAAAAAAGGCTGCAGCCTCTTTTCGCAGCCTTTTTTGTATAAAATTTCCCTTTTTTGAATAAGTTTTAAAAAAGACTTATTAAGGGTGATTTTTGTGCTATTTGTTTTTAAAAAGAAAAAGATTTTTATAATAACAGCGTTTGCGGTGTTGTCTGTGTTTTTGCTCGGTGTGGCAAAGGAGAAGTTTTTTTTGACTGAAGAAGCTTTTTTGCCGACCGAAGGAAAAACGATAATTGTCGATGCGGGACACGGTTCTCCCGACGGCGGTGCTGTAGGAAACTCAGGAGTTTTAGAAAAGGATTTGAATCTGTCCGTTGCTATGACGCTTCAAAAGTTTTTTGAGTCAAACGGCACTCAGGTTTTACTGACACGCTCTGACGATAACGGAATTTACGACGTTTCGGGCAGTATAAAAAACAAAAAAGTATCAGATATTAAAAACCGCGAGGAATTTATAAAAAACTCCGATGCACAAGTTTTTATAAGCATCCATATGAATAAATTTTCCGATTCAAAATACAGCGGACCGCAGGTTTTTTATTCGGGCAATAACAAAAACAGCGAATTACTCGCAAAATGTATACAAAAAAGTATGATAGCGGCGTTAAATCCGCAAAATAAACGTGAAGTAAAAAAAGCAGATTCTTCTATATATCTTTTGGATAAGGCACAGATTCCTGCGGTTTTGGTAGAATGCGGATTTTTGTCAAATGCGGAAGAAGAAAGGCTTTTAAAGGATGAAAGTTACCAAAGACAGCTTGCTTGGTCTGTCTATTGCGGAATAATAGAATACTTTAACGAAAAATAAGGAGTGGTAAGGGTGAAGAAATTCAAATTAAAGCATATGGATCTTATACCGATTTTGTTAGTTGCTTTTTTGCTTTTTAAATTGGTGTTTTCCACAAATATGTCAATAGCGGCAACGCTTGATACGGTATATTCGTGTGTTTCGTATTTTATATACGGTTGGGTATTTGCATATTTTTTGAACCCTTTAGTTTCAAAAATTGAAAAAAGAGTAGTTAAAGAAAACACTCCCGAAAAAAGGCGTGCGGCAATAAGAAGTATAATTATTGCAGCTGTGTTTTTGGTTGTTTTAGGACTTATTACCGTATTTTTTGTAAGCATCATTCCGAAAATTGTTGCAGCGGTATCTGATTTTGCTGAAAATCTTCCGGGATATCTGGCAAATTTTCAAAACTGGGTTAATTCTACATTCGCCTTTTTAAACCCTGATGTCACAGAAGAATTGAATACTGTCCTTTCGCAGATAGCGGACAATGTAACGAGCTGGGCAACAACGAAGCTTGATGTCGAAAAGGTCGGCGGAGTAGTAGGTACTGCTGTAACGGGTTCTGCAAAATTTATTCTGAATGTTGTTTTTGGCATAGTTATTTCGATTTATTTTCTGCATGGCAAGGACCGTATTTTAAGACAGGTAACACGTCTTACTTATGCAATATTTAGCGAAGAAAGAGCAGAAAATGTTTTAGAATGCGGAAGAAAAGTCAACAGGATTTTTTATGATTTTATTTTAAGCAAATTAGTTCAGGCGTTTGTAATATTTGTACTTGGTCTTGTGGTATTAGCACCTTTAGGAATTCACTTTGCACCTGTTATAAGCTTGGTGCTTGCGGTGTCGAATATGATTCCTTATATCGGTCCGTGGATAGGAAGTATACCTTGTGTGGCTTTACTTCTTTTGTATGACCCGATTCAGGCACTTATACTTTTGGTGTTCATTTTGGGTATGCAGATAGTTGATAATGTGTTGATAGGACCGAAAATCACATCCGACAGAGTAGGTATAAGTCCGCTTCTGGTTATAGCGGGTGTTGCAATAGGCGGAACATTTGGCGGTGTTATCGGTATGTTTATAGGCGTTCCTGTCGTTGCAGTTATCAAGCTTGTGTTTTATGATGGCTTTATTGAAAAACGTTTAAAAGAAAAAAATCTTGATATATAAAAACTTAAAAAAATTTAAAAAAACTGTTGCAAATTCAAAAAAAATGTGTTATAATCTCAATGTTGTATTATGAAAATGTGTATTTTTTACTGTAAATACAGCATTTAAACAGTTATTTATTGGTTCGAAAGAGGTGAAATATATGAAACAGGGTATCCATCCGGAGTACAAGCAGACAACAATCAAGTGTGCTTGCGGTGAAATTATCGAAACAGGTTCAACAAAGGAAAACATCACAGTCGAAATTTGTTCAAAGTGTCATCCTTTCTTCACAGGTAAGCAGAAGCTCGTTGATACAGGCGGCCGTGTTGAAAAATTCAGAAAGAAATTTGGTCTTAAAGACGAGTAATTTTGTAAGAAAACTTGTTTGGAGGTGTAGTAGGCTATGTGGCTTACAGTAGTTCGTGTAATACATTTAATATTATCTTTAATATTGATTGCTGTTGTTTTATTGCAGTCAGGTAAGGCTCAGGGT